>NZ_KB235916.1:0-17240 GCF_000332195.1 Pleurocapsa sp. PCC 7319
CAGACTCATTGTCGAATTTTCACGACTTTTTTGATGATTTGCCTTTTTTGACATACATTTGGCTCAGAACATACTTGCGACGGTTATTAGGACCAATACGACTAATTACTTTAAGTTCTTCAAGTTCATTTAAAGCACTCTGAACGGTCTTCTCACTCAAGCCAGTGCTTTCCATAATTTCGTTTCTGGTCATTTCTACAACGGTGTTTTCCCATCCCAGTTTGCCTCCTAATGCCATGAAAACCTTAAGAGCATTACCACTTATTTTGGGAAGAAGCTGTTCTAGAGATTCAGAATAAATTTTCATAAACCCCCGATCCTTTCGTGTTGGTCTTTGACATACTCCTCTTACTTCAGCTAGAGGATTCTGCAATACTGGCGTAGATAGCAAGTTAAACTTGTCTGACATCTACTCTCACACTGGAAAATGCCCTCACCAGTTGGAATACTCCAAACAACCAGGATTGGTTTTTTTTCTTTAGGTCTTCTAGAGCTTAGTTGAATCCTGCCTTTTACCGCTAGCGATTCGCATTTTTCCCAATCAAACTAGAAAGACTATGCTCTCAAGTGCTGCCTGAAGTTTTACCTAGAGAACTCGTCTCTAGAACCCCATACTTCAACTCTGTTAGAGAACTATAAGTAGTATACAATGGCTGGAATCCTTGATATATAATGATTTGATGTGGAAAATGTTAAGCTCGATACGGTAAAAAATCAACCTTTAATGAGGATAAAATTTATCTTCAAACTAAATCTCTAAAACTATTATGTAGTAAACGTTTGGGAGATTGCACTTGGAAGTTAGATCTACCTCTTAATAACGTCAAACCCGAAATTAACATGATAAACCCCTACCCCTACTTCTCTGATTTTCTTGTTGTCTTTCTCGTTCAATTTGAGCCTGTAGAGCCTCGTTCCAATCTTTTTGATGTTTGGGTACATGGCGAGATATTTGAGCGGTTTTAGGGGCAATTCTGTGTAGCTCCTGGGATATTTTTTCTCCTGCTCGATCCCTATCCGTAGCGATAAAAACTATAGCCTACAAAAACTATAGCCTACAAAAACTATAGTTCAATGACTACATTTTTTGTAGGCATAATAAATTCTTGAAATCCTTATACAGAGTATGTTTTAGCGATTTGAAATTAAGCGTATATCTACCTCTTACATAACGGCAACGGAAATCCTCTCTCTGTAAAGGTTTCAGCGTTTGAAAGTGATTTTTTTAGTCTTGGAAACGCGATTGAAAAAAGCCTGGAGTAGCCGTTCGGGGAGGTCTGGAGGGACTGGTTGCTGACCCTCCAGAATCGGGGTCTGGGGTGTCCCCAGATCAACAACTCACATTAGCGACTTCTTTGATTTTCTTGTTGTCTTTCTCGTTCAATTTGAGCTTGTAATACCTCACTCCAGTCTTTTTGATGCTTTGGTACATAACGGAAGATTTGAGCCGTTTTAGGAGCAATTTCAGTTAGCTGCTGGGATATTTCTTCTCCCCCTGCATCCCTATCTGTAGCAATGATAATTTCACCTCCCTTCTGGTCAAGCTTCTCGAAAGCAGTGCGGAGTAAGTCTTTTTGCTTCTCAGACAGTGTTCCTGATGTGGCAAAGTAGCGAGTATAGTCATCGGGAAAAAGTTGATGGTAGCTCAGACAGTCGAGAGGGCTTTCGCAAATTACAAGTTTGTTGTCGTTTCGCCCACTCTTGGAAACCCATAACCCCTTAGTACCACCACTGGAGAAGCCTTTAAAGTCTTGGTTGCGAGTTTCATAGCCACAAACCCCTTCCCTATCTCTGTGGGGAAAAATCGCATTGTTGCGACTATCAAGGTAAATTGTTCCCTTGAATCTAGGGTTGTTGATTGTATCTTTACTAATTCCTCTTTGGTTTAAGTAGGGGTGATTATTGATAGTTTGAAAGTTTTCAAATTGAGCAATAACTTTAGATTTTTCTTTAGATGTTGGCGTAAGTTTAATTGATAATTTATTAGTAATTTTAAAGGTAGATGAATAATTGTTATTTATCCAAGGTCTTAGTTCTTTTCTTACTTGACCTAAATTAAGGTTTTTTCTCTTTTGTATAAAGTCAATTATTGACCCTTTATCTGTTTCGTTTGTCAGGGAATAGTAGAAGTAGTGATTGTCAGTCTTATCTAAACCTACTAATATTTTGTCTCCTTGATTGTCTTTGAGAACTATACAGTTGGTACTGGATTTATTTTGGTCTAGTTGATAGCCGTTATTTTGGGCATAGTCCACTAGATTGATTTTGGTTTTGAATTGGTCTAGTTCTTCATTACGCTTCATTTCTAGTCTAATAAGGTGTTCTGAATATCTTGATAGGATTGTGTCAATTTCTCTACTTTGTTGATGAAGCCTCCCACACCTGCTCTAACGAGACGAGGTGCGAGTATCTGGTAAGACACTCTTCTCGTAGGAGACAGCTACTCGTGTACCAGAAAACCGTGCTTCTCGGTGAACAGCAGGGACTTTAGCCATACTGAACCTGTTACTCATTTCTGGCAACAGCTTGTAGAAACAAATTCTGTATTTGATTATGTATCGTTATTTTGCTTGCTCCCTACTATTACTTATCGGGCGACACAAGGCTTATTAGTTACGAACTTGGCTACATTGGTCTTGTATTTACCCCTAAGTTACCAGCTTTCTGTGTCTGGAGGGCAATAGTGCCTTTGCAGTTAGAAGTATTATACCATGTTCTCAACCCAAGACCGTCGCACTAACTACCACCTGCTAATCGCGAGGAGGTAGAATGCGTGCTGATTGTCCGTTCAATTCTGCCGTTGCTGGTGTGGCTGTGTCTTACGCAGAGAATGTCATATTGATCTACTTCTAATCCTGGGAAAGCTGTTTTTTCAAATGATTTAATAAGCTCTTGCTGTTGTTGTTCTGTGAGGTTATCTTCTGGAGCAAAGCTGATTACTCCGGTGTGAAATTTATATTTAAAACTTAAGGAATCGATCAATTGAATTGTTTGTTGGGGATTGCCTTTGATTATTTCTGGTAGTGGTTCTCTTGTTACTCCTTTACTATCGACTTCTTTGGTTAAATACTCTACTGGCGACGATCCTTTTCCAGTACCACCTTTAAAGAATTTAACTAACATCTTGGTTCGCCTCCGGCGGGGGCAGATGGGAAAGAAGATATTACCTCTAGCTTTTTTTCTATTTCTCTTAAACATTCAATTACTTCAATGGCTTCGGCGGTTGATTTGTAGGTATTCGCCCATTTAGCTATTTGATTTAAGTTATTACCAATCCGACTTATTTGTCTGGTTTGTTCTGAGATTAAACCTCTATCTGCTACTGTCCAAGTTTGAGTTCTTACCATTGCTTGCCGAATTAAATTGGACAGAGAAACTCCTGCTAGAACTGCTTTTTCTTGCCACCTCTCTTTCTCTGCTTTACTCAACCTAATCTTGATATAACTATCTTTATTTCCCACTACCAATAACCCCGAAAAATTTCCTTTCCCATCTGCCCCTGGGGGTTTGGGGGCGAGCAGCCCCCGACTAGTTTTAGTGTGGGACAAATGATGATCGTAGGGAGTTATTTGTTACCACACTGAATAAGCAAAAAATAAAAAACTACGAGCGATTAGCGAGTTCCATTTTAGTCTAGATTGCTTGTAATATAAGAATTTCTAATATTTTCTAAGACAAATTGGATTTGATGATCTTTCTTTTGATTGACTTTTTTACTATGAGTCGAGTGTTAGAGTTAAGATTTTTTTAGGTTTATAAAGATTATTATAAAAGCTTTCTAATATAAGGGTATAGTCTTAAAATAGACATTTTTTTATATGTATAAAAATTCTTCTAGAAGTTGTTAGATTTCCTTCTAGAATATAATATTTAAGTATCTAATTTTTTAGTAACTGTTTTAAGCAGATTGATGGAAAAAGCAAACCATATTTTTGATTTTAAACGAGTCTTTTCCTACTGCTTCAATTTGAACTTTATTGTTCCCATTATTAAGTTTAGAACCAGTGAATGCAGCCATTTGGGTCTAAAAGTGTGATGCGTTTGAGTTTGGATAAGGAAGGATATTTCCTACTTCTTCATTATTAACTTTAACAGGTACTGCTTTGTTAACTTTTTATTACTTTGATAAGAGAGCGAGAATAAGTAGAGAATTATTTTTGCAATATGTAAAAGTTAAAGATCAAAACCAAAAAAAATATATTCGGAAGTCTTTGAATATTTACTTTAAAATTGTAAAACAATACGTAAGTCATATTTAACCTGTTTGCATCCATGCAATAAAATTGTTATTTACATATACTTATATTGTTTGATATTCAAAAAAGATTTTAAGGTGATGTCAGATCCTCTTCGGTTTGAATTTGTTGGTTAATGGTGGAGTGGTTTGAATCACGAAACGTTTTTTTTCCGATGTATGACAAACAGGACAATGAGGCGATCGCACCTTTGACTTGTTCGGGTTTGACTTCTAGGTAGGCATGGAGTTGGGTTAGGTTGTGGTGTCCGCTTACTTCGGCGATGACTCGGAAGGGAATGTTAGTGTCGCTCATTTGCGTTAAGGCGGTGCGTCGGAAGCTGTGGGTGCTGACTCCTTCTAGACCAACCTTTCTGCAAGCGGTGCGTAGAATTAGGGAGGCACTGTCGGGGTGGATATGTTTTTTGCCCCACCGTCCAGGGAAGAGGTATTTATCTCCTGACTGGGGTTTATATTGCCCTAGAAGCAGCTTTAAGTCTTCTGAGGTGGGTATGGTTCGGCTGGCGAGTTTGCCCTTGCTATTGCCCTTACGAATGGTCATGTAGGGACGAACTGCTTCGGCGTTATTGTATGCGTCTTGGGTGAGTTGGGTGCAAGCTTCGTTGATCCGACAGGCGGTGTAGAGGCAGAAGCCAAACAGGGCGCGATCTCTGATGGTTTTTAGTCCTTGGTTGAAGAGAAGTTGGATTTCGTCGGGGGTGAGGATTTTGGCCCTGCCGTGTCGCTCTCGCTTCATGATTTATTTTTTTATTCCTTATGCAGAAGGCTATAAAATTCCTCAACGTTGACCTTTCCTTGTTTAATAGCTTGAATTATTTGGTCTTCTTTACTTAGTTCGACTAATTTCAAGTTGTTTTGAGTTCTTGAGCGTTTTTTTTCTCTATGTTCAAGCTCGTCACGTTCTCTTCGATACTCATCTAAATTTTTCACTTGACCTTTCCAGCCAAATTCAGGATTGAGCATGAAGGCATAAGAGCGTCCTACTTTCGGTCCTCGCAGAATTATTTCCTTTTCTTCAAGAAGTTTTATCGCTCTTGATACATTAGGTCGCTTTAATTCAAGTTCCTGGGCTATTTTTGTAACAGAAAGCTGAACCCAATTTTCAAAATCAAGAATCCCACCAATAAACCAAAGGACACGGTGGGTTTCTCCTTTTATATCTTTATCTTTGGCAAGAATTATCATTGCCTCTTGACTATTCATAACCCATCCTTTAGCGTATGGATTCCTTTTTCTTCCTATGATGACAGGAAAGCCATATTCTTCACCTGTGTACTTATCAACATATCCTTTTAGCGTTCCTGCTTGGTCATAGAGAGGCTTAAGGCGAGTTACTGCCATTTTATTGCTCCTCGCATAAGTTAATTAAAATGAATCCGTATCATATGCGATACCTTGCGTATCATATGCGATACGAATCCAATTTGTAAACCCTTGCCCTGACTGGGTTATAAGTAAGCTCCTTATGTCTCTATATACGCTAAACCTATAAATAAAACTTATATATTAGGCTCAAACTCTTACAGGGACTAACTTAAACAAGTTTTTAGTCGAAAGCTTAGTTTGAACGGACAATCAGCACGCATTCTACCTCCTCGCGATTAGCAGGTGGTAGTTAGTGCGACGGTCTTGGGTTGAGAACATGGTATAATACTTCTAACTGCAAAGGCACTATTGCCCTCCAGACACAGAAAGCTGGTAACTTAGGGGTAAATACAAGACCAATGTAGCCAAGTTCGTAACTAATAAGCCTTGTGTCGCCCGATAAGTAATAGTAGGGAGCAAGCAAAATAACGATACATAATCAAATACAGAATTTGTTTCTACAAGCTGTTGCCAGAAATGAGTAACAGGTTCAGTATGGCTAAAGTCCCTGCTGTTCACCGAGAAGCACGGTTTTCTGGTACACGAGTAGCTGTCTCCTACGAGAAGAGTGTCTTACCAGATACTCGCACCTCGTCTCGTTAGAGCAGGTGTGGGAGGCTTCATTAGCTGCATAAAAAAAAAAGACCAATCGTAATTAATAAATGTAAGCACAACACACACAAAATTTTATTTTTACTCAGGTCTATAAAATTATGAAAAAATCTACATTGGCAATTCTAACTGCAGTTATCGCTTTCGCTCCTTTAACTGCTTTTGCTCAAGATACTCAAAATTCCGCACAAATCGGTGGTAACTCTGCCGCGGCAGTAGGTTACGGTAACTATATCGACCAAGACGCTCACCAAACCAGCTTCCAAGACCAACTAAATTCTGGTGGTTATGGCGTTCCTGATGCTCCCGATGCTCAAAATTCTCTACAAGTTAATACTAATGAAGCAGCGGCGATCGGCGAATACAATGTAATTGACCAAGAAGCGAATCAATCTAACGTTCAATATCAAACTGACCTTGAATCATACTATCCACATTACTAAGCTTCAAACAGTCATTATTTTCTAAATTCAACAAAAAGCTCGGAACTAATATTAGTTCCGAGCTTTTTTATTCGGTATTTTTGGATCATAAACAAAACTAATAAGATAGATAAATTTTTTGTTGTTACATTTGTCTAAAGTCTCATTTAAGATAAGTACATACATAAAAATACATACTAAACAAACGCAATCATACGAACATGACAACCACTTTACAACAAAGCCAAACCCAAGGTAATTGGGAACGCTTCTGTCAGTGGGTTACAAGCACTAACAACCGCATCTACGTTGGTTGGTTTGGTGTCTTGATGATTCCTACACTTCTGGCAGCTACTACTTGTTTCTTAATCGCCTTTGTCGCAGCACCTCCTGTAGATATCGACGGAATCCGCGAACCCGTAGCTGGTTCATTACTTTACGGTAACAACATCATCTCCGGTGCAGTTGTTCCTTCTTCTAACGCGATCGGTCTTCACTTCTACCCCATCTGGGAAGCAGCTTCCTTAGATGAGTGGTTATACAACGGTGGTCCTTACCAACTAGTAATCTTCCACTTCTTGATCGGAGTCTTTTCTTACCTCGGTCGTCAGTGGGAATTATCTTACCGTCTAGGAATGCGCCCCTGGATCTGTGTTGCATATAGTGCACCTGTATCCGCAGCCACAGCAGTATTCTTAATCTATCCTCTAGGACAAGGTTCCTTCTCTGATGGAATGCCTTTAGGAATCAGCGGAACATTCAACTTCATGTTGGTCTTCCAAGCAGAACACAACATCTTAATGCACCCCTTCCACATGTTAGGTGTAGCTGGTGTCTTCGGTGGTTCTCTGTTCTCCGCAATGCACGGTTCTTTGGTAACTTCTTCCTTAGTACGTGAAACAACTGAAACTGAATCACAAAACTACGGTTACAAGTTCGGACAAGAAGAAGAGACTTACAACATCGTGGCAGCACACGGCTACTTCGGTCGTCTCATCTTCCAATATGCTTCTTTCAACAACTCTCGTTCCTTGCACTTCTTCTTAGGTGCATGGCCCGTAATCGGAATTTGGTTTACTGCAATGGGTATTAGCACCATGGCATTTAACCTCAACGGATTCAACTTCAACCAATCGATCATGGATTCTCAGGGACGTGTAGTTAACACATGGGCAGACATCTTAAACCGCGCTAACCTCGGTTTCGAAGTAATGCACGAACGTAACGCTCACAACTTCCCCTTAGACTTAGCAAGTGGCGAGCAAGCTCCTGTAGCTTTGACTGCTCCTGCTATCAACGGCTAAGAGTTGGCGGTAATCGAAATAGATTTTCACAAAAGCGTCTCTCCTATTCATGAGGGGCGCTTTTGTTATTGGATATTGCTCGAAGTAGATCTGCATAAAAAAAAAGACCAATCGTAATTAGTAAATGTAAGCAAAACACACACAAAATTTTATTTTTACTAGGTCTATAAAATTATGAAAAAATCTACATTAGCAATCTTAACTGCAGTTATCGCCTTCGCTCCTTTAACTGCTTTTGCTCAAGATACTCAAAATTCGGCACAAATCGGTGGTAACTCCGCAGCAGCAGTAGGTTACGGTAACTATATCGACCAAGACGCTCACCAAACCAGCTTCCAAGATCAACTAAATTCTGGTGGTTATGGCGTTCCTGATGCTCCCGATGCTCAAAATTCTCTACAAGTTAATACTAATGAAGCAGCAGCGATCGGCGAATACAATGTAATTGACCAAGAAGCAGATCAATCTAACGTTCAATTGCAAACTGATATTGAATCATACTATCCACATTACTAAGCTTCAGCCAGTCATTATTTTCTAAATTCAACAAAAAGCTCGGGACTAGATATTTAGTCCCGAGCTTTTTCATATTGATTTTTTTCAATCAAAAAATGATTGTCTATAACTTTTGATAGAGATCATCAACAATTTCGTTACATAACTTGACAAAACTCTTAATATTAGTTAATATAGTTATATGGATGAGGCAAAACACATTATTTTATTTCGTTTCCCATCCCGTTCTAAATCAAGAACATTAATAAATAAACAACGCAATCATACAAACATGACAACCACTTTACAACAAAGCCAAACCCAAGGTAATTGGGAACGCTTCTGTCAGTGGGTTACAAGCACTAACAACCGCATCTACGTTGGTTGGTTTGGTGTCTTGATGATTCCTACACTTCTGGCAGCTACTACTTGTTTCTTAATCGCCTTTGTCGCAGCACCTCCTGTAGACATCGACGGAATCCGCGAACCCGTAGCTGGTTCATTACTTTACGGTAACAACATCATCTCCGGTGCAGTTGTTCCTTCTTCTAACGCGATCGGTCTTCACTTCTACCCCATCTGGGAAGCAGCTTCCTTAGATGAGTGGTTATACAACGGTGGTCCTTACCAACTAGTAATCTTCCACTTCTTGATCGGAGTCTTTTCTTACCTCGGTCGTCAGTGGGAATTATCTTACCGCTTAGGAATGCGTCCTTGGATCTGTGTTGCATATAGTGCACCTGTATCCGCAGCCACAGCAGTATTCTTAATCTATCCTTTAGGACAAGGTTCCTTCTCTGATGGAATGCCTTTAGGAATCAGTGGAACATTCAACTTCATGTTGGTCTTCCAAGCAGAACACAACATCTTAATGCACCCCTTCCACATGTTAGGTGTAGCTGGTGTCTTCGGTGGTTCTCTGTTCTCCGCAATGCACGGTTCTTTGGTAACTTCTTCCTTAGTACGTGAAACAACTGAAACTGAATCACAAAACTACGGTTACAAATTCGGACAAGAAGAAGAGACTTACAACATTGTGGCAGCACACGGCTACTTCGGTCGTCTTATCTTCCAATATGCTTCTTTCAACAACTCTCGTTCCTTGCACTTCTTCTTAGGTGCATGGCCCGTAATCGGAATCTGGTTTACTGCAATGGGTATTAGCACCATGGCATTCAACCTCAACGGATTCAACTTCAACCAATCCATCATGGATTCTCAGGGACGTGTAGTTAACACATGGGCAGACATCTTAAACCGCGCTAACCTCGGTTTTGAAGTAATGCACGAACGTAACGCTCACAACTTCCCCTTAGACTTAGCAAGTGGCGAGCAAGCTCCCGTAGCATTAACTGCTCCTGCAATCAACGGTTAAGTTGAAAGTTAGTTAACTTCAAATAGAATTCTGAAAAAAGCGTCCTCCGAAACTGAAGAGGACGCTTTTTACATTTCTAGAATCACTCAATTCTTATCAGAGAAAATCATCATGTTTTTAATTTGTTCATTGTTAATTGGTTTCCTTGTAGTTGCATATCTAGCCGAGCAAGGATTTTTAGCTGTCGAGTCAGGGGAATTGATCCCTGTGAGGGTGAAGGTTAATGAACTAGAAAGCAGAGAGAGAAAGCATCTTCGCCGTTAAGGCATGCAGTTCCAACTCATTGTCGCTCTCGCTTCATGATCTATAATCTTCTTCTTGACGCTCCCACGCATAAATGACGTGGGATTCCTGCTTCATAAGGATCTTCGCAGACCTATCCCTCAGCAGACTTGGACGGTACGCCCTACCGCCACTACTCCACGCTGCTCTATTACTTGAGCTGCCGCTACATCTCTATCGGTTGTATACCCACAGGTAGGACAGGAATGTACTCTTTCAGATAGTTCTTTTTTACCTGTTAGAGTTTGGCACTTAGGACAAGTTTGACTGCTGAGATTAGGATCTACTCGATTAAAGTATACTCCTTGTTTCCAGCAGACAAATTCTAAGATGTTGAGGAACTGTCCAAAGCCAGCATCTAAAGTATGTTTTCTGAGCATACCTCTAGACATAGCTTTAAGGTTTAAATCCTCAGCAAATACCATTCCTGCTTCACTTGCTATTAGACCCGCAGTTTTATAGTGAAAATCTTTTCTGGTATTAGAGATGTGTTCATGGAGTTTAGCTACTTTAAAGCCCGCTTTTTTCCAATTGCTAGAACCTTTTTTCTTCCTGCTCATTTTCTTTTGTAACGATTTCAGCTTACTTTGGAGTGAGACAAAAAACTTTGGTCTAGCTATAAGCTTGCCTGTACTGGTAGCTAAGAATTTTTCGAGTCCTAAATCTATACCTAATGGTTCACCATGAGGCATGGGGTTAGGAACATCTACCTCTAGCTTAAGCACTAACATGGCATACCAACCAGATACACGCCTAACTATTCTGACTTGCTTTAACTCAAAACCTTCGGGAATAGGTCTAGACTGACGCATCTTAACCCAACCAATTTTAGGCAATTTAACTTTACCTTCTTGAAGTGGATTAACCCCCATTTGCTTGAAATTAAATGACCTCATCCTTTTGGTAGATTTGAATCTAGGAAAACCATGACCTCTATCCCACATAGCTACAAAAGCAATTTCTAATCGCTTTAATGTTTCTTGTAAGACGTGAACATGAACATTTCCTAGTTCAGGAAAATCTTTTCTAGCCTGAGTTAAAGACCTGCATTGACTAGCGAAATTAGGACGCTTAGTATCAGCAGGTATTATGTATTCTTGGCTTAAGCTACAAGCGTTAACAGCACACTTTCGAGAATTAACCCAAGCTTTCCTTTCTGCCAGAGCATAGTTATATACTTGGCGACAGGCAATCAACCAAGCTTCAAACAAAGAAGCTTGTTCAGTAGTTGGCTTGAGTTTAAATTCAAAAGTTCGTGTTAACATGACTAAATTATATTATGTTTAGTCATGACAGCACTTAAAAGGAGGGGCTGTTGCCGTGGGTCAGTTGCGGCTAAAGCCTTACTCGCGGCATTTATAAGCCCCGCACATGCCTAAAGGCGATGGGCTTGCGGGCTGCCCGCGCATTTTGTCATGGAGAAGATTATAAGAAGCTCGTTAGTTTCGCCTCCGGCGGGGGCAGATGGGAAAGGGGGATGGCAACGATTCACACATTTTACTCCCATATTGACCTTAAACTAACTGCTGGCAATGGTTTTAGGGTTTGAATCAAAATAGTACAAACATTGCCGAATTGGACATCTTTTCGGCAATGTTATCAATTTCAGATAACGATTTTATTGAGTTTGAGCCACTTTTTTCATGAGACAAAAATAATTGTTTTCGGCAAAGTCTCTGATAAGCATGAAAAAATCAAAGTAGTCAGATTCTTAAAAGGCTTGCTGTATATGCTTTTGAGCTGTCGAGCAATCAAAGAATTAGAAATTAAAACTCTACAATCTTTTCACTGTAAAGGTTTGAGGGGGATATGACAGTAAAATTCACGAATCGTTGCCACCCCCCGGAAAGAAGTATTGATTGGGCAATCGTTAAAAGACACCTTATTCTCTTCATCTTTCTTCGGGCTGGAGACCTTCACTTTCAGTGATGGGAGGATGTCAATTCTTTGAGATAGTCTAATATTTATTCATTTACTCATTTGAACTTTTACTCAAATACTCAGTAATAGCCTCAATTACTACCTCAGTTATTTTGGTTTCCTGTTGGGCAGCAAAGGTTTTAAGTCTACTGTGTAATTCTCTCGGTATCTCAGCATTTAATCTTTTGGTATCAGGTTTAGTTGTCTGGGCGATCGCCTGTTCTTTGTCTGGGCGATCGCGTCGAGTTTTTTTGGCTTTAAGCACCATAGTTCACAATCTCCATAATTTCAGTTTTGATAGCTGTGATTTCTTTGGCTGCACTACTGGCAGGTTCATTAAATACAGTTTTTCCCTCAGCGGCGGTAGTGGGATAAGCAACTTTTTGGGTGGTACATGTCGTCATTACAGGAAGTTCATAATCTACCAATGCGCTTTTGATTTCATTGCCAAGCTTGGTGTTTTTAATCGCTCTACTAATTAGAAAATAGGCGATTGGCAAGCCATCTGTAACTTCTTGTCGGGCGGTGATGATATCTACTAAATCAGCACAAGCCCAAATATCATACGGCGATGGTTGTACAGGTATGAGTACTAAATTCGCTGCTTTAACCGCTGCTACACTCATTTTGGCTATTTGTGGCGCACCGTCGATAATTACAAAGTCATAACTATCTGATATTGCTTTTAGATCCTTGGGTAGCGTCTCTCTATCTAGCCCGACAACGGGTATTAATTCCCCTCCATTTGCTTCATTCCAATCTCTCAAACTGCCTTGTGGGTCAGAATCAACCAATAGAACCTTTCGGCCATCGAGAGCGATCGCATGGGCTAAATTGCTTGATATAGTGGTTTTGCCACTCCCTCCTTTCTGGTTCAAAACACTAATAATAATAGTCATCTGTCTTCGCGCATTCCTCCTATCGCTTACCGCAAAGCGGTAAGCGATAGGAGGAATGCGCGCCTCTAATTGTATTTTTTACATTTAATGACGTATAATGTGAAGTATGACCGAACGTGCTTACAAATACAGGTTTTTCCCCACTGCCGAGCAAGAAAACCTCTTGCGACGGACAATGGGATGTGTACGTTTGGTCTATAACAAAGCTTTGGCTACTAGAACAATCGCTTGGTATGAAAGACAAGAGAGGATTCAATATAAAGAAACCTCTAGCCTTCTTACTGGCTGGAAAAAGATTGAGAACTTGGACTTTCTCAATGAAGTTAGCTGTGTACCTTTGCAGCAATGTTTGAGACATCTGCAAAAAGCATTTGCTAACTTTTGGGGTAAACGTGCCAAGTATCCAAGGTTTAAAGCCAAGCGCAATGGTGGTACGGCAGAATTTACCAAGTCGGCGTTTAACTACCGCAATGGTAGTTTGTGGCTTGCTAAATGCAAAGAACCATTGAATATAGTTTGGTCTAGACTTTTGCCAGAAGGATGTGAACCATCTACAGTCACGGTCAAACTCGATCCTAGTGGTCGCTGGTTTGTCTCGATGCTGGTAGATGACTACACCATTGAAACCTTGCCACCAACTAAGAAAAAAGTTGGCATTGATGTTGGTGTTTCTAGCTTGCTGTCTACTAGTGATGGCGAAAAGATAGCTAACCCAAAGCATTTTAATCGACTGTATCAAAAGCTCTCTGTGGCGCAAAAGGAATTGAGTCGGAAAACCAAAGGCTCGAATAACCGACATAAAGCGCGACTTAAAGTAGCTAAAATACACGCCAAAATTAAAGATGCTCGTACTGATTTTCTGCACAAGTTGACTAGTCGCCTGGTTCAAGAAAATAACGTAATTGCCATTGAGGATTTGGCGATTAGAAACATGGTCAAAAACCACAAGTTGTCTCGTAGTATTAGCGATGCTGCTTGGGGTGAAATGTTTCGTCAACTTGAATATAAATGTGATTGGTACGGGCGAAAACTGGTTAAAATTGATCGGTTCTTTCCCAGCAGCAAACGATGCAACCATTGCGGGTTTGTCGTTGATAAGATGCCTCTTGATGTTCGTACCTGGGATTGCCCTAATTGTGGAACTAAGGGAATTGATAGAGACATCAATGCTGGAAAAAATATACTCGCCGCAGGGCTTGCGGTGATTGTCTGTGGAGCGGACATAAGACCTGATAACCATAACGTTAAAGGGCAGTTGCGAAAAACCCGTAAGGGAAGGAAACAGAAACCAAAGTCGTGAGTCTTTGGAATCCCCCGCTAAATCAAAGATTATAGCGGCGGGAGGATGTCAAATTCAAATGAAGTAATGAGTAAAAGTTTATTTACTCAAGCATAGGTAAAAATTCTATACGATTATTAGATTAGTATGGAGTTACTAGTTTGTCATGAAATAATGAGTAAATGAGTAAATAAATAAATGAAAATTTTAGTTGGTGGAAGTAACCAGTTTGGCAACAATGAAGAAAAGGAAAGAGCGATCGCCATACTAAAAAAAGCTAATCACAAAGTTAGTCACACACAAGATATTTATCGTGCAGCTAAAAATGATAGAGAAGGAAATGAGGCTGTATATAACGTTCTAGTAGAATCCGATGTTTTCTATGTAGTTTGCTCAATTGAAGGTTACACAGACTTTGCTACTGCCGCTAGACTTGCTGTCGCATACTATTTGCCTTCTGTTTTGACTTATTCGTCTCAGGAATTAAGCGAGTCAGATTTGAGGTTTTACGTGAACGCGATCGTTTCTCCTGAAGAATTAATGTAGAGACGGTGAGAGTGTCAAAGTTTCAAAACTCAAATCAAAACTTTTTAATAATTGCATAAAAAAAAAGACCAGTCGTAACTAATAAATGTAAGCAAAACACACACAAAATTTTATTTTTACTTAGGTCTATAAAATTATGAAAAAATCTACATTGGCAATTTTAACTACAGTTATCGCTTTCGCTCCTTTAACTGCTTTTGCTCAAGATACTCAAAATGCTGCACAAATCAATGGTAACTCCGCAGCAGCAGTAGGTTACGGTAACTATGTTGAACAAGAAGCTAACCAAACCAGCTTCCAAGATCAATTAAGTCTTGATGCCTACGGTGTTCCTTCTGCTGGCGATGCTCAAAATTCTCTACAAGTTAATACTAACGAAGCAGCGGCGATCGGCGAATACAATGTAATTGACCAAGAAGCGAATCAATCTAACGTTCAATACCAAACTGACCTTGAATCATACTATCCACATTACTAAGCTTCAAGCAGTCATTATTTTCTAAATTCAGCAAAAAAGCTCGGGACTAAATATCTAGTCCCGAGCTTTTTTTGATTTTTGTGAGCAAAGTCTCACGCATCATGGGTCAAAAGCATCAGAAAAAGCCTCTTTCACAGATATGGTTGAAGAAGGTATAGGTTCAGCCCAGCTACTTTCTTTATCAATTGACCAAGCTATTTCTCCACCTTTTCTAATTCCTACCCGTGCAAAGATAAAACCTGCATCAGTAAATTCAGTTCCGTAGTTAGTAATCGTCTTTTGATTAAGTCCCAACAAATCAGCTACTTCGGAAGTGGAAAGTAGCCAACCATTTTGATAAGCTTCTTCTAATTCTCTCAAATAGTTTAAGCGACTTCTGTTGGTAGGAATTAATCTCTTAACCACCGCCTCAATCGCACCTACCAAAACTGATGGCTGAAGCGAAATTGTCGGTTCATTATAGTTATAGCCAGGTGTAACCATTGAATTAGGGGCAGATGGTTCACCACTCGATGTAATTACTAAATGAGAATTAGAATCTATTTGCTTGAGGAATTCATTGGTTGTCCCTCCACTTTCAAGATGAGCGTGTAATCCATCCAGTAACTCTAATTGAGTAGAAGTTACAAAAGCCTTACGACCCTGTTTAACCGATTCAATCTTCAAGTCTTTAAGACGATTATAAAGATTGGATCGGGCAATACCGTAGCGAGAGGGCAGTTGAGATAAAGGAATTAAATCTACTTCCATTATGGATATGTCCAGGACTGTCCTGGAAGAATCTGCACTTAATTTCTAGCATATCTTGGACAAAAGCTATCAATAAATTGATAAAAATCTATAAAAGCCATTGAAGAAAAGCTATGAGTTTCTTGGACAAAAACCTATCTTAAATGCAAAAGAGTACCTCTACTAAAACACCAACAAAGGCGCATAGTTCGCCGCATGTATGTAGTGTTTAGTGGTGGGAGGATGTCAAGTGATTATTGATAGTTAAAAGCTTTCAAATTGAGCAATAATTTTAGATTTTTCTTTAGATGTTGGCGTAAGTTTAATTGATGATTTATTAGTAATTTTAAAGGTGGATGAATAATTATTATTTATCCAAGGTCTTAGCTGTTTTCTTACTTGACCTAAATTAAGGTTTTTTCTCTTTTGAATAAAGTCAATTATTGACCCTTTATTCTTCTAAAGCTCTACCCTCTATCTTCCGTTTTCCACCAGGGGAGTAAGTAATAGTCATTCTGAAAGTTTTTCCAAAGTTATCACGTCTACGTCTGATCTCAGCCCAGTCTCCGCGAGCAAAGAGATACGGATTAACCTCAAATTCTCCTCTTCCTATACGTTTCAGTACACCAGTCTTGACAAGCTTGGTCAGGTAATTATCAAAAGTTCCAATTGTAATTTTCAGCCTCTCAGCAATTCTCTTTTTGCTAGTGCTACCTAGAGTGATGATTCCGTCATAGTCAATTCTCTGTACAAGAGCATAAAGTAGACCTCTAACTCCAATTGGAAGTTTCAGAACAGAAGCTAAGTCATCAATATACATTTTGACGTATGGAGGTTCCTGAGGAAGCTTAACAATCTTTGTTCGTTCCTCTTCATTTACTACTCCAGTTTCATAGTCAACTGTTCTAGTCATCTCGGAATAGACAATTCGCTCCTGACGTTCCATAGTCTATCTCATCAAATTTAATTAGGATTAAACTATCTTACAACCTCATCAAATCTGATGAAAGTAATTCATCTCACAGATTAGAAATCCTCATCTCACAGATGAGGATTCCTCATCTCACAGATGAGGATTTTCGGCTGAAACCCGCATGGTTGAGGAATTCTCCCTTCTATTCTTTTATATCCCGTAATTTCACTTGTTAATTTCAGTACGGGAGTACTAAGTAAAAAAGAACAAAAGTACTAAGTAAAAAAGCACAGAAGTGTACAAAAGTATTAAGTAAAAAGGTACAGAAGTACTAAGCAAAAAAGTACAGACTCATTGTCGAATTTT
>NZ_KB235916.1:17340-31484 GCF_000332195.1 Pleurocapsa sp. PCC 7319
CAAGCTGATTCTTGTCAATTTTTCCGATTACTTTTTCAGCAAACTCTAAATAGCTTCTCAGTACAGTTATTTCTCCTTCGGGGATAAAGGAAGGTGCAAGTAAGCCATAACTATGCAGTTGTTGTAACCATTGACAATCTTGGACATCGCTTTTTCTTCCTGGTACTGTTTTTACTATTGTGAGCATTGACTAAACAGACTTGGAAGTTATGCTGACTTAAGATGTTAAATAAAGGTATCCATTCTACTCCCGTCGATTCGAGGGCAATACTCGTCACACCGCATTCACTTAACCAATTTGCCAGAGCTAGTAAATCTGGTGTACTACACCCAAAACAACGAACATTAGATTCTGTTGCTGCTATAGGTACACAAACCCAATGCTCTCTTGAGCCAATATCAATTCCCGCCGAGTGCGGATTGATGACTTTTATTTCTGGCTCCTGTCTTTTGCTACTTTTTTTCTGGGATTTTTGGCTTCGACCAATTGGCTTCATTTTTTGCCCTCACTCTTGATAGGGAAATGTTTTCGATGAGGAATGGTTTTCTCTTGTCATTCTCTCCAACGGGATAAGGTTTTTTCTCCTTTCACCAATTTATTTGTCCACTTTCCTCTAACCAAGCTTATTCTCGGGCGTTCGTTGCACCATTGTAACTTCGGCTTTTTTGTGATGAAAACATTTCCACGTATCATGATACTTGGTCTACCAATTTGGTTTCTCATCTTTATTTTGGGGCGCAAAGCGTCCTTCAGGAGCTTATTACTTCCTTTGAGAGCTTATAGCTTACAGCTTATAGCTTATAGCTGCGGCTCTGCCGCTTTATTCATTCTATCTTTGGGGTTGCTGTCTGAATTTAAGGATAATCAAGGGTTTATCTTGACTTTTTACCTTTATCCTTTATTTTCGCAACACTGCCTAAATTAGCGATTATAGGCTAGATTAGGATGACCATAACTTTGACCAAAAAAACTATTTAGCAATGACTTATCACCCTCAGCCTATCGATACATCAGAAGTAGTGATAGATACAGAACATTTAAAACTAATAGAACTATTAGCTAAAAATACTCATGAAATTTGGGCACAACAACGCCTAGCTGACGGTTGGCAGTATGGTCCTCAAAGAGATGATCCCCTAAAACAACATCCTGGTTTAGTTCCCTACGAAAATTTACCAGACTCAGAAAAGGAGTACGACCGCCGAATTGCTTTAGAAGTGATTAAAGCTCTCTTAGCATTAGGCTATCGCATTGAAGGTTAAAGGGTTATTCCTAGTTAGATGCGGGATACACTATTTTTCTCTCGATTTTATACAACTTAAATGTCTTTATCACTCCAATCAGCATATTTCAAACAAGCTTTTAGTGCTTGTTTTTGTTCTTCTGTTTGAGGTTTTTTCAATACAGGATGATTCTTCAACTGATTACAACCAGCTTGTAACCAACTTTTCCAGCCAAACTGCCACATTTTGAAAGTTTTATCCATACTACTACTGACAATATATTGACCGTCGGGGCTGAAAGCTACTGAGTTAACTCCACTTGTATGACCAGAGAAGGGTTGACCAATCTGATTTCCCTGTTTGTCCCACACCCTAACGGTTTTGTCCCTGCTACCACTGACAATATATTGGCCATCAGGGCTGAAAGCTACTGAGTTAACTGGACCTGTATGTCCAACAAAGGATTGACCCACCTGATTTCCCTGTTTGTCCCACACTCTAACAGTTTTGTCACCGCTACCACTGACAATATATTGGCCGTCGGAACTGAAAGCTACTGAGTTAAACTGACTTGGACGACTGAAGAAAGGTTGACCCACCTGATTCCCCTCTGTGTCTAACAATCTGATGGTTGTACTACTACTGACAATATATTGGCCGTCGGGACTGAAAGCTACTGAGTTAACTCCACTTGTATGACCAGAGAAGGGTTGACCAATCTGATTTCCCTCTGTGTCCCACAATCTGATGGTATTATCTGGTAAGGTGTTAAGTAAAGTGTTTAATCTGCTACCACTGACAATATATTGGCCATCAGGGCTGAAAGCTACTGAGTTAACTGGGCTTGTATGTCCAATAAAGGGTTGACCCACCTGATTTCCCTCTGTGTCCCATACCCTGACGGTATCGTCAAAACTACCACTGACAATATATTGGCCATCGGGACTGAAGGCTACTGAGTTAACCCCAAATGTATGGCCAGAGAAAGGTTGAGAGACCAAATTACTTTTCTTGTCCCACACTTTGATGCTACCATCACTGCTACCACTGACAATATATTGACTGTCGGGGCTGAAGGCTACTGACATAACCGCACTTGTATGTCCAACAAAGGGTTGACCCACCTGATTTCCCTCTGTGTCCCACACCCTGATGGTTGAGCCACTACTACTTACAATATATTTGTTATCAGGACTAAAGGCTACTGAGTTAACTGGGCTTGTATGTCCAACAAAGGGTTGACCCACCTGATTTCCCTCTGTGTCCCACACCCTTATAGTATCGTCAAAACCACCACTAACAATATATTGGCCGTCGGGACTGAAAGCTACTGACTTAACTCCACTTGTATGGCCAGAGAAAGGTTGAGAGACCAAATTACTTTCCCTGTCCCACACCCTAATGGAACCATCATTACTGCCACTGACAATATATTGGCCGTCAGGACTGAAGGCTGCTGCTTGAACATCTCTTACATATCCAACCAAGGGTTGACTTAGCTGATTTTTTTTCCTATCCAACACCCTGACGTTTAAGCCGCTAACATTGAGAATATATTGACCATCGGAGCTGAAGGCTACTGAGCTAACATGAGTTATACGACCAGTGAAGGGTTTGGAGACCGACTTGCCGTCCCTACCCCGCACTCTGATGGAGTTGTTCGCACTACCAGTGAAGGTTTTAGAGACTAGATTACCCTGTTTGTTCCACACCCTGATGGAGTTGTCCGCACTATCACTGACAATATATTGACCATCGGGGCTAAAGGCTACTGAGCTAACCTCAGCTGTATGACCAGTGAAGGGTTTGGAGACCGACTTGCCGTCTCTATTCCAGATCCTGATAGTGTTGTCGTGACTACCACTGACAATATATTGACCATCGGGGCTAAAGGCTACTGAGCTAACCTCAGCTGTATGACCAGTGAAGGGTTTGGAGACCAGTTTACCTTGTTTGTCCCACAAACTAATGGTGTTGCCCACACTAGCGCTAACAATGTATTTGCCATCAGGACTAAATGCTACTGAGGCATACCCACCTCCAGTTCTAGTCAAGCGATTACTTTCTCTAACAGTTTGAATAGCTTCTAAAAGGCTAGATACTACAGCAGGAATTGCCCTTCCTAATTTATCCTGACTTTTCCCTGTTGCTGCTAGTGCTAAGACTAAACCCTCAACTTTGTTACTACTAGACAGTAGATTCTCAACTCGAGTTACATTTTCTCTGAGAGTTGCTAATGTTGCCTGTCGTTCTGCCCGCAACCATAAAGTACTAGAAATTATTAAAGAAGTGGCAAGTACTCCAATAAAACTAACTACTGAACCAATTGCCATAAAACGATTTCTTTTTTTCTCTCGATTACTGCTGGTAATATATTCACTCTGCAAAGAGGTTGGTGGTGGCTGTACCTTTCCTTGCTCAGTCTGTGTTAACCAAGCCTTTGCCCTCTCTAACTCGATACCCCGCAATAGTAAATCCTTACTTTTTCTACTCTCTTGCCAGACCAAAGATCTTTGGTACCATTTGGTATGCTGATGCACATGTTCGCGGTTAGTATCCAACACCCGTACCAACTCATTAAAATAATGGTAGAAATCTCCCTGATAAAAATCTATCCACTGTACCCGTGCCAGAGCTGGATGTAAGTTAGATGTTTCTATTGGCTCGCACAAAATAGTAATAAATCTTTTATTGAGTAAAAAGGCATGTTCTACTTCATCAGCACAGTAGGGGGAATTGATTGACCTGGGGGAAATAATAAACAAGAAGTTGTCACAATTTTCGATTCCCTTCTCGATCTCCTGCTGAAAGTCTTCCCCTACGGCAATACTTTCTTGGTCAAACCAAGTAGTTTTTCCCAACTGCTGTAACTGATCGTTAAGCTTCCTAGCTATATCGCCATCGGTACGAGAATAGGAGATAAACACATCCAAAACTGTGTCGGTAGTTTGTCCAATACTGGCTGCAATAAACTCAGATTGTAAGGGCAAGGGTGGATGTAAACTGCGAGTTGCCCCTATCTTTAACCAAGCCTCAAAATGTTGTAGGTTATAACCTCTGAGCAATAAACTGCGGTTGCGATTTTGCTCGCGCCATTTGAGGGCTTTAACTAATAAGATTTTGTGTTTTTCATAGTAATTTTCCTCTTCTTTGAGTGCCTTGATTAATTGGTCTAAATTATCCTCTTGAGTGTGCTCAATAAACTCTAATCCTCGAATTGATTCAGGGATAGTATTTTCGGGCAGCGAATGAAGCCTCCCACACCTGCTCTAACGAGACGAGGTGCGAGTATCTGGTAAGACACTCTTCTCGTAGGAGACAGCTACTCGTGTACCAGAAAACCGTGCTTCTCGGTGAACAGCAGGGACTTTAGCCATACTGAACCTGTTACTCATTTCTGGCAACAGCTTGTAGAAACAAATTCTGTATTTGATTATGTATCGTTATTTTGCTTGCTCCCTACTATTACTTATCGGGCGACACAAGGCTTATTAGTTACGAACTTGGCTACATTGGTCTTGTATTTACCCCTAAGTTACCAGCTTTCTGTGTCTGGAGGGCAATAGTGCCTTTGCAGTTAGAAGTATTATACCATGTTCTCAACCCAAGACCGTCGCACTAACTACCACCTGCTAATCGCGAGGAGGTAGAATGCGTGCTGATTGTCCGTTCAATCAGCAGCGGAATAATGCGCTTATTATACTTGAGGGCATGGTTGAGTTCTCTCTTACACCAGAAACTGACCACAGAATTAGCAGAAACTAGATAAACCAAATTATCGGTTCCTTCTATACCTTTATTAATCTCCTCTTGAAACTCACTGCCGCTGGGTATATCACTTCGATTGGTCCAGGTAGTAATTCCTTCTCTGTGTAACTGTTTTACCAGTCTATCTCTGACTAAGCTGTCTTTCTCATCGTGACAGATAAATACTTGGGTGAGTAAATTCTGGGCATTTTTACTACTTTCACAGATGTATTCACAATGTAAATCTGTAGGGATGCAAGGCTGTTGTTTCTCCTTAAATCTTACTCTCAACCACGATTCTGCTTTATTCCTATCCTCGCCAATTAACAGGTAGTTAGTTTGCTTTTGGTGCCGTTCCCACTCCAGAGCCTTAACTAAATATCTGGTATGCTGTTCGATATAATCTGCCTGATGTTTAATTGAACTAACTAATCGCTCAAAAGAATCTTCAAAATCATCAATTCCGTCTTGGAAAAAGATAAATTGAATTTCAGCTATAGCTGGGTGAACTCGATCCCAACAATCAGAGGGTTCTACATGAAGTAAAGGAATAAGGCGTTTGTTGTATTTAACAGCTAATTCCAATTCTATGAGGCAATAGGGGGATTTAACCGCGTGAGGCGTCACAATAAAAATCAAGTTATGGGCCGTCTCAATACCTCGATCTATTTCCTTCTGCCACTTAACACTATCATCAATATCTCTTTGATCTATCCAAACTTTCAAGCCAACTTCAGTCAAGCGTTCATAAAGTTTAGTAACGAACTTTTGACTCTCGGTGTGTCCGTAGGAAATGAAGGCATCGAAGAAACTTGACATAAAGGAATAAGCTTTCAAGATCGAACTGAAAAATAGACAGCAAGGGTTTAGAATTAAACCACAAGTGCCACCAGGGTGAGCATAGTAGGCAGAATAGATGACGGCTGATTCCCCACTATCAGCAATTTATTGATGAGGTGGCAAAAAAAATCTAGCTGGAAATTAATTATCGCATGAATGTAGTTATGAATGTAAGTAGCTAGACAGAATCAAATTTCATTCATTTTGAAAGCTGAAATTTCTGGAGACGATGTTTTAACTATGGAAATTAGTTCTCTGATTTGACTAGAGAATTATCTACTATCCCCTTTACACAAGAACTTCAGTTCTGACTACTCCCATCAACTTTTTTTGGTGCAAGGTCTGAGTAAAAGGAAATAATTTCTCTAGAACTTGGTGCTAAAGCGATTTCCTGTTGAGAAATAGAATTTAAAAAAGCTCTAGTAACATCGCTAGTAAATAGAGGTTCATTGTAGGTAGAAGCCACGTAAGCCTTTGCGGTTATCTGAATTGCGTTAGATGTTTGAGTAAGATAGATTTGCATTGGCTTAGAAGGTTCATAATACACCGATGCTTGTATGGCATCCCAGATAGCGTCTTCGGCTGTTTGCCTTTGTTCGGCAGTAATAAATGATGCTAGGTAAAAATTCATCACACACAAAGAAGAGCGATCGCCTGCATTGGCAGAACTTAAAACTTCACTCCATAAAGTATGGGTAGGGATACTAATGCGATCGTCATTAAGAGTTTGCAAAATTACAAAAAAAGCATCGAAACTAATTACTTGGCCATGTATTCCTCTAAGTGTAACTCGATCACCGATTTGAAAAGGTTGCTTAAAAGCAGCAATGGTTTTGAAAGATAAACCTCCTAAAAATGCTTTAACTACATCTGTAGTATTAAACATAATCCAAGCTAGTAACAAAAGAAAGGCGATAGCTAAACCACCTTGATCTTTCTTAGAGTCACTCATCCAGACCAAAACAAAAGGCACAATTATGATTGACCCCAACAAAAGTCCACTTTGTATTAGAGCTTCAACTCGTCGATAGGCCAGGTTTTTTGTATGGTTGATTAAAACACTATCGGGTAGTCCTTGAGCCTTACGTCGCTGGCTAATACTTTTTTGCCTTAAATACTTCCACAGTCCATAGATAATTTGACTACCAATGACTATTCCAAAATAAATTAAAATATTCGGATTATTTAATAGTTTGACTACTTCATTTATCGAAAATTCGGTTGGCATTGAATTGGCTGATTGAGATTGACAGGTAGACTGGGAAAGCTTACAAATGTATGTAGTATATTTTAAGTCTTGCCAATTATTGTTAAAAGTTAAAAGTTATTTCTAAAATCTTTGGTCGCACTGGGGTACGTATATGAAGTTGAGTCAAGCTCACAATTCGGTTGTCTATGGAGGAGAACGACTTTCATACATTGATTGCTGTTGTCTGAATAGTTCATGTAGCTTACTACCTGTATTCGATTCGCTTCTAATGCCTCCGATCAAAAACCCATTGAAGATGTCTGGTTAGCTGCCAAACGTTTTGTGCGAGAATTTCATATATTTAGGTTACTGAGCCAATCAATACCACAGGTTTCTCGGAGACAAAAAATGACTACAGGCAAAGCTTCAGTTGCGATTGCATAGATTCCTCCAGGTCGGGTTTCTACTACACTAATGTTTTCAAAGACACTAACAGTTCTTTGCCCAAGAGTATAGCTAAGTCCAAGATCCTCAGAGACTTGTTTTAAGGTTGAGGGACCACTAATCAACAAAGCCGCTAAAGTTTTAATCTCGTCTCTAGCAGAGGACCTAGAAACGATTTTTCTCAAGGCTAAATATTGTTTTGCAAGTTTTTTAGAACAATTTTGACCATAGCATTCAAATTTTTCTAGCTTTATACTTAATTCAGACCATTCTCGGTATATTTGCCAAAATTCCTGATTTTGTTCCCTATCAAATGGCAAAAGTAAATCAAAATTCTTTGCTTGTTTGAGAAAAGAATAGGCAAAAACATTAATGTGACAACTGAGGTTTTTTTTAACTTCCAGCGAAGTTAAAGCCCCTACAAATTGTTTGATAGGTTGAAAGCCTTGAGTACTTTTGCGAAAAAGTTGTTCTAATTGATAGATCTCACCAACTTCTTTCTGAATTAATTGTCTAGAAAGGAATTCTACATAATTTCCATACTCTAAAGCTGCTTCATGTAGCTCTTTAGCGGTCAATCCCGTTGGACTTTTATAGCTCCAATCAGCAGTTAATTTTGCATTAAGTTTCATCGGAAGTATATATCACTAAAAATCCTACAAGAACACCCGCAAGAGTACTTCCTGGATAAACTAATGACGTAAAATACAGAGCATCTCTATAAGACATTTTTTCAAAAGGGTTTCCAATTACTGACTTACTATTGTTAGGCTCGTCGTTGTTGAGATTTGGAACGTTTTAGAGATTAGCTCATTTTTTCTACCAGGATCGTATCTAGAGCTGATATCTTGCGTAATCCATCTAGCTCCTTCGTAACTTACTTCAAGCTGGCCATAGATACTTGAAGATATTTTTTATATTAAACATGATGCTAATGGTCTTATTTGTTCATCGATTTTTTGCAGCTTAATTTTTAGAAGCTTCAATTATCTGGGGATTTAACTTGATTGATTGTTACCAATCACCTCCAGCACCACCTCCACCGCTAGAACCACCTCCGAATCCACCTCCAGAATCTCCACTACCCCCGTAGCCACCTCCACCGTCGTAATATTGGTATGTATTGCTATTGTTCTGTCCTCTATTTTTAGAAGAAGCTGGAGTAATACGAGGAATAGTAGTAATTTGCTCGGTATGATAATCGCAACAATGGCATTTTTTTTGCGAGAGATATTTTCCTTTACTCTCGCGAGTAGCTACTTCCAAAGTTTCTCCCGTTCTAATTACCGTTAATTCCTGACACTGGGGGCAAGTATCAAAACGATCAGAATGGGAAAAATAGGCAACTATGGAATAAGATTTAGTATCTTGGCTACAGCGAGGACATTGATAACCCCGATAACTAACTCCCCCAAGTTTCTGAGCCACCTGCTGTTCTGACGTTAGGTCAATGGCTTTCTTTCTTTCCATTGGCTGATGGCATTTAGCACAATGAACTGCTCGGTTATCAATACGTTGCAGAGAAATATTTTTACCAGGTTTAACGAAAACCTTGTTACGTCGTTTTCGATAACGAATAATTCCGCCAGTAAATACTGTTAATCCCAAGGCTAGTAAAGAAAAGATGCTCAAGTGCCGATTTTTATTATCAATTAAACTAGAATTTAAACTAGTTATCAGGGCTTTTGTCCCATTGAGGGTACCGCGATCAAAGTTATCTTGTTTGTATTGAGGAATAATTTGAGTATCAATTATCTTCTTGACTTCCTCGTCGGATAAAATGCTTTCTATCCCCCTTCCTGTTTCGATTTCTACACGGTTTTCCTCAAAAGAAATCAGGAATAAGATTCCGTTATTCAACTTGGCTTTACCTACTCCCCAGTGATTAAATAGCTCTGTAGCGAAGGCTTTAGGAGATGCTGCGGGAACAGTTTCAGATACGGTGACAACAGCAATTTCAGAACCGTTACTTTTTTCTAAATTGGTAATTAGGCGATTTAACTCAGTTTCGGTTTCTGTACTTAAAATATCTGCCATATCAGTAACCCAACCATCATATTTCTGACGAGGGTTAGTCACTTCTTCAACAGTCAATGCTTGTCCTGCAAGAGAAGTAAACAAAATACTTGAACCTAGAATACCGAATATCGCTGTTTGTTTTAGTACTGTTAATTTGTTCATTTTTTCAATAAATCCTTCCACCATAGCAACTGTCAACTTTTTGAGAGACAGGAATAGGACATTGTTTAATCTCATTTATCTGATTTAAACCACTATTTTCAAATCCAAATCCCACACTATTCACAACATCTTGGGCGTAAACGATTCCTCCTGTTACGAAATATGCTACGGATGCTACTATTTTGAAGGCTAAAGTTGTATATTTAGCAACAGAAACAATTAGATTAGAGCTTAATATAGTAGATCTAATTAGTATTAAAAAGCTAGAAAAAATAGAGTATTTCAAGTGGTTAAAGCAAGATATACTTTAAAATTGTAGGCAATGAAATTATATTATTTAGTTAGATACCTAAAATATTCATCAATTATTTCTTAATAATCTTATCTAATATTATGAAGTTATGTATTTATTTAATATATTTTCTACATGGCTTTTGTCTTGTATGGAAATCTTCATTTCTAAGGGAAAGGGAAAAAAGAATAATTTTAGCTCTAGACTTAAAATTTCAGACTGTAAACCTATCCATTGATATGAAGCTATTTTGCTCCAAGAAAAAAAAATTGATGCGTAGTAAAAACCTTTTTCTCTCAACTCTAGCTTAGAAGAAGTTTGTCTTAATAATTGAGAATAAATACCATTTTTAGGAACATAATTGATCTTTAATAATACAGCACCTGATTTCTTTCTTTGATTAAGAGTGTATATACTATTCCAAATAAATGCTAAAAGACTAAGGATCGGAATAATCAAATAACCTTGACTCTTAAATATAATTATTATAATAATTAATACAGACCAAAATAAATATGTTCCTAATAAAGGTGTATAGTGTCTTATTTTTAATACAGATTGTTTGAAGTAAATTAATTTAGCTATGTATGCAAAGCCTATAAGAGTAAAAAATATAATTATCATTGCAACGATATTATAATCTATTTTAGATGTATATTTAAAACAATAAGTATGACTTTGGATTAGACCTCTAAACACACAAAAGCAATAGCACCAAGATTTTGATTCATCCTATGATTATCTCACTCTCTACATTTTTAACTTGACAAAGCCTGAATATCCAGAGTTTTTTTCTCCACTATTAACTTGAAAGTATCGGTTGAACTAATGCACTGGGTATTGTTGTAAATTTGTTGATGCGCAATTTAAATATCTGCAACAGTAGTTAAGCTAGCACTCTTAACCATAGCATTACAACGCTACCTAAAACTATTGATAAAAATGACTGCTTAACTCACATGCAACTGATTGGAGAGCTATTTATAAGGTCTTTCCGAGCAGTAATTGGTGTGATGTATGTTTCATAAGTGCTAGAACTACCTTTTGGGAGATGTCCCAAAGGAGCTGAAATATTGAACTTTAAATCCTGATAATCTAACCATTCTCCTCCCTTACGCCATCCAACGCGATCTGCAAAGTGAATGTAAGCTTCTGCTGCTTCTGAATCCCATTTTTCTGGGTTATTCCCTGTCTCTATATACACTGGCTTTTGAACGCTGAAGCCAAAACGTCCATCAGAATATTCAACCCAAAGAGCATCAATTTGTTTAAAATGGGAACATGAAAACTCTTCAGTCTCGTAATCTAAGTAATATGCTTTATTAACTACTTTTCGCACCTCAAATATTAACTCTTTAGTTTTTTCGTCGGCTTCTCTCCATTTTTCCGCAGCCAGTAGATTTCGTAGAGAGCTATATTCTACTTCCACTACCTCAGTGAAATTAGAAAGGGTGCGTCGCTGAAGATTTCGCGATAAGAATGAATCCGAGCTTCGCAGCGATGAGACATAGTATGAAATAATAGCTAAGGCGCTATAAATAACTGTTTGACGATTTAATTGAAACTTTGGCATAAAAGATATTAATGAATGTTTTGATTAACTACTGGGTAGTGTTACAACCCACCTTCCGCACGTCAAATTGTAGTAGTAAAAGATTACGCTTATCAGGGTATTTGGCGATCGCCATGAAAGGTAATTGTGATCGCTATTTCTCATTCTTTCCTATAAGGCGATCGCCTAAATCGCTTTTAAACGTATTACTTAGCATATTACAAGCTGACGAGCGGAAGGTGGGTTGTAAATTTATGCTCTATTTAAATATCTGCAACAGCAGTTAAGCTAGCACTCTTAACCACAGCATTACAACATCACCGAAGCAAATTGTTCAAGTTATTTTTACATGATGCCTAAGTCTGTTTTAGTTTCCAATGTAGGTAAGGTCTTGGAATTGATTCCATCCCGTGTCGATTACATTATCAGCACTACCAGCATCAATACGACCATCATCGTTAGTGTCTTGATAAAGAACTAGATCACCGCCTCTTCGAGCTAAGATATTGCCATTCCCAATGTAAGTAAGATCTTGGAATTGACCCCATCCCGTGTCGATTACATTATCAGCACTACCAGCATCAATACGACCATCACCGTTAGTGTCTTGGTAAAGAATTAAATCCTCACCTCGACGAGCTAAGATATTGCCATTCCCAATGTAAGTAAGATCTTGGAATTGACCCCATCCCGTGTCGATTACATTATCAGCACTACCAGCATCAATACGACCATCACCGTTAGTGTCTTGATAAAGAACTAGATCACCGCCTCTTCGAGCTAAGATATTGCCATTCCCAATGTAGATAAGGTCTTGGAATTGACCCCATCCCGTGTCGATTACATTATCAGCACTACCAGCATCAATACGACCATCACCATTGGTGTCTTGGTAAAGAACAAGCTCCCCACCTCGACGAGCTAAGATATTGCCATCTTTAATGATTATGTTTTCAGAGAAGGTATCTAAATTTTGTCTGGGCAATTCAGTTGGTAAGACTATTGCACTTCGCTGAATGTGACTAGGAAAAGAAGCAGTATACTCATATTTGGTAACTGGTATTTTGTCTTTTAATTCGCTGGCAAATTTATACTCAAAGTTGGAAGCTTCTATTTCAAAAGAATTATTTTCGTAGTCATATCCTCCTTGAGCATAACCTGTCATGTATTCTCGACAATAATTATCCAAATTTCCATGCCTTTGATATTGCTGCACATGAACAAATTCGTGAGCTAAAAGAACTAGCTGTGATGTGCTGTAAGGTTGTTCCTTCTCGGCAATAAAAATTGTGTTTCCAAGAGCTTGTGCTGCCGAACCTGATTGTATCTGGTGTCCAGCAAAAGACCAATTATCGTTAAGCAACGAGTCCCATTTGACGGTAACTTGGTCTACCAAATCTCCGAAATAGGGACGAAGGTATTCTCTCTGAATAGGGTCTAGCCCTTGTTCTCTATCTGTATTTCTCTGTGCAGTTGCCAAAACATGAGCTTCACAAGCCTCTCCTGCTCCACTCTTTAACCAATCTGCGGGACTCCATGTCTTAGGATCGAAAGGTGTGTTTTCAAAATTGGGTTTACAATCACTTATGTTTCGCCAACATTGTGCTTGAGCAGGCGTTTCAGGAATAAATGCTAAAAAAGCTGAAACAAATAATAGTGGTAAGAAAGTTGATATTTTTGTTTTATTGAGCATTTAATTTAGGAATAATAGTAATGTTCATAGATGACATAAGCCAAGTGTTAAAGCCTTGTAGTTTAATACATTACTATGCTGATAAATTTTAAAATAATTACTTAATACTTCTTATTAGTTACATTTAGTAGGTTAATCTCGGCGTTTCTGTATAAATTGTTTATCAAGTAGAAAGAGAAACTTGTTTAAATCTCAAGTAATGCAACAAAAACCGAAAAAAATATTTCAGCATTAAAGTGTAAGGATTCAGGTATTAAAAAGAGAGATAAGGTTGCACTCGTTAAGAAAACTGGGTAATGTAACGGTAAGATGAACCAGGAACCTGAGTTAAACGAACTAGAAAAACTCAACCAGTTGTCAAAAAAGGAACTGGTGAAGCTCATACTGAGTCAACAAGAAATCATCGAGCAGCTAAAAATAGAAATAGAGAAGCTAAAAATAAGCAGAAGCCTAGACAGTAAAATATCGTCAAAGCCTCCATCATCAGATTTACTCAAAAAACCAGAAAGAAAAGAAAAGTCATCGTCTCAAAAACCGAAAAAAAGTCCCGGGGGGCAATTAGGACATCAAGGGAAAACAAGAAAAGGATTTGGGCGAGTAGATCGCTGCGAAGTACTCAAAGCAGAAAAGTGCTTGAGTTGTGGAGAACTGTTAGCCTCAGCAGAATCAATCAAGATTGAAACCAACTCAGCAGCAATATTAGTAGAAAGACCAATAGAAATAGTTGAGTATCAACGTCATCACTCTCTATGTCAGTGTTGTGGAGAAATAACATCGCCACAATGGTCTCATCAGATTGTACCAGGACAAGACTTGGGAATTAAGTTACAGGGATTACTAGGATGGCTAGGAAACTATGGGCATCTACCCTATCAAAAGCAGCAGGAACTATTGCGGGAGTTAGGTCAAATTGAAGTTGGATTAGGAACTTTTAGTTGCCAGTAACCAAAGAATTTCAGCAGCTATTAAGCCCAGCATTAGT
>NZ_KB235916.1:31584-34723 GCF_000332195.1 Pleurocapsa sp. PCC 7319
TACGATTTTAGCCAATCTCCGAGCGCAAGAAAGCCTTGGTTGCCTGCTGTCACCCCCAGTGTAAACAGAGCCAAACATAATTGTAATGAATGCCTTGTTCCCTGTTTTCTTCTACGATCTGGCATTCGAGAGAATGCTTCTATTATCGCTATTTCACTCACTTTTCTAGTTTATTTACACTACCACAATTACAATATCACCTAGAATGAAATAGCCCTGATGAAAGATCTAAAATTGCCAAGTCGTGTAAAGTAACAGTTGATAAATACGGTCGAACAGTTGGTGAAATCTATCAGGAGAATAAGTCAATAAATCTCAAGATGGTAGAGTCGGGAATGGCAGTAGTTTACCATCAGTACCTTGATGGTTGCAGTGAGACAAAAGAACAGTATTTACAGCGGTATGCAGACTTATTAAGCACAGTAGCAGCAATGAGTAAACCAATTACGGACATCTTTTAATGTAATCGATTGTAATCCATCACGAATAGCCTCATGTAGTGTTTCACGGGTTCGAGCCTCGACAGAGCGCAGATGAGATTTTAGTTTAGACCAAAGACTTTCAATCGGATTAAAATCTGGTGAATAGGGAGAAAGATAAACTAGCTTAGCGCCAAAGTAGGCGATCGCTTCTGCTACTCCTTGAACTTTATGTGCGGGTAAATTATCCATGATAACTACCGCACCCCTCCATAATTTTGGGACTAAAATTTTTTCAAGAAACCACAAAAAAGTATCTCCGTTCGTTCCACCATCAAAACTTAGACCAGTTAAGAAACCTTCTTCCAAAGTCATTGCGCCGATGATAGAAACATTTTTCCCTTTTTTCAGGGGACGTTGACTATAAGCGCGATAACCTTTAATGGCACGAGCATAGAGATTTACCATCGCTAAATTAACTCCTGTTTCATCTAGAAACACCAAATCTTTGGTCGAGACATCCTTGATTTCATTCCAGTAATCACAACGTTGAAGCTGTTTCTCCTGAGTATATGCTTCCGTTGCTTTGAGAGTTTTTTTTTCTAGTCAAATTTAACTTCTTAATTCCACGACTAATAGTCGAATTACTAACCCGAAGATTTGTTTTTGCTTCAAGTCTTTGAGCTAACTGAGGCAAAGTAGCATCATTATCCTCTTCAACCAAAGTTGTTAATACTTCCAGGTGTTGACGTTGCAACATCGGTTGATTACCTCCAGTATATGACTTAGGTTTAATTGTTCCTTCTGTGTAATAACGTTTGAGAAGTCTCCTGACGCAATCTGGGCTGACTTTGAAACGTTTAGCTAACTGGCGAATCGAACCCTCTTGGTTCTCATAACTCTCGACGATTTTTTGACGCAAGTCAATTGAGTAAGGCTTCATTAACAAAATACTGTTGATCTTAACTCGTTAGTACAGATGACTGTACTTATTTTACCTGCATACCGCTGTATATCCCGACCGACAAGCAAGCGCCTCATTCTACAATCTTGAAACACAGGTAGCATCAGAGCCAATTTCCGCTACAGACGAAGCTATAGAATCAATTTGTATCGAGCTTTCTTTGGTTGCCCAGAAATTAAATCGAGATTTACGAAGTTATCAACGTAACCCTGAGTTATTCGACCGTATTTTTCCAGCCAATCCAGGCTTGCCCTGTAAATACTGCGTTTTTGATTCTGTGTGCGAATACGCAGCATCCTAGTTCATTATCAACCCCTGAAATATTGATCGACTTTGAGGCTAAATTAATGTCTGATATTCATCTCAGTGAAATTTTTCCCATAACTCATAACTCATTAAATCTCGCTAGTTTTCGTCTCAGTCCAGAAGTTGATCGTCAGATAGGCAATAGTCTTGGTTGGCATTTTAGTAAACAGTTTCCTGGTGTTGTTGTTGTTTGGTCAAAAGGATACTTCTGGATCTTGGCTAAAACGGATACCAAAATACCCCCTAAAAGTGAATGGAAAGAAACTTTAGACGCAATCCAATTAAAAATCAAAGATAAGATAGGCGATCGCATTTATTATATTCAATGGGTCAAAGAACCTGTAGTTGATGCTGAAGTCATCGCTCAGTTAGCAGTACGTATTCTGAAAATTAACTGTCGCTTCACCTCCAAAACGGTCTTTGACGAGAACAAAGTAAAGGTTCAAAGGGAATGTGATTTCTGGGCTGAAACGTTTGAAGTTGATAGTAAAGCCGAACCAGCAATAACTTTGACTCCCAAGAACAGTTTTTTATATAAGGAAACTTTAGATATCTTTTTTGATAACCATCCTTATCGCAACGATCCAGAAAAACTGCTAACAGGTCTACTCGTTAGAGATATAGAGAGTGGTGGTACGGCAACTATTGTAGAAATTAACGGAACGATAGGAGAACGTAGAGAACAACTGATAGAACAAGCTACGGGTTCGACCAGTAGAGAAAAACTACTTTCAGCACCAGACGAGCAACCAGTTGTCAGCGTCGAGTTTAGTAAAAATTCTCATCCCTATGATTACGCTATGGCTGCTTTGTGTCCTTGTATAACGCCCCAAACAGCATCAAAGTTTGAGCTTGAATATGGTGCATTGTTGAAAAATACCAAAATTACTGCTGAAGAAAGAAAGCAATTATTATCTCAATACAAGCAAGATGCTTATCAAACATTAGTTAATTATGGATTAGGGCTAGAAAAGTACTGTATAAATAGAGTTTGCTGAAAAAGTAATCGGAAAAATTGACAAGAATCAGCTTGTTTAAAAAATAAGTTTTTATGTTAGTAATTTGACTTTAATATCAGTTTTAATAATAAAAAAGTCAGTAATCGAGCCGAATTTATAGGTATTCAGAAATAAAGACAAAAAAAGACAGCTAACCTGCCTGAGCAGGGTGGAAAGATTGATAACTAAAAAAGTAACGGCAATAGAAGTTTCTGCTGTCTTTGAGAGTTTTGCCATGATACAGTTAAGTCCATAACGTCGTTTTGCTTGTCCGAATTTTCCCTCAATAGCATTACGAAATCTTTCATCATCTCTAGCTTGTTTTTAGTTGATTTACTAACATTTTAGGTGGTCTTCCCAATGGTGGTCCACTGATTCTAATACCTCGGTCTTTACACCAAGTTCGATTCTACTCTATTAGCGTATAAATTTTATCTACATGAACTGAGGAT
>NZ_KB235916.1:34823-37075 GCF_000332195.1 Pleurocapsa sp. PCC 7319
TTTCGAGCGGGGGATACTCGTTCGAGAAAAGAAATAGAAGACCAACTAGGCGCGCAGTATTCGGGAATCATTATCTCCGATGATTTCAGCGTGTACAATGGCTATCCGGTCGCAGCACAACAAAAATAGTCAGGCTCACTTACGTCGTCACTGTCAAAGACTCATGAAAACACCAGGAATTGACAATGGATCAATGGGACTAGCTTTGACCGAAATTGTGGATTCTGCTTTTCGACAACATCGATTATGGCGTGAAAATAATCATCGGCAGCAATATCTCGATTCTACTACGCAATTAAAAACTCAAATCAATTTAGCTTTGAGTAAGTGGAGTGAGAAGGCAGGTTATGAAGCTGGTAAATTATTACGGAATTTGAAATTAAAAGCAGACCAATGGTGGTATTTCTTAGACCATCCAGAAATTTCGCCTGATAACAATCTCGCCGAACGTGCTTTAAGATTGGCAGTCACTAAACGAAAAATAAGTGGTGGTTCTCGCAGCATGACACGATTTCAAGATACAGCTAATTTATTGAGTGTGATTCAAACCTGCCGTTTTCAGGGTCGCTCTGTGATGGATTTTTTCACTCAAGCTTTATTGGCAACTATCGGTGTTATCGATCGCCCTTCTTTAATCCCTCAATTTAGTACCTGAATTCTTACCATATTCTGACTCAAAATCTGACCAAGGAATTAACTCTGCCATAATTACCCATCGGTTTTCTGATGACAACTTACTTTCAAAGGGTAATTCAAAATTTTCTGGGGTAAGCTCCGACTGGCTAGTTTTACGGTACATTTGTTCTTGCTCAGATAAGTGCAAGGGTCTTTTACCAATTTTAGGGGTTTTTCGCCATTTTTACTTAACTTTTTTCTGCGCCTAAAATCCTTATAACCTTTATTGGCTCAAGGTTGTCAAGTTATTCAGCAAACCCTAAATAGTGAACAATATCCAGATTTGTTTTGGAAACCTCAGACAAAATTAGAAGACACCTTGGTGCTTTTTGGCAATAACGTTACCAGCACTAGAGGTAGAACATTAAGTGGACTGTATAAGGGTGGTGTTTATCGTCGCCATCAAGAATTTTTAAATCCAGCGAGAAAGATTCGCTTGGGAATACTCAATTTTTCAAACGTTGACTATGAGGCTTTTTATTATGGTTTACGGCAAGAATTTGAAAAACAGAAGACTAATACATTTCAACTTACTCTGTCTGAAGAAAATATTAGAAAAGCATCCTTAGAAGATTTATCCACCACAGAAGCCAAGGTCAAAGTTCAGACTTTAGTTGATGAGGTCTTACAAGTACCTATTGATTTGGTTTTAGTCTTCCTGCCACAAAGCGATCGCGCCCAAGATGACAGTGGTGGCGATAGTATTTATGCCTGGGTTTATCGTCGTCTGTTACGTCGAAGAGTAGCTAGTCAGAAAATATATGAAAAGACCCTACGCGAAAAACCTAGAATGGTTTCTCAAAATATTGTACTGGGGATTTTAGCTAAATTAGGCAACCTACCATTTATTTTGGCAGAATCCCTATCCATCGCTGATTACTTTATTGGATTGGATATTTCTCGAAAGCCTAAGAAGAATGGCAAGGGCAGTATCAATGCTTGTGCCAGCCTTCGTTTGTACAACACCAGAGGAGAGTTTATTCGCTATCAAATAGCCAGTGATTCGCTAACCGAAGGTGAAGAAATACCTGGAACAATACTACAGGACTTTTTGCCTATCAAAGATTTTAGAAACAAAAAGGTACTAATCTACCGCGATGGTTTATTTCGAGGTGATGAAATTAAAAATCTTGTGGCATGGAGAGATGCGATCAACTCCGAATTTATCTTTGTTGAATGTGCCAAATCTCAAATTCCCCGCCTGCATAACTTATCTAATCAAAAATTACAGCATCCAACGCGAGGACTAGCACTGTTTTTATCGCCTCGCGAAGCAATTTTGGTAACAACTCAAGTTCCGCCAAGAATAGGTCTTCCCAGACCACTACGTCTGCGAGTAAGAGAAGAAGGCGCAGCTGTTGATCTTAAAACTTTGGTAGATACAACTTTAAAACTAACTTTGCTTCATCATGGCTCATTAAAAGACCCTCGTTTGCCAATACCGTTATTTGGCGCGGATCGTATTGCCTATCGTAGATTACAAGGCATTTATCCAGGTGAGCTTGAAGGAAACAAACAATACTGGCTGTAACTTTTTAAAAGGAATAAAACCTTAGGGCGAACGCATCTTAAATTGA
>NZ_KB235916.1:37175-75539 GCF_000332195.1 Pleurocapsa sp. PCC 7319
CAATAACCTACAATCAGCTCTCACTCTTTCTTGGAAATGTTTGTTCTCTGAGTAACGAGAATCAAACAGAATTTTGAGCTGCCAAAATTTGCTTTATATACCTTTGTTTCTTTTATATCAAGGTTATTTTGGCTTGTTTCAACTTATCTGATAAGTTGATTTTAATAATTTCATCGTAACTCCTTTTTTCTCCAGATTTAGATGCGTTCGCCCTAAATAAAACCTTGACTTGGTTCAACGCAAATTATTAAATATGAGCAGTAGAGGAAGGAGTTCACTAAATTAGTCTAGCCAGTTGTTGGACAATTCTATGATGAAATACAATATTTAGTCTTACTTATTCATCTTCAAAACCCTGAGATGTAAACTTCAGTGTTTTACAATTCTCACTCACCGTGCGAATCACATTATCTGGTATTCCATCTTCTTCCTTAGCTTCAATTTCTAGAGTAACTTTAACCATCCCTTTGTTGAGACTTGTTAAATGTTGTACAACTTCATCAGCGATCTTTTGCACATCATCAATTAGACGCAGTGAACTAAGTTCCACAGTGCCGTGAAAACGTCGCTTTGGCTGAGTTTCAATAGTAACAACTGTAGAAGAATCGGTTGTTAGCTCTGTACCATTGGTAGAAACAGAAACGGGGTCTACTGTATAACTACTGGTGGTAGTTTGAACCGTTTTGCCATTTCCATTATTGAGCGTAGATGTATATTCTAATCGTTGTCTTTCTTCTTGTTCTGCTTTAAATTGGGCAGAAGCTACCTCTGGTTTAACTAAGAAATCAGAACTACTAAATTTAGGGGTAATTGGCTGACCTGCTTTTAAACCTAGATATTTTCCAGTAGCTTCATCGAAACCATTGGCATAAGCAAAATTTTCCTGCCAAGAACATAAATCTTTCCCTACCCCATCAGAGATCGCATCTAGTAAAACCTGTTCGTTTTTTAGTCGCGGTAGATAAAGGTAATTAGTTAGATATTTCCAGAGGGTTTTGAGGTCGATGTGGTTGGCATTTTTCCAGACATAATCATTGAGAATTTCCAGAGTTAAACGAGCAGGAGCATAGGTAGTAATTAGGTGTTCTTCATGACCTAATTTGCGACTAGCTTGTAAGATAGGGGAGTCTTTGACTGAAAGACGATATTCTTCCCATTCTAGATCGCCTGTAGGTTCTGGTTGAGTGGGAACGAGTAACCATTGATAAGTATCTTGCAATGACATCTTAACGGTCTTATCTGCGTCTTTTAATTTCTTCTCAGCTTGATTTTTCTGAGAGCCATTAAGGTTGAGATTTTCTTTTCCTGAATCAGCGACTATTGATTCCCAGGCTAAATATTGATTTACCAATCTCATCAAGTTTTCTTGTTTGTTTCGGTCGGGAGCAAGAAAAACCAGAAGGTTTTTACAATAGCGAGGTGCAGTACCTTTGGTATCGAGTATTTGTTTTGCTTCGGTTAAAGCATCACTACTTTTAGCTTTACTACTATGGGTTAGGTTAGGTTGGAGTACAACTAATCTAACTCCCATTGTTTCCTCATCGGGAACATCAGAAGATGAATTAGGTGCTATATGAACACCAGCAAAATCTCCCATCTCCCTATCTAGCTTAAGTCTTCTAATAATTTCATCCCAGGTTTGGTCTTCTCTGTACTGGGTAGCGCGATCGATCGCAGTACGGGTAACGTTGGGTTGAGTATCGATCCAATATCTCTCGCTACTATCGACATAGAGATAAGTTGCTTGGTTGGTCAGTCGGCGCAGGGCATCACCAAAGGTCGCTACATTCTCTCCAGGTTGGGTACAGCCTAATTTGATTCGGCGAATATCTAACCCTTTATTGGCAGCTTTTTGCAGTGGTGCAGAACCCATGTAAATAGTTCTAGTTACCCGACGACAGGCAGAATAACGCCCTAAATTTGAATGTTGGCGGTCGAGATCGACGGGAAGGGAATTAGTACCATCCACATCTTTATCAATAATGGGCAGCCAGTTGTCATCCAGGTAGCGAGTCAGTTCTGACTGTACCTGCGAATCAGCCATCGGTACGTTGGCAGGAAGAATCATTAAATTCTTATCGTTCTCTTGCCACAGATAGCTAATTACCTTTGCCATCAAGCGCAACACTCCGCGAGTGCGCTGGAATTTATCTAAACTCGACCAATCTTCGTACAGACGCTCAAATAATTCGGGATGGATAGGATAAGCATCTGTAATTCTTCTTTCATAATCTTTTTCGCGACATTCTGCGGGAAATTCAGTTTTTTGGTCGCGATACATTTGGCTAAACGCACGTATAACGGTGTCGCGAGCGGTAAATAAAGTAGGGTCGGTAATATCTTTGAACAGACGACGGCGAACGATATGGAAACTTTCTTCTGCGGTGGCAGGTCGCCAGGGAGATTCTACCCGACCAATGGCATTTTTAAGACGCTCTAAAGCTTCTTTCCCTCTATCTCCACCGATTTCAATATCCGAAGCGGGAATACTGACCACTAATAAAGTGTTGTCGGCGTTTTTAGCTGATTCACTAAGGGTTTGGGCAAAGGTAAAGTGGGTATCGAAATCTCCCCCAGGCAGATCTTTCTCGTAATGCAGTTGACGAGCATAAGCTACCCATTCATCTACAAGAATTAGACAGGGTGAATAACGATTGAATAAATCTTTGAGCTTATCTCCAGGATTAGTAGCAGTTTGGTCTGCATCTGCAACCATTTCATAACCTTCTTTGCCCCCAAGTTGCCAAGCGATTTCTCCCCAAAGAGTTTTAACTACAGTGCCATCTTTTTTCCGTTCAGGAGTTCCAGGAGATATTTTGTTTCCTACCAGAACAGCAGTTTTGACATCTTGGGGTGGATTATCGATTCCAGTTTCGGTAAAAATGGCTTCACATCCAGGTAAGTTTTGGGCGGAAACTCCCAAACACAAATGATAGAGGGCTAACATGGCGTGGGTTTTACCACCACCAAAGTTAGTTTGTAATTCGATTACGGGGTCGCCTCCTTTGCCACTGAGACGAATCAAGGCATTAGTAAGTAAGTCTTTAAGTCCTTCAGTAAGATAGGTGCGATGAAAAAACTCTGTAGGGTCGCGATATTCATCGGCACAGTTTTTATCATCCAGGTATACTTGCCATAAATCCGCTGCGAATTCCGCTTGCTGAAAGCGTCCTGAAGCCACATCATCGTGGGGAGTTACAATTTCCCGCCAGGGTTTTAAACCACCTTGAGGATTACTTTCAATAGCGACATTGGTTGCTTTGCGTTTTTCATGGCGGGCTTGTTCTTCAAAGCGCAGGCGTAATAGTTCCTGTTTTTGCTTTTCTACCGTATCAGCTTGAGGTGCAGAAATTGAAGAGAGTAATCGGGCTGTGCTGTCTAAAGCGCGGTAAGCATCATCAGTAGAGAAATTTTTGCCATGCGCCCAATCGTTACGAACCGTTTTGAGTTCCCCAACTAAATTTCTTTCAGCGTTTCCTAAAGTCTTTTTAAAAACATTATGCCACTCACCAAAAAATACGTTAATTAGATCGGTTACATCCTGTTGTAAGCGTTCGGCGGTAGTGCGCTTGAGATTGCGGTCTTCATATAAATGACTGAGAGCATGATTTTCCCAATGTTCGTTATAGACAGAACGCATTTCCCTTTCTACAAAAGGATACAAGCCTTCTTTTAAGGTATCTAATGATCTGCCTACTCTTTCTTTATTGGTAATAGCCATGTGAGAAACTCGATGTATTATTCTTAGAGTTCCCACAATCCTAAGTAAAATGTTTATTCTTCGTTGTGATTGAGATCGGACTATTTTGGGTAGCAGAAAACTATAAAGGAAATATCACAAAATACCCTTTATAGGTTCTCTTAATATGGCACGAGGCGATCATATTTACGTTCCCACCAAAGTTCCTTTTATCAATCATCATGGGATTGATTGTGGTGGCAATTTAGTAATTGAATATAGTAAGAATGGGAGAATAGATTTAGTATCAAAACAAGCATTTACTCAAGGAAGAGATATTACAATAAAACACTACTCAGATGCTGAATGTCTTCCTCCCGAATTTGTTGTAATTCGTGCCTATAGTAGATTAGGGGAAACAGAATATTCTCTTCTCTGTAATAATTGCGAACATTTTGCCAGTTGGTGTAAAACTGGTAATCACTTTAGCGAACAAGTTCCTCAGTGGATGGATAAGGTATGGTGTCAAGCACCTGATATTAGACCTATAGTTCCAGCTACAAATTATACGAGCTACTCCTATTAGTTGATTTCTACTTTAGCTGGTTTAGACTGGCTCTGACTTCTGCGATCGCTTTTTTGGTTTGCTTTGCGCGATCACATTATCATTTTTCCCAAGGACTTTTATTTAACTAAATGAATCCAGCTAATTGTATCTTTTACGCTATTAAATAATCTTTTGTCTGAAGTATAAAATTCGGCATTAAACCTCTCTGACAGAGCGAGGTAATGAGCATCGTAAGCAGCACGAAGATTGAGACTCTTTGCCAGAGCCATAGCTCGCTCGTGCAAATTGCGATCGCCATACAGAGTAATTCCCAAATTCAAAGCCTCTTCTAATAATTGTTCTGCCTCTTCAGGTAAGATTTGTCCCGCCACACTCATGCGATGAAAGACATTAGCAACTTCATAGCCGAACAAAGTAGGAGCGATTATCTGGTAATTTCGCTCTTGCCACTCATCCCACAAAACGATAAATGGTGAAGTTTCAGAGCTAGCTTGAACTAAAAAGACTATAAAATTGGCATCGACGCAAATAATTTCTGACATTATTTATCCTTCTCGCGCGTTCCCTTGCGCCTTTCGTCGGCGCGGGGTCGCTCGTCTTGAGGACAACAAGCTTGCATCAATTGTTCGTCTCTTTCTTCTCGCATCTGATGAATGATTTCAGTTACAGATGGTTTAAAAGGTTTTCCACCACGACGGGCATAAATTTTTTTAGCTCTGGCAATAATTCTGTTTCGCTGTTTTTCCCAATCTGACTGAGGTTTAAGCTTTTCTTCCAGTAATTTCTTTTCTTCTTCTGACAGAGAATTAATTACCTGGACTAAAGATTCAACCAACTTAGTATTCATCGTCTTACAATATCAAGCTTACTTATTTATACTACTAATTCTCCTTGAACGACTGTTTCCAACTGCTGTTCCATCGCAGCCAGACGATTTATTTCTGACCAGGATGTAACCAAACTATTGTAAGAAATTGCCTCTTGTGTCCAGCCTTGTCTGTCGCAAATTACATACAGGCGATAGGCTAAATCTCGGCATATTTCCCCTTTGTCTCCTAATTGAGCCAAGAGTTTAGCTGCACCAATTTCACCCTGTTTATCTAGGGTTTGAATTAAATATTGGGTAGCCTCCCAGTCGGGAGTGCGATCGTCCTTGGCTGGATTCCAGTTTTCGGGTAGCTCTTCTCTTTGAAGCAGTCTAACTTTACCGTTCTTGGCTGTTAGTATTCCTGCTTCTTCTAAGCCTTTGATGCTGGTATTTTTGGCTTTCGAGAGAGTTTCCGCGTCGCCATACTGTCCTTCCTCAAACTGGTACTGTTCAAACCAAGTCAAAGCCCAACGGGTATCGGGGTCAAATTCTCCTTCCTGTTCGTTCAAGAATTCATCGATATAGGAGTTAATTATCTGTAAGGCGGTACGGACGCACATGGGATTGCCATCTGCCTCTAATACCTTGCTATAGCGAGAGAATACAGACATTCCCAAACCGATGCTGGCTTGAGCTAAATCTACAGGGGCGATATTGCCTTGTTGTAGGGTTGCTAAGTCTGCGGGAAATTCTTTTTGGAGTTGTTTGAGGAATTGGCGACGGGTAACGGAGGGAGCATCATCTGTACGAGGACGACAGACAAGTGCGATAGATGATGCTAGGGCATTTGAATTATTGGCAATCATACGATGATGTTGTTCGCTACGCATCGGTAATGTACCAGTAATGCTAAAACCAGCTTGTATTAATCCTTCAAGCATGGTTTCCCAACCAGTTGAAGCAATAGTTGAATTACCATTATTGCCATTAGTTTCCGTTTCTGTTTGTTTGAAAGCATAATAGATAGTTAGAGGATACCTATTGCTAGCCATCTTACGCATTCGTTGAAAAGCTTTGTTTAATCCCGTTTCAAAGAATTCTTTAGCTTTTTGTTTACTTCCTCCAAACCTATAGGGTGTTGCAACTAATTCTGGTTCTTTTGGTACGAGGAGAGTGCTGAATAGATCGGGATAAATTGAGCTTAAGGAACGGCGTAACCAGACGTAAAAAAAGTCAGAGAGGTCTGCATAGCCAATATTATCGTAATAAGGCGGATCGGTTGAGACTACTATTGACTCTCGATAAATATCTGAAGTCGCTGCATCTATTTGAGTTACAATTCCTTTAGCAGAACAAGATAGATTTTGTAGAGATTCAATAGTTGAATTATATAAACTAATCCATCCACCACTAGAGTTACTAAAAGGATTTGCTTCTATATAATCCCATGTCATCGGAATAGCTTGTCTAGCAAAGGTACAACGAACTTGCTGATTGCTGTTGTGCCAAGTAGCTATTGAAGACCAATAATCAGTACATCTATCAACAGCAAATGCTAAGTATGTTGCTAAGGCATCAGCATAAGCTGTTGTTCCAGTTCCGTCTTTATTTTGAGATAGATTATCGTTTTTAATTCCGATGCCAATAGCATTTTTTTTAATAATTTCTCTGACTTCATCTACCAAATCACAAAAAGTATTTAAAGCAACAAGTTGACGAGATGTAAATAGTTCTCCAAACGTTTGCATACCGTAATTAGGTGTTTTGAAATCTCGCGTGTTATATGGTAGTTCTGCTTCTGGCTTCCATTCTGGTTTTGCCAAAGCAGCAATATTCTCGTTTTCTTCGTCAGGAGATAAATAAATTCTTTTCTTATTACCTTCCGCTACAATTGCCATCAATTGAGCGTTCATCCGACCTGCTTTTCCTTCGCTGCGAACATAATCAAGATTGCTAGGAGTAGCACAAGCAAGACAAACAGCACCTTTTCTGCTGGTTGTTCCTTCAATTGGTTTACCTTCACCAGTTTTGACTTCAAACTTGATTACTGTCGGATTTTGACTACGATCGATGATGGGTTCGACCCAAGCTTCCTTACCCTTCTTCTTAGAAAGTTGGAACGAGCGCACCAAAGGCATTTGGCAACCACAAGCAGGATTGGGACATTTGACTGTTCTTGCCCACAACCAAGCAATTACTGTAGCTTCCCCACCTCCATGTTCTTCTGGTAAATCAACCTTCGGGTAAAGATGACCGATACGTTTTTCCGCCTCATCCCGCATCCACTGACCGTAGTAGCGCACATCTTCCGCTAGACCCTGCGCTCCTCGCCATTGATTAATGTCTTTGGTTTTTCGAGCTTCTGGGTTAACTGGAGGTTTATCTTTAAACTTTGGCGGAATCTCTATTAAAGCCTTGGTAATCAATACTGCAACGGGATTTAAATCGCTACCGTGAGCCTCAATCCCTAATCTTTGAGCTTCTAAAGGTATCGAACCGCCACCACAAAAAGGATCGTAAACTGGTGGAGCATATTCTTGAAGATATTTTCTGACTGCTTCGGATTCGGTAGGTGGTTCGTGATTGTTTGCCCAAGCCAAACAACGAGCAATTTCTTTTTGTGCTGCTTCAATGATTGGCGAAGTCCCAGTTTCATCGGTTTTAATATCGTCCCAGGAAACTAAGCCTCTTACTACCTGCTTGGACTTTCCCCTAACTTCTTCCGTCTCAATTTTGCCGATTAAATCGTGTAATCGCTGTCTCTCTGCCTGTTGCTCTTCTTCAGTAGGAAACTTATCAGGATGGGCTGAAGGGTCATCTACCAAGGAGGCAAATAATACTGCACGACAAGCTGCCAAAGGTCGTCTTGCCCACCACAAATGTAGCGTAGAAGGATGCCCGTGCCGAATCGATTTTTCCCTAGCTGACTCTTGGTTTATTGCCTCAAGAGGCATGGAAACTTCGATTAGCTTTTTGCGGTAAGACATGAAGTTGGCAGATAGAACAACCAACCATTGTTACTTTGTTTAATACTTTGTTACATCAGGAAAAGCTCGTACATGAAAATACCAATAATTACAGTAATCTCAGCCAGCAAAGAACAATTCTTTTTTCTTACTTTTTGTAAAGCTTAATTTTTAATTTGACGCTCTCGCAGCCAATCTGCTTTTTTATCCAAATTTTTTTGAAGGTCGGGAAGCTTTTTTCAATGGAAAGGGAATTCTTAAAATTGATCCATGAAAATAATCACATATGGGAATTTATCTGGACACAGTAGAGGATAACAACGAGAAGGAAGAGTGGAAAATTACAGCTATAAGACAACGATTAGGGATCGTATCGTCACTTCCTAAAAATTCATCATCAGTTAAATGTCCTGTTTGTAACAGATTCCTTTTTACTGAGAAAGAGCTGAACGAACACATTTTCAAAGAACATAGACATGATTACAAAATATCTAACGAGCTTATAGATTCTAAAGATTCATATTTTGATTTCAGTGAAGTCGAACAATCACAATTGTTTGATCTGGAAAAGAAAATCATATCTCTCCAATTAAGAATTGATCGCAACGATCGTAGTGTTGACAAAGAGTGGTTTATGTACAAAACTAACTATCAATCTAATTTGAACAACCCTCGACTCAAACAGTATCTATTTGGCTTTTTAGAATATTTAAGAGCGCATGATCTTGAGGTGAACCGACATTCAACAGATTTTGCAGCACTTTCTAGACATTTTAGCGATGCTTATGGAAAATTACAGCCTTTTCCAAGTCATTTAGCTCAACAAGCTCGACGTGCGATCGCGCTAAAAATGAATTGGTTTTGGGAATACAAAAAAATACCAGAAAGCTCCCTGTTTTTCTTAACTTGGCACTTTTTTACTCACACTTATGAAGATATCGAAAAAATTAATGATCTACCAATTTTCAATGAACGACAACAAACAGGAATTATTATTGATGGATTTCACTCAGAACTTTTAGAGGCAATTAAATTTTACTATAGTGATCGTTCAGTTCTCAATTACAACTGGTTGCACAAGCTAGAACAGCTATTAAAAGGAATTGATAATCAAAACTATGCAGATAAACTAACCTTATTTAAGGCTCGACTCTATCGTGATTGGTATGAGTTCAGCTTAGCAAAAGAAGCTTATCGTAGTATCAGAACTCATCCTGATTTTGGAGCAGAAGCAAAAGCATTTAATAGCTAACTACTATTTACATCTTTTAAAAATATTTTGGTTGCATATTAAAAAATGAAAAATAATCAAAGTAAGCGCATATCAGCTAAGGATTTATGTGAGGAGCTAAACAAAATATCCCAACAAAAAACATGGAATAAATCTACAGCTACACATTTTATTGATCTAATTATTAATCCAGACCGACAATATCAATTAAACAATGATCAAAAAAAAAGCCTAATAGAGTCCATTAAAAATTGTCCTAAAAATGCTCAGTCTTTTATTCATCTTGGTCTTATCATCGAAAACTTTATGTCTTCAACGGGAATAAGAACTCTAGATGATATTATTCCAGAAATTACAAACTTTATTAAAGAAAAAAAACTTGAGCTAAAATCTCAAAGTAGAGAAGAGTTACAGAAATTAGAAGGTGATCACTTAGTTAATTGGTTTGAAAAAGAACTAAATTCCAAACAAGAAAAAGAAAAAATTGATTTTTTGAGAAATTTTCTTGCTTACCTAATTGGCATAAAAAAAACATCAGAATTGACTCGTCGTGAATTGTCTATTGCAGATCTGCTCAGTGCCAAGAAATCTTCAATTAGCGAAGCCGAACGCTTAATTCGCTTTGAAAGCTACAATCAAATCTTGATAACTCAACAGACACATAAAATTAAGCAACTAAATATCAATTTGGCAAAAGAGCAAAAAATTAGTTCTCAAAGACGAAGTAACATAGTTAAACTCGAATTACACTGCCAAGAATTAGAAAAAAAACTAGAAAAAACACACACAAAATTAGAAGAATTACAGGCTAAGTTAGAACAGGAAAAAGTACTTTACAACCAACTAAAATCATCTAGTACAGCAAAAATTAGTCAACAGCGAAATTCGGCTTTATCACAAGTTAAAAGTCGTTTAGATCACGAACTAGATAAGTTAGAGCGATTTTTTAATAGTGATTCTGATTCTTTTCAGTCCAATAGACAGCTAGGCTTGAAGATTATTAACAAGATTAGGGAACAATTATCTATAAGTGACAATATCTAAATAATTTATGCTTGGATTTGGAATTGACTTTGGTACAACTAACTCAGTAGCTGCTGTCTTTGATGGTAGAGAACTAACTTCTTTCGTTGATAATAATGGTCGTCCCCATCCATCCGTACTTTGGTTTAGAGGTAGTGAAAAACCAATTATTGGGCGTAAAGCCAAAGACAAGCTTAGAGATTTTGGCAATATACCAGGAAATCAATTTATTAAGTCAATCAAAAGCCAAATTAAACAAGAAACAGAGATAGAAATATTTGGCAAAAATTATCATACTTGGCAAGTGGCAAGCGAAATATTTAGCTTTCTAAAAGAAGATGCCGTGAGAGGATACCCAGACTATCCAGAGATTAAAGAAGCAGTTATTACTATTCCTTTGTATTTCAATGGACAACAACGAAAAGCCATTCGCAAAGCTGCTGATAATGCTAACATCTTTGTCAAAAGTTTTATTCACGAACCATTTGCTGCTGTAATTGGCTATCTATTTTCCAACTCAAATTCAATAGAGAACCTCAAAACTGTCAAAGAAAACATTTTGGTTTTTGACTGGGGTGGTGGAACTTTAGATATAACTTTGGTCAAGCTAGATTCTGGAACTATATCTGAGGTTAGGGCGAACGCATCTTAATCGTGATAAAAAAGGAGTTAGGATAAAGATATTAAAATCAACTTATCTGATAAGTTGAAATAAGCCTAAATAACCCTTATATAAGAGAAAAAAAGGTGTATAAAGCTAATTTTGGCAGCTCAAAATTATGCTTGATTCTCCACTTGCTCAAACAAGCATTTCAACCAAAAAATGAGAGATGATTGCGGGTTCTTAAAGACCTAAAACTTTAGCCAAATATTGATTATCCCAAGCTGCCTTGAGTCTTTTATTAGCTACACCAACCTTGGCAGTCTTTTCCCTCGATAAAAGATTCAAAGCCATCTTTCTCAATTGGGATAGGTTTTCGGGGGCATGGTCGGAGTGGACTGGAGAATCATCCTCTTTAAAAGCTACGTCTAAGACCCAATGGACATTGTTCTCCACACCCCAATGACTGCGTACAGCATGAGCTAGTACTTGAGCATTACTGCTAAAACTGTTGAGATAATATCGTCTATTCGTTGTTGTTTCGCCATCGACTTTTCTGACAGATTCGATTAAGCCAATGCTTTGCAGACCAGACCATTTCGACTCATCAAAGAACAATTCTGTGACTGGCATTGTCCAATGACGACGTATTTCCGTTCTTCCATGACCCTTTTCGATAGTGCGATGGAAATCATGCTCTACCTCTGACCAATCACTCTCTTCTGCTTGGTCAAATAAATTTACTACCTCCTGGAAAAGATTTGGCTGATTTTCTTTCAATGCCAGACAATAATCAGCACCGTTATCTTGAATCAACTTAGCTATCTTCGTCTGAGTCCCCATCGCATCTATAGTTACTAAGCATCCACATAGTTCTAATACCTCGATTAATTCTGGGATTGCTGTAATCTCATTGGATTTATTCTTTACCTTTGTCTGACCTAGAACCAATCTTTGTTCTGTTGCCCATGCGTTGACTATATGAATCGCTTTTTTCCCTTTGCTCTTAGAGCCAGAATGTTTAGCCGTTTTGCCATCAATACTGATTATCTCTCCTGGAATTAGTTCTGATATTGATTTGACCCAATCTCGAAAACATTGTTCAAATTCTTTTGGGTCAATTCTCGCAAATACCCTCGAAATGGTGTCATGAGAAGGAATACCATTTGGTAGTTCCAAAAACTGCTGTAACCATTCTTCTTTGGCATTTCCGTATTGTTCCATTGCTACCCAATTATCGGCACCGCACAGCATTCCACAGATTGCAATAGCTAGAATATCGATTAGTTTATGGTCTTTGGTTCTGTCTATTCTGGGGTCGGTCAAATTGGTAAAATGATCTAACAAAGTAATCTTTGGCTTTAGCTTCATTCTCCCTTAGTTACGCTCTAGTTTCATACCAAATTAATTTATCATTTTCACTCAATTTAAGATGCGTTTGCCCTACTCTTGTGTATCGCGCTAAAAAGTGGGTCATCATCAGTATATCGACCTCTTTTACACAGGCAAAGATTGATTGCTGCGATCGCACTTTTACCCAAACCAATTGTCTCAGGTTGTCCGATCTTCCCCTTGCCCGTAATTACTAATTCACCTGTACTATGATAAAAATCACATACATCGCAATTGACCACCTCAGATCGTCTTAACGCATTACCTCACATCAAAAGTAAGATTGCGCGAGATCGCGCAGCGAGCTGGCTTCGCCAATCGCGTACACCTTTGATGGTATCGAGTAGGCTATCGTATCCCGCACTTGGGGCTAATCTATTGCGAGGTAGTAAGGGTATTAAGTTATTGAATCTGGGTTGAGAGTTAACAATTTCCATAACTCAATACGTAATGAAAAACTCCATTTCTACCTCTTGTTGTAAGACCACTTCTGGTTTCTGTTCCACAATCCCAGAGCGTAATTGGGAAGCCATCTGCTGAGTATCATCTTTTGTCAGTCAATCAGGCTAGAACCTTTTGGAATCAAACATTATTGTACGGATGGATTAGGAGCATATCGAAGACATTTGCCTGAAGATAGACATGAAATTAGCAAAAAGAAAACTCAGAGAATTGAACAAAAACATATTCGATTACGAACTAGAATCAAAAGATTACAGAGGAAGACAATTTGCTTCTCTAAGACTGAAGAAATGTACGATCTAGTGATTGGATTATTTATCAATAAATATGAGTTTGGATTAAGTCTTTAAACACAAAAAATTCTCTTCCAATTAACCCGTTTTTAACCTTTATCTTGTGTTGAATATTATCCATTTGCTGTCACAAGACCTATTTAGTTGATTTACACTTATTCACAACTCTTGTGATTTATTAACTCTATTCCCAGAATATTTATGATAAACATGTTAAATGAGCTATTAAAATAAGCTATTAATTTAACACCGATCAACTCTTAGTTAGCTTTGCTAGTTAACTCCAATTATTCAGGAGAAAAATCAATGAGTGAAGGAAATGACCGTTTGTCTGAATTGGAAGAACTCGACGTTATTGAAGCACGTGAATTAAATGTTGGGAATTCATTTCATGCTTTTCGTTTCAAAGCTGTAGAGCCCGTCGATGAGGTTACTCGTAGCTTAATAGATAAAGCTGCAGCTACTCTAGGTATGACTTATGAGCAATTTTCAGAAATGGTTGATAATGAAGCTGTTGAAGACAATCCTCATGCAAATTTCGCTCGCGGAGTGCTTTCATCAGTAAGGACACTTGCAGCTCTTCAGCTTAAGTTGCGTGAATAAGAAAACTGACATATTACTAATTTTCCCTCCAATTACTGAAGCTCGGCTTTTTCCGTATTTAAGTTTACCATGCCTAACAGCTTATTTAAGGAAGAAGGGATTTCTAGTAGCCCAACGAGATTTAAATATCGAGTTGGGCTATGCATTGTTTGATGCTGAAATATTAAAAGGATATGTTGATTCTATTCAAAAAGATAATACAAGGAAACAAGAGCTTAAATGGCAATTTCGAATGGAGATGGGGGCTTTTCTCCAAGCTAGACATTCTGAACTAGTTCTTGCTCTAGAAGAGAAAAAACATCCTCAATTGGATATGGGAGCAGTAGTTCGTTTCATCCGACAAGGAATCGATCTGTTGATTGAAGAATCAGCATATATGAATCCGCCATCTACTATTTCAGATTTATTTAAAGGGGCATTATCTTTAATTAAAGGTACCAAATTGACTGACTTGGTTTCCACAAAAACTGAAGCTCTTGTGGAAGAGGCGATTAAGTCTTTAAAGCCACGCATTGTAAGTATCTCGATTCCGTTTTATAGTCAGCTCTTTCCTAGTATTCATATAGCTGGATTTATCAAAAAATCATGGTCTGACTGTTTAATTGTGTTAGGTGGCCCGCAAATAATGCTGCGTTACGAGGAGTTAGCAACAATACCTGGCATATCCTCTATCGTCGATGGCCTTGCAATTGGAGCAGGAGAAAAAACTCTGGAAATCCTATTGAATGTTTGTCGAGGATGCTCAGTTCCCGCTGAAGTGCCAGACTTTGTATGGACCAAACAACCTTTTCAGAATAAAATCCAACGAGTTGAAAGAATACCTCTTAACGAACTGCCAGTACCTGACTTTTCAGATCTACCTCTATGCAAGTATTTATCCGAAGAGGTTCAACTACCGCTCATTACCTGCATCGGTTGTTATTGGGGAAAATGTTGTTTTTGCTCCTATGGAAATCGCTATTACTGGGAGAAATCATATGAGGAAATTTCATCAGAAACCTTAGCAAATCATTGCCTTGAATTGATTAAAAAATATAATGTTAAGAGAATAAATTTTGTAGATGAAAATACAAATCTGAAGCTTGTTCTTGCTGCTGTAAAGCTGGTTGAGAAAAATGGAGAAAGGATCAGATTTTCTACTCGCAATCGATTGGACTCAGTGCTCCTTGATTTCAACTTCTGCTCAGAGCTGGCTAAAAGGGGGTGTGTGCTTATGTCAGCTGGCTATGAAACAAATTCACAACGGCTTCTCAATCTCATGAACAAAGGTATTAAGGCATCAAATTACCAAAAAATTATTAACAACTTGCATAGAGTTGGTATTCCTCTTCGGCTTTCGGTAATGGGTGGACTCTTCGATGAAACTGCTGAAGAGGTTCGAGCATCAGTTGCATTTCTTAAAAAGAATTCAAATAAGATTGGTATTGATGTGATGCAAATGCTCGTGGCTGAACCTAAGACATTTTTGGAAAAAAATCCTGAACAATATAAGTTAGCGCTTTCGAATCATGAAGAGCTTCGTGGCAATAAGCTACTTAATTTTTGTCTGGGTAGAATGGGCAGAAAGATACTCTATAATAACGGTGATACCTTTAATGAAAGGCTCGAAGAATTCCTCTCATTCTATTATAAAGTTGATCCGCAGATGAATGATGAGTTATACCCACCTTTACGCAATAAAAAACAAGGTCAACCATTTTCTCAGGCGGAAAAACTCAAAAAAAATAAATCGCTATTAAAAGAGGAACATGAAGAGAGTAAGAATCTCCAAGGTCTTATTCTTCTTTTGAAACCTTGGATAAGAGTCATTTCATTAGAGATTGAAGAAATAACTCGTCAAATGCTTATTGATCTATTGTGGCAGAAGTATTATCTTCTACCTTCAACAGTTGGTTTTGACAGAAGAAAGAATGTACTCTTTACTGATAGTTCAGGAAAGGGTAATCCAGTCTTGTTACAGTTAGAGTCCCTAGACACAGGACAGATATGCAAAGGGAGAAAATCTGATGTTGATTGATAGATTTCCTTTAATAACCAAAAGGTTGGGGCTCGGTATGGGATTAGACATGCCTTGGAGTCGTTATTCTAAAGGTTTTAGATTTAATTCTGATGCTGGAGATTCAATTTCCGATGAACTCAAACATTTTTTTAACCTCTATCGTCAAGACTTCAATTATATCTTTTTGGCATTTCAGCCTCGAGGTCGCAGTTTGTTACACGCTGAAGACTATTTTGCTGCTTACGATCAGTTTTTCTCAACTTTTGAACATGGCCATCAACGAGTACGAGCATTGCATCACACACTATTGAACTTAGGAAGTATAGAGCACTATGACAAAGCACAGATTGTAGAGTTTACCAATCTCTTGATTAATCGCTACCAGTTCATGTGGATAGTCGAGGATTTAGGTATCTGGTCTTTGCACGGCAAATCTTTACCATATCCACTACCTCCATTCCTCACTCAGGATGGACTTAATTCTTGCATTGAGAATGTTAAAACTTATCAAAACGAACTTCATGTTCCACTTTGCGTTGAGTTTCCTGGATTCACAGAAGGAAATTCGTTTTACATTGGCGATTTGGATGCCTTCGATTTCTTTGCAGAAGTGTCTCGTGCTACAGGTTGCCCTGTAACTATCGATGTTGGGCATATACTAAGCTATCAATGGTTACATGGAAGATATGGTAAGCGTCAAATAGAGGGACTTGAGCGTCTTCCACTCGATCACTGTTTCGAGTTACATCTTTCTGGCTGCAGTATTGTTAATGGCAAATTCAGAGATTTACATAACGGTATCCTTATGGACGAGCAACTCGAGGTTCTCGAGTATCTCCTCGATAATTGTCCTAATCTTAAAGCAGTAACTTATGAAGACCCACGTTTTACTCGAGATGGTTATATTATCCCTCGCGCACAGAAAAACTATGAAATCCTTAAGATGACAGTAGCTGATTGGGCGGAGACACTATGATTCAAAAAGTAATTTCAAAAAACAAATCAAATTCTTCAAAGGCTGTTATAAGTAGCGAAAATATCAAATACCTTGAACTACCTGAAGTACTCTATCAGCTAATTTATCATCACTCATTCAGGAAACAATTTTTGAAAAACGAATGGAGCAATCTTCCAATTAAACCTTCTGATAAAGAACATTTAAGTCATATTGATACACGAGAACTTGTAAAAATGTCAAATCAGATTTGCCGTGAGTTACTTTATGGCAAGGAATTTGGGAAGTCTGGGTTAATTCAATATTTTTCGAATACATTTAAATGCTTATCTGCCTATGGTCAGAACGCTAAGTTTATAGTCCAAGATTTCATGGAATCAGAAGCTTTTCGTGATAGCAGAGATGTAGAGTTTGCCGGGCAAGGGATATCTCTTGAAGAAGCGTTCTACCTATATTTATCTCAGAATAGAATTTTTATGTCTGCCACTAAGAAAAACCGATTTTGGTTACAACATGATTTTCTTAAGTCATTATTATCTTTATTAGTTATTAATCAAGAACCGAACTTTAGAGTATTGTCTTCATTGATTCAGCAAAATAGTGTTTGCTACTATTCCCTACCTCTTTATCCATCTTCATTCGTATCTCTCATACATCCAAAGCTTCTCAACAAGTCTAATGATAATCATAAAGTGTGTTTTTTATATGCCGCATCTTCTGATACATTTGTTTCGGGACCAATTCACGAAGTAGCCAGGGATATGCTTGCGTTAAATGATATTGCCTCAATTTATAGTGAAGGCATCAATCTCGCCAAGAAGTTCAATATTACTTTTAACGATATTTTATACTTAGCGAAGAAATTGACAACTCTTGGACTCTTAAAAGACAATTGAATTCTATGAACCCAATTGTAGTGTTTCAAGAGCATGGAGAAATACTTGCTTACTGGTGTGAGCGTCGATACCTTAAGGAAACTGTAATTTGTTTCGACAGACACCTTGATTTAAAAAAGATACCATCTCAGCAGGTTTTACGTCTTCTAGCAGTAAAGAATGATCCATTAGCTATAAGGTCACTTAACCGCGACATTCCATTCCGTGATGATGATATGTTTGCATATGGACTTGACAACTTTGTGTATGCAGCGATAACACTTAACTATATAAATCGATTCATCTGGGTGGTTCCCGAATTGCATTCAATATCTACAAGAGATTTAGCCATAATACTTTGGGATCAGTTATCTCTTATTCCTGATCACGGAAATGAAATTATTGAAACCTTCTGTAGAAGTAGTTTTTCTGCTAAAGCAAATATCAAAAACGTTTCTATTGAAATTACCACTTTATCTCGACTTCCTTACATAACTAACATAAGTAATTCACATATAGATATAGATTTAGACTTTTTTTGTAACCCCATTGGCGACTTAGAACATACCGCTGAAGACTTAGTTCAAACTCTTGTAAAAATGGGAGTACATAGACAAGTTGAATCAATTACTTATTCCATTTCTAGTGGTTTTCTGCCTTCGCAATATCGGTATTTAGCTGATGCTATTACTAATTTGCTAGACAGAAATATTGATTTGCGATCAATAGGACGCAAACATGCTTCTAGAAGCCTAGGGATAATTGCTACGGGCAAAAATATAGAGGACCAAATTTTGGATGAGTTATGGACTGATGAACTAAGAATACTTGGAGCTTCAGGCTGGTCTCTACGTGCATTGCTTGAGGCACGTATGGGTAAACTTTCTGCATCTACATCTTCATACTATACTGCTCGCTTAGCTGGTGATCGTGCGACTTGGGCTGCTTATGTGATTGGGATGGAATTCTTAAAGCGCGGTGATTATGCTACTGCTGAGTCTTGGTTTCAAGAAGCAAGTATAGAAATTATCGATACAATTCAGTCGCACGCATTAATTATGCATACCTTGTGCTTATGCCGTAGTAGAAAGATGGAAATTGCACTTAAGAGAGCTCGGGTATGTTTTCTGCGCATACCAATGTGTATTCAAGCCTACAAACTTGGTGCTATCGCTGCAGAAAGTCTATGTGTTAAAGACTGTTCAGACTGGTGTCAAGCTCAAATCAAAAATCTTAAATTAATATCGCAACAATGATTAATTTTTTTCTGAAAGATATTGACAGGGATCTTTTTTTTAATGAATTTTGGCGAAGAAAGCCGCTGTATATCTCCAATGGATTTAAAGAGTTCTGCACTCATCTGTATACAGAAAGTGAGCTTACTCATTTAGCGAATCTACTCGAAAAACGAAAACCTGGCTTTGTTCGCCATGATAGTGATCGTGCTACTTTTGCTCAGAATATAGATAGCGTCACTCCCAAGTTAGAAGAACTGGTCGCATGTATTGCCTCACACCTAGGTTGGCGTAATACATGGCTTGATGCATCAATCATGAAAGACAACGCTAGCATTGGGTGCCATTATGACGATAGCGACAACTTTATCATGCAGCAGCAAGGTGTCAAAATATGGAAAATACATCCCCCTAATATAATCCCCGATAGAGAGTTGAAGCAACGTATGCTCGGAGATCCTACTGTTGGTAATATCTATATGCCTGATAATGCTCTAGAATTCGTTCTTAAACCTGGTGACATTCTTTACGTACCTATTTTTTGGCCGCATTGGGGAGTCTCTGCAGGATGTTCATCAAGCTTATCAGTCGTGTGCAATTCTAGCAATGCAATTCAGGAACTACTGCCACTGCTTATTCGAAATTTGATAGAAGTACCTTTATGGTGGCAACCTTTACCGTACTCATTAAGAACTAACTTTTCATCAAATACTAAAGAGGATCAGCAACAAATTTACAGTATTCTATCTAAGCTTTTAGAATCGCTAACTGACTCTTCTCTCCAAAAGAACCTTGTAAGTGAATATACGAATGCTAGGCAGCTAAAAAATAAAAAAAACTATTATTCAAAAATGGTTATGAATGAAACTAATAATGTCATATTAGGACGAACATCTGAGTCTTCTTGCAAAGCTGAGATGACTTTCGATTTTGACAAGCTAAACAATATCTTTTCAAATAAATGCTCTGACATTAATCTTGGCGACTTGGTAATCCCTTCCGCAGATAGAAGTTCTAGTAATCGGCTCAAGCGCCTGACTTCTTTGCTTTATCTTAAACGACTCCTAACTACTTGTCATCGCTTGTACCTTGCATTACAAGATGAGGCTCATGAGTGTTCCCTATTAAAACTAATAACTAATTTTCAATGCTTACCTGAGCATGTCATTCTTGATGAAGTTTTTAGGCCCGAAATAATATCTTGGATTATCTATACTAATGAAGCTATTCAGTTTTCATATAAGCCTCAACTTGAACTTCTAGTTCGGCATCTTGGTTCATTTCTCTTATCTTCACTCTTAATGGAGAATGCTTTAAAGCTAGGTGAAAGCTTAATAATATCGCCAACCACACGATGTTCACTTGAGCTGCGATCAATGGGATACCGTATCTCATTTACTAAAAATCTTCCTGAAAAACTTAAAGTGACACGAACCTTATCTGGTTTGGCAATAAACAATGCAGATGGACAGTTTATAGATGAGATAGAGTTACCTCTGAAATCTGAAGAAAGTAATTCAAGTTCTACAGTAGTTTACTGGAATAAAATTCCACATTTACTCAATGATGGACCTATCTTATTACAAAGGCATAATTGGTACGAAAACTTTTTCCCATCAGATTCAAAAAAACGAATTTGTCCAATTCACTTTGATATTTCTGATAGAGAGTTTGAATATTTTTCTGATTGCATGAGCGATGGAGCAAGAATTATTTTTCAATATTTTCCCGATACTTGGAGTAGAATTACTGCATTTATTCAAGCAATTGCTCCTCTAAATTCGCAAGGAATGATGCCTCACAATGCTAGTATAGAAGGATTTCGAGGTTTAATTACATCCAGCCCACGACCATCTTATCTTGCGGCCCAAACTCTTTGCCATGAAACAGGGCACAACATATTTAGTTCAATTTCTGATGTCTTCAAGCTTTTCAATAATGATATTTCCACAATGGCTTACTCACCTTTCGTTGAGGAAATGCGTCCTCTTAATACATTGGCACATGGAATTTTTGCCTTTCTGCAAGATATACATCTATCTCTGCGCATCCGAGATCATATAGACCAGATAGATGAACTCTCAATTGAACGATACATTGAAAAAACAAGTAAGAAAGTTCAACAAGGTCTTAATAACTTGAAAAGAAAATCTAATTTAACTATTCATGGAGATCAAATGATTTCTGGTTTTGATGAAGCACTGTCAGTTATTCAGTAAAAAAACGCGATGGATGGTTTTTGGCAAAACACATTATATTATCATTCGAATGAAGGTTGTTTCTTTCAGATTCGAAAAGGTACTCACAGAAAGGTTGGTCTTAAAAGTTTCTCTGATCTCGAGCGTGACGCCAATAATGCTGTCTCAGATATAAGACTTCTTGTGAAAGACTCTAGGCCTTGGATAGAAAAATTCTCGCTCGAGATAAGCTCAAGCTGTACACACAAAAACAATCCTAGAGGACAATTATATATTCGAAGCGATAATCATTTAGTCATTAACTTCATTGTACGAGGCTCGGTAGCTCTCACTCCAGTACGTTGGCAATGTTCTGGGGAAAGCCTTCTAGAAAAACTAAATAGAGACTTTAAATCAAGTATACACTCAGAAATACAAGCTGCAATATTAGGAACTCATCTCACTCAACGATTGAGATGTCCAGTAATCTTTGATCCTTGGCTAGCATGTCAGCTCATTCATGAGTGCATCGGACATACTTCAGAAGCCGATAATTTTTTCTCATATGCATATCCAAAGGGTTTTGACCTTGGCTACACCTGGTGTTCTTACCCTATTAATGTCTTTGACGATTCATCCCTACCGGAACATCGAGGCAGCTATACTTACGATGATGACGGAGAGTTATCTCGTTGTGCCAAGCTAGTCTCAGATGGTCAATGGACTGATCTTTTAGTTAGTTCAGAATATAAGAAAAAGTTGGGAATCCAAGCTGGACACGGAAGGCGTGTAGTTTATGCTCGACATTGCTTACCACGAATGTGTAACACATGGCTTCAATCTGGCAAAGAAACTTTACGAGAACTTATATCAACTGTAGACTACGGTCTCTTTTGTGGCGGAACATGGGGTGGAGGGTCATTGGGGACGAATTTTATTTTACGCCCAGCCTATGGTATTTGGATAGAATCGGGAAAGCTTACGAATCGTTTCGTACGACGATTTGATATTTTAGGAAATAAATTCGAAACTATCAGAAACATAATAGGAGTGTCAGATCATGTAAGTTGGTTTTCTCCAGTGTACGGATGTGACAAATTTGGGCAAAATAATCTGCCAGTTACCATGGGCTCTCCTCATATACTACTTGAGTCAGTTGACATTTCTCCCATACTATGAGCCTCTTCTAGAAAAAGTGCCATTAGACAGTCATCAACGTATTTACCTTCTTGATTGCGTACAAAACACTTTCTGATTCCTTCTATTTCAAATCCTAAGCTATCATACAGGTGTCTTGCTCTCAAGTTATCGATTTGAACACCTAATTCAACACGCACAATCTGAGGATTTTCAGTGTGCTTTGCCCAATCAAGAAGATACTCCATAAGCGCACGACCAATGCCAATGCCTTGCTTCAAAGGATGAACCCCAATTGAAATACTAGCTACATGGCGAACATACTTGGGGATTAAGCGCTCTATTTGACAATATCCCACAACTTCCCCCTCATATTCTGATACAGCAAAACAAATATTTCTCTCAGCATCTTCAGCTTCTAAGATTTCTTTAAGACGTTCACTATATTCTTCATCGGAATTTGGGATATCTTCAATACCTTGAACAACTCCGACACCTGCATTAATGATCGCGAGTTCAGTATAGCGTAGAATCGCCGCATCTTCTATTGTAACTGGGCGAATTATTAGGCTGCTCCCATCTGATAAGTACTTGTGTCTTACTCTTGAATCCCGTAAAAAATTTCTTTCCGACATTGGAATATTTATAATTCAATCTTAACGCTGATACTGCTTGGTTCGATTATCTTATCAACTTTCAAGAAACAAATTAAAGTTTGAAGATTCATCGGCAATGAGATGATTAAACTAGACCAATTCAACAAAATACCCAGGTTTGTTGCTCTATGAATACTAACGTCCTGACCCGCGCCCAAAGCGATCGCGAACTAGTTTTAATCTGGCTAGGGGACAAAAGTAGGACGACGAGGGTCAGCTACAGCAGCATTGTCACGGGGTTTTTCGACTTTATCAATAAACCCTTAGCTCAAGTTCAGATTGAAGATCTTCAGCTATGGCACAGACGACTCCAGTTAACCGACAAGCCCTCTACCGTTGCCAATAAAATTAGGGCGATTAAGTCTTTATTTAGCTATGGCGTTAAGGTCGGCTATTTAGAAATTAATGTCGGCAGCTATATTAAATGCCCCAGAGTCAAAGAAAAGTTAGCCCAACGGATTCTCTCTGAATCTGACTGTCTGAAACTGATTGAGGCCACTAAAAGTGAACACGATGGCCCTAACGAGCGGTACGCGGAGCGTAATCGCGCTATCTTGTCTCTGATGTATGGCTGTGGCTTAAGGGTATCGGAGGTATGCGCCTTAACCTGGGGCGATCTGCAAGCCCTAACAGATGGCGGTAAATGTACCGTGTTTGGTAAAGGAGGTGAAACCCGTGTGGTTTTAATTCCCTACTCTGTCTGGAAACTGATCGTGAAGCAACCCAAACTGATAGATGCAGTTTTTGTCTCCCGTACTGGTAAACCTTTAGAAAGAACGATTATCTATAAGATAGTTAAACAATGTGCTAAACGCGCTGGTGTATCGGGAAAAGCCTCCTGTCACTGGTTGAGACATTCCCATGCTTCCCATGCCATAGAAAGTGGTTGTAATTTAAGACTGCTACAGCAATCTCTGGGTCACAGTAAATTAGAAACCACAGAACGCTATCTCCATATCAATCCCGATCGAGGTTCTAGTCAGTTTATTAATATCTAACTCTCAACTATCAGTTAAAACTGACGTACTGTTAGCAGTAAATCAAGATCAAATGAGGAAGATTATCCAATTAGTACAGAAAGCGATCATCTTTAGCTTAGACTCGATGCTGTGCAACCTTTATTATTTTTTGGCAGATTATATTCTGAGGGGAAAATTGTTAAGTAGAAGATTCAATTGGTACAAAATTAATCTCTACCTTATATCCAACAGCCTGGGCATATTCTTCGATAGTTGAGAGCTTTGGAGATGAGGGCGAATGAACATTTTCCAAACGAGAAATATTGCTCTTTTGTGTCTGTAGAATTTCTGCTAATTCCTCTTGAGTTAAACCTGCTGTTTTTCTTAGGGCAATAAGTTTCTTTCTGAGATCGTAAGCTAGGGTAAGAGCTTCGTATTTTTCTCCTACTTCACTATTGGCTAAAGCTTTTTCTTTAAATTTAGCAAATGTTGGACGTGTCACTTTTTTAACTCCTTCATACGTTTTTTTGCCAAGTCCAATTCTTTCTTTGGTGTTTTTTGCGACTTTTTAATAAAGGAATGCAAAATGATAATTTCTCTTCCTTTGACCATACAGTAGAGAGAGCGACCAATACCTTCCTTACCTTTTGACCTTATTTCAAAAAGTCCTCCACCTATTGAAGCTGTGTATGGTTTACCAAGAGCCGGACCAAACTCTTCAATCATCTCCGCAATGTGCAAAAAATTAGCCAGGATGCCTGGTGGAAAGTCTAAGGTTGTTTGTTCCACTTTCTTGTTGTAGAAAGTAATTTGCCACTTCATCTTTTTAGGTTATCATATTTGATAACTTTTCGACGATGCTGAGTTCAACTAAATAGTTTTTGGTGCAGAGAACAAGTTTTAGTTTTAACTATAAATCATTACATCATTATTTATAGATTTACAGACAATTGTATATCATTAAAAAATGATAACCTGACATGTGTATTGACTTTAATACTACTATCAGTTAAAACTGATGTGCTGTTAGCAGTAAATAAAGATCGAATGACGAAGGTAATAACTCTCTGTACCACCAAAGGAGGAACGAGTAAAACGTCATTAACTGCCAGTTTGCTTTCCTACTGGCATAGTAAAAAGAGGCGTGTTGCGGCGGTGGATGCCGATCCTAACTGTAATCTCACTCGCTGGCTTGATAAAGGTAGTCTTTCAGATCTTCGCCACGTAGCAGAAACCAATGAAGGGGAAATTATTGAAGCAGTGGAAAATATTTCCACAGATCGAGATCTGGTCTTAGTAGATGTAGCGGGGTTTGGTAATCAATCAATGGTCTATGCCATAGGTATATCTTCCTTTGTGATCATACCTTGCCGACCCTCAGAAGATGATGTTTTAGAAGCACTTAAAACTAAACAGGTAGTAACTAATGCCGCTAAGTTAACCCGTCGGGAGATTCCTTATAAAGTGGTGTTAACTCAGGTAAAAGCTGGGACGCTAGTTATCAATCACACTCACAAACAGTTTCAAGCTTTCAATGTTCCTTTATTTGATACGGCGATCGCTAGTCGTACCATCTATCAAACCTCTCGATTTAGTGGAGAAACACCCATTACCGCAGAACCACAAGGTAAGGCAGCTAAAGAAATTGCTGCATTAGCTAAAGAGATAGAAGTACAGTTAAGCTTATAGTCTTAAATACTTTTAACTATATGTAATGATAAAAGCATGTAAAAAGGTAATGATATGAGTAAAAAGAATAGTTTGGGAAATGTAGACGTAACTGCGTTAGAAGGTTTAGCCTCCAGCTTCCCACCCACACAGCCATCAACCCTAAAATCAACCAAAGGTAAGCCAGAAAAGGACGTGACCATTACCCTGAGAATTCCACCAAGGATAGCCAAGGACTTAAGAATTAAAGCTGCCACAGCCGACAAAACTCAGAGGGAGTTTATTTTGGAAGGATTAAAACTAATGGGAATTGATGTCAAAGATGAAGATATTGCCGATCGCCGTAAGAGTTAGTTATACAGCAATATCTTGCGTGATGGCTTTAGCAGTGCGACCGCATCACACCAAATGATTTAATATTTGACTCATTTTTCTATTTGACTCACTTCTCCTAGGTAGTCAAAGGTAATTGATAACATAGAAATAGAGTATTTGGTAATTTCTAATTGAGAATAATCAGAAGCAATGGGTTTTAAAGAATTAATTCAAACTGAATTAGAATTTCTCTCAGAAGATGAGTTACAAGAGTTATATGAATTGGTAAAAAGTCGAAGTCAAAAATATAAGAATAACCATGATGATTTGGGTGAATTATTAGAACGCTGTAAGATTCATACAGGAATTTCTGATCTTTCAGCTCAGCACGACCATTATTTATATGGCACTGACAAAAAGGAAGTCGAATAAGTGAATCAAGTTTTTGTCGATACTGCTGCTTGGATTGCACTACTAAATATCGATGATGTTTGGCATCAAAAAGCACATATAGTTCGTTCGGAGTTGGTAGATAAAAATTATATCTTTATCACAACAGATTTTATTCTACTGGAGGTTGCAGATGCTCTTTGTTTGCCAATACATAAAAAAAATACTGTTAATTTTTTGCGTAATATTTATCAATTGAAATCTACAAGGGTAATACCGTTAAATCAAGATTTATTTCAGTCGGGCTTGAGTTTATATGAAAAAAGACTGGATAAGGATTGGGGGCTAACGGATTGTATTAGTTTTGTGGTGATGCAAAAGGAAGGAATTTTAGAAGCATTTACTTCAGACAAACACTTTGAACAGGCTGGTTTTGCTCGTTTATTAAAACCAAAAGTTTAGGAGATAGCGATGTCAATTAAATATGAAGAGAGGGCGAAGCGTAATCGCCCATTGCCTAATATTTTGCCGCTGCTGGACTGACAACAGTCGGCTAGCTCGATTTAACCGTACTCTTGTCATCCCTGGTGTATCAATAATTGATTGAAGCATTTCTTCATCCTCCACAACGTTTAAGGTGTCTGCCAAATCAATAATCGCCTCCTCCGTATCCAAAGGATGAACCTCTCCGAGATTTTGATTTTTTTGTATCTTACTTGTAGTCTTTAGGTCTGAGGTTTGAGGCTCAGGGGGATAAAAGCTTAAATTAGGTGTCACACTTGGTAGGGTATTTTCTTTTAAAGTAACAGGGTGAAGTGTGACCGAGTCAACGCTATGTGCAGCAATAGTTGGAGCTGAATTTTGCACCTCGCATTCTTGAGGGGGATTGGTCGGCAGTTGGGTCGCATTTTGTTGCCATTCTAGGAGTTGATTACTGGAGTCGATTCTTTGGTCATATTTCAATTTTATGGCTTGTAGAATTGCTCTTCTTACTTCACCGATTAGAGATTCAGACTTAATGGAATAGCAACGATAACGAACGCCGTTTTCATCGCGAGCTTGATGAGATTTGGTTTCTAACCCCAGTGAGCGCAAGAGGTTATTCAAGAATTTAATCGGTGTCTTACCAGGAGTGCCTAAAACTTGCCGATGTTTCTGGTATTGACATTTTTGGAGAATGGATCGAACTTCAGGGGTTTTCTCGTCATAGACATATTCTGGGTGTTCCAGAATGTTTTGAATAAAATCGTAGATGCCAACATCTCTGAGTGCTTTGATCTTTAAGTAGTCCTGTCTCAGCTTCCAGGGTGCATCAATGTTACCTTGATTAAATATTCGGTTGTATTTCTCAATCGATAACTGTTTAGCTAAATCGGGATTTTCGAGTAGATGATATAGCTCGCATTGTCTAATCAATCGGGGTTGATCGTATTTAACTTGTTTAATAAAATCGGGACTCCAGATCCGATTGTGATTAATGCCAGGAAGTCGAGAAACTAAACCAGCCTTCATTACTGCGCAGCGAGTCTCCCAGTTAGCATCAAAATCAAGTTTGATTTGTTTTTGTCCCAGATATTTATCGCTGGCAGCAAAAATATCTTGACTGTTTTGCTGCTTAACTTCGGTCTGAGCTTCTTTTTCTTTCTTAGCGATTGTCTTTCTTTGGCTAATTGATTCTAGAGTGACAGCTTCAACTGGATAACCAGAGTTGAGCAGTTGTTGTTTGAGGCATTTTCGATAATTACTAAACTCATGATTGCGGATAGCTGTGATCGTGTCAGCAGTGGTGGTGTAGGGGTCAAGATTATCTTGGTAAACTTGCTGTAAGTAGGCTATTTTGATTTCTGGAGACTCAATACTATTAAGAGTTGAATGCAATTCTGACATTAACGCTCGCGCTCTATCAGCTTGAATGCTCTCAACATTAGAAGGACGACGAATACTATCTTCAGACCGAATAAATTGCTTACACCAAACAAATTTAGGTACATTGGTATCTCTAACCCTGCCGAGCATTTGAATCATGCTATCGACATCTAAGCAGCCAAAAAAGAAGCAAAAATGCTCGCTGAAGTAATCCTGAGTGGGAATATCTAAACCAGATTCGGCACTGGGAGAATAAATTATGTATTCTGGTTGATGTTCCCGAATGTACCGCTCGGGGTTAGTAAAGAACTCTTTAACGTGGTTCTCTGAGACAGTCTTAGAATCAATTCTAATGCCCGTTCTGCCTTGTTCTAGTAATAAGTTCTCTATTGACTCACAGAAAACTTGAGAATCGCTGGCAATGACAGGACAATAACTATTGAGTAATTTTTGGACCCAAGGAGTGCGATCGTTAACTCGAATTTTCTCATCAATATCAACAGTACCTTCAAGTAGATAAATCTGTGCCTTGTCACCTTGATGGGTATTCTCAATGGTTACTATTTGCTTACTGGGACATAATTCTTGGAAGAATTTAACTGCCCAGTCTTGCAGATGAGCGTCAAGGCAGATGAGGCGATCGCAGCGATTAACCATCTCAGTAAATAACTGTTTGACCTGGCTAAATTGCTTGATAGTGGATGAGAACAGAAAGTGTTTAAGTACGGAAATAATCTCATCAATGACAACAATTTTGTGGTCAAACTGGTCTGGTTCATAATGAATTAGGCTATCAATACAGTTAGTAACTTTGACTCCAGGATCGTCTAGACTAAATTCCCTGAGATTCTTATCAGACTGAAGATGGTAAAATCCGAGCTGTTTAGCTTTTTCGTTGAACTGCAAGAGTAAAGTATTGCGATATCCGAGACCGATAATGCCATAGTTTTGAACCGACAATAAATTCTTAATTAGTTCGGTGGTTTTACCCGAACCTAATCCCGAATTAATCAAGGCAATAGTGTTCGATTGTGGTAAACCAAACTCAATATATTTTTTCTCAATTTTTATCTGGGGAGAAAACTGTTTATAGTTTCTCCAGTTATCCCATTGCTGTTGAAGATATCGCTGCTTTTTGGCGAGTTCGTAAAATTCTGTTGGCGATAGATATTGGGCATTAGCCAAAGTGGCGGCATCAATCTCATCAAAATCTTCAAATTGCTCCTTGCTGAGTTGCCCCCACCAGAGGATTGTAATGGTCTTACCAAATCGCTGGAGAAACTCAATTTGTTGCGACCAACGTCTCATTACATGGCTGTTAAGAGCATCACCAGCATCAGGAACGAGTACCAATTGCTCATAATCAGAGACGATTTGTGTAAGTTGTTCGGGACTACCCCGAAAATGTCCACCAGCAGCACCACAAACGGCTAGATTATGTCTTTTGCTGGCAACATAGGGTTTGAGTATGCCTTCGGATAAATAAAGCGTTTTCGAGGCATTCTCAATGGGCTTTACTATGGTGACGGGTAGTTCACCATTAGGAAGATGAGAAGAAAAGGTACTTTTAGCCCAACGATATTTGTTCCTCTCGGTTACTCCGTGTACTCTCAACTGCCAGCCAATAACCCGTCCGTGTTGATCGAATGCAGGGCAGCTATAACCGTCGTCTCTGGTAGTAAATCTATCGCCAAGTACTCCTGGTAAATTCTCTGGTAAATCTAAATTAAATCGTTTCCAAGGGTCAATAGAGAAGAATAGACCATCTGTTATCTCAGCTTTAGATAAACCGCGAGCAGATAATGATTGTTGGTCGCGATCGCTCAATCCAACTTTGGCTGCTAATTTTCTGATAGCTAGATCTCGACCATCAGCATTAAGGGCGTTGTCAGCTAAGAATTGTTTCTGATTGCGCTTCTGGTCTTGCCTAATTTGCTTATTAAGCTCGTATTGTTGCCGATTGAACTCTTGAGCATTATCTCTGGCATGAACGCCCCAAACACCATTAGACGATGTTTTAGTCCATCTATAACCAGCTATTCCTGAGTCTTGTTCGATATAACTGTGACAGAGGACTAGATTGTTCTGTCCTAGACGACAGTCGCCAGAAGTATTTTGGCAAATTGGGCAAGAGTTGTTTTGTTTGGTAGGAATAAATTTCATACCACACCTCCCAAGTCACAAGAGGTGTTCTTGAAGTGTGGTGGTAGCGAATTCTGTAGCGATTGCAGTCGTCCAGATGGATAATTTTGGTAGTTTGTACGATAATCCTGATTAGAAATGAATTTTTTCATGGGGTTCACCTGTTTGTATTGTTTGCGGGGTGAACCTTCTATTTGTTATGGAAGTAACTTTGTACTGAAGAAAGTTGGCGAATCTAGCTAGTGCTGACTCAATACTTCAAGTTATAGGTATCTTTATTGATTGGTTATGTCTGGGAAAAGGTTAAAGGTCTTCATCAGGGTCAAGGGTCAAGCTACTTCTGAGCGGGGAAAGGAAGATTCATCTGCTACTTGCGTAGACCTTTGTTCCTTTGTTTCTTTCCCCTTTATAAGCCTTTATAAGAATCTACTTACGTCGTTAGCTCTACCTTATTCCTTTGTATCTAAGCCTTTTTCCTAACATCATCAGTTAATAAAAATTTTTTCTACGAGAAGTATTGACTGCCATCCTTCCTAAACATCAATAATTAGGCTATCCTGAAGCTAATAAAATAATTTTATTGGTAGTGGATTTGGTGTTACCACTTGTAGTAAGCGACTGGTAATCGCTTAGGATTAGCTTTTGGATAGTCTAGTTGGGCTGAAAAACAAAGTTACTCCAGCAAGTAGAAGGCATCAAGTCACTTTTTTTTGTGACTATAGTTATTTACGTCAACTGGTAGCTGCTGTTTTGGCTCTTCAGGTTTAAGTTTGTTGAAAAACATTTAATCTGCTCCTTTTTTTTGGCTGACTCTATTATTAACTCTCTTTGACTCTATTTACTAGGGTTTAAGAAGAGTTAATCCGAAAATTCCAGCTATGAGTTTTGATTGTCGAGGTAGAAGAAATCATTTTATCTAGATCTTTTTAATGTTTTCTTGGGTTTTCTAACTAACTTTTCTGTATGAGACTTGGCTGTTTCTGGATTTGGTCTTGATTGGTTTTGTTGTTCGATTAACTTGCGGATATGGTTTAGGGGAATTTGATTTTTAGCAATATGAATCACACCATTACTTTTGATTTTTGCTGTAAAGATATCTAAATCATTTTCATCTTTACCTAGTATTAAAATCTGTTCTGGATTAGATGTTTGAGTAACTTTGAAAGTATAAAAACCAACTCTTTTATTTTCATCATCAAACTTCCATTTAATGGTTTTTTCTATTTGGTTTGATTCGAGTAATCTATTCTGTAATAAGTTAGCTAAATATTTGGGTGAATAATCTTCAGCCACTTGTTCTTGGGTTTGTGGCAATTTTTTGAGCTTCGCGATCTGCTGAGCAGATAAAATATTCTTTTTTTCTTGCCATTGATTATTTTGAAGTTCGGCATAGTAGATATGTATATTGTCTTTGACTAATGAAATGGTTTGGTTATTTTTTGAGGAGTTTAAAGTAATTTCACCAAAGGTTTTACTATCAACTTGATACTTTTCTTGGTGAGTAATATTAGAAAATTCATCAACTGATTTAAAGTAGTTCAGAAAATTGTTGTAAACTGTTTCTGCCGAAATAGAAGATGCTTTCTGAGATTGTTTTGGTAATTGAGTGTGGGGAACTTGGTAGGGGAGCCTTTGGTTTGGCGACGTATTTCCTCCCATTGTCCAAGCACCATGTTGATTATTAACTAGCTTCGACTCTTGACCATAATCTTTTGTCCCATCGAGATGTTGAGTTTTTTCCCTGTTTCTGGCAGACCAAAAATTTGTCCAATCAAATCCTAATTGGGTCAGATTTCGCTGCTGTTCAAAATTACGGAGGAAATTTTCGATCTTGTAATAGTCATAATAAAAGTTGGCACATTGACAGTCAAAACCGACAGCATTGGCAACTAGGTGCAGATGCTTTCTCAACTTGTTGCTATGGGGAAAATAGGTATCTTGGTGAATCACAGCAATCACTTGATGATGGTTCAGTTCTAGTTCATCAACTAACTCGAAAACCAATTCAGACCAATCAGCATTGGAGAGAGAGTCATCAATGGCTGGTGAAATAGATAAATGGTAGACAGGCTTTTTAACACGCAAGTTGAGGGAAGCTTGGTTAGAGAATCTATCAACTATCGTTTCAACATCACCATGAAAAGCTTCAGCCAAGTTGGCAAAGACAACCTGGGCTTTTTTCTGGGCTCCTAAAACATATCGTATGGTGGAACTAAAATTTTGACCTCGGCTAACTTTTCCAATCAAAGCGATTATTCCTCAAGCTGTTGATGTTTTGTGACTAGTTGTTGAATAAAGTTGTGAGCTTCGTCGATGAAGCAATTACTTTTGTAAATAAAGCGATTTCGATTTTCGGGTGATTCTGAGATCAACAGACTATAGCTTGAGAGAAGTCGGTTATAGCTTTGAAGCATTTCTCGATCTGCTTGATGACGACCAACTAAGGAATTCAAACTAGAGAGTAAGTTGGGTTTTCTTTTCAGCAGCTGATTTAAAAGCAAGATACTTAGGTCATTGAGAGTAATATTTTTAGCCTTGGCTAAACTTTTCAAGGTTTGTTTGAGTTCTCTGGGAACTCTAATTCGTAATTCATCAGTTTGGCTCATCAGCTCATGAAGTTGTTTTGTAGTTATTAATTAGTGTGATGGGCTCGATGTGTTTTGTTATGCATCGATATTCTCAAATTAATGATTTTCTCGGAGAAAGACAAGCTATCAAAAATATGCCGCAGTTAACATTGCTAGCTAATTCTGTACTACAAAAAAAAGCGATTTTTTCAAAAATCTAGAAAATCCTGAAAAAACATAGATTGTCATGACATATTCTCTATTTGTCATTACTCAGTCATTACTCAGTCATGACAAATAAATCAAAAAAATTTAATAAAATAGCTAAACCAAGTTGAATATTATGTTTGTAATAATTTTTTGTCATTACTCAGTCATGACATATCCTCTGTTTGTCATTACTCAGTCATGACAATTAACAAGCCAAATATTTACAAAACTTTGCAATATATTTTAATTGAAAATAAGTATGTAGGTTAAAAAATAATCAAACGCTTCCAAAGAAAACAACAGCTTTGAGAAACTAAAATTCGCATCTAACTACTAGAACATACTTTTAAGAAGTCATACTTGGTATTGAGCTAGGGCAAACGCATCTTAAATTGAGTGAAAATGATAAATTAATTTGGTATGAAACTAGAGCGTAACTAAGGGAGAATGAAGCTAAAGCCAAAGATTACTTTGTTAGATCATTTTACCAATTTGACCGACCCCAGAATAGACAGAACCAAAGACCATAAACTAATCGATATTCTAGCTATTGCAATCTGTGGAATGCTGTGCGGTGCCGATAATTGGGTAGCAATGGAACAATACGGAAATGCCAAAGAAGAATGGTTACAGCAGTTTTTGGAACTACCAAATGGTATTCCTTCTCATGACACCATTTCGAGGGTATTTGCGAGAATTGACCCAAAAGAATTTGAACAATGTTTTCGAGATTGGGTCAAATCAATATCAGAACTAATTCCAGGAGAGATAATCAGTATTGATGGCAAAACGGCTAAACATTCTGGCTCTAAGAGCAAAGGGAAAAAAGCGATTCATATAGTCAACGCATGGGCAACAGAACAAAGATTGGTTCTAGGTCAGACAAAGGTAAAGAATAAATCCAATGAGATTACAGCAATCCCAGAATTAATCGAGGTATTAGAACTATGTGGATGCTTAGTAACTATAGATGCGATGGGGACTCAGACGAAGATAGCTAAGTTGATTCAAGATAACGGTGCTGATTATTGTCTGGCATTGAAAGAAAATCAGCCAAATCTTTTCCAGGAGGTAGTAAATTTATTTGACCAAGCAGAAGAGAGTGATTGGTCAGAGGTAGAGCATGATTTCCATCGCACTATCGAAAAGGGTCATGGAAGAACGGAAATACGTCGTCATTGGACAATGCCAGTCACAGAATTGTTCTTTGATGAGTCGAAATGGTCTGGTCTGCAAAGCATTGGCTTAATCGAATCTGTCAGAAAAGTCGATGGCGAAACAACAACGAATAGACGATATTATCTCAACAGTTTTAGCAGTAATGCTCAAGTACTAGCTCATGCTGTACGCAGTCATTGGGGTGTGGAGAACAATGTCCATTGGGTCTTAGACGTAGCTTTTAAAGAGGATGATTCTCCAGTCCACTCCGACCATGCCCCCGAAAACCTATCCCAATTGAGAAAGATGGCTTTGAATCTTTTATCGAGGGAAAAGACTGCCAAGGTTGGTGTAGCTAATAAAAGACTCAAGGCAGCTTGGGATAATCAATATTTGGCTAAAGTTTTAGGTCTTTAAGAACCCGCAATCATCTCTCATTTTTTGGTTGAAATGCTTGTTTGAGCAAGTGGAGAATCAAGCATAATTTTGAGCTGCCAAAATTAGCTTTATACACCTTTTTTTCTCTTATATAAGGGTTATTTAGGCTTATTTCAACTTATCAGATAAGTTGATTTTAATATCTTTATCCTAACTCCTTTTTTATCACGATTAAGATGCGTTCGCCCTAACGTTTTAAGCCAGCAACACTAATAGCCCATTTTTCGCCATGAGGACGATCTAGGACATCATTAAAAGCCATAATCGCATCAATATATTGATTGACTTTCTGGCGAACCTGCATCGAATGTGACTTGCGTCCAGAAACCTCAGATTGTGGTTTTGGGGGAGTTTTTTGAGGTTGCTGTGTTGGTTTACTTGATTGAACCAATGCACTCTGAGAAAGAGGAGAGGACTTAGCTGGCTGTTGAGGAACCTGAGTGGGAGAGATGGAAGAAAGACTATGGTCAAAAACACGAACAAGTTCGCCAATAGCATGAGTTAAATTATCCAAAGAAAGTTGCTGCTGACTCATTTGGTTTAATTGCTGATCCATCTTCTCAAAAAGGATTTGAGTATGAGAAACCTTTGACTCTGATTCAGTAACAGGTTCCCTGTCTTCCGTGGCGAAAACAGGCTCTTGATTCTCTTCCATATCAGTAGCAGTTGTGGAAGGGGAAACAGAGGAAGAAGAGTCTTCAAAACTATCTAATCGTTCGAGCAGAACTTCAGGAGAAAGATTGAGGCGCTCAGCAGTATCAATGAGAGATTGAGCAAGATTCAGAACGTAATGATTAGCATTGGCTCGCGTTTGGAGACCAAACCGCTCTTGAATGTGAGCCAGGGCAGAGCGATCGCTTTGTGTGACAGTAATTTTGACGAGCCGACCGAGATTTTCAGTAGTAGTAGTCTTTTGGGGTTGAGGAGCAAAAGCCTTAAGAATCTCAACTCCATCTTCATCGAGACGAATACCCAAACGACCGTCAACATTACCATGACCGTCGCTAATTTTATAATCCCAGTAATGACGAGAAGAAGCCATGTCGGTTTGTTTAGTGGGATTCTTCTCGTCGAGAATCTTAAAATGTCCTTGGATGTAGGCTCGAAACTCCAAATCGCTAACAGAGGGAGGACAAAACCAATGAGTAGCAATAGTAGCGTAGACAGCACGAAACAAATGAGAGTAAAGATTATTCTTACCATCTCTAGTAGGAACTAAATCACGGAAGTGGCGGTCACAAGCACGAGCAACAATAGGTTCGTACTTGTCATTGATTTGGCGGTTGGTCAGACCTTGAGTATCCAAAAGAGAACGTAAGCGAGAAATAGCATCAAGAACCAAAGGAGCTTCAACGAGAGTAGGAATTTCAAATTCCAAAGGAAGAGACTCGTGACGACGTTTAGCAGCCCCAACAAAGAGGACGGAAAATTGAGAAACTAGTTGAAAAGAAGCAGATTGAAGAACTTCGCTAACCCGACGACCAGTGACGACAGCCAAACCAGCAGCAAGATCAGACCAAGTATGGCTCTGGAGTAAATCCAAAGCGGTTTGGTTTGGGCGATGGCATTGGGATTGTCCAAGAATTGAGTAGAACGGTGATGAGTAACAGAGGCAGCTTGAGAATTAATTTCGATCCATTCAGATGAAGACAAGCCGACAACACTTAAAACAGGATGTTGGGGGTCAAAAACCTTAATCGCATTTCTGACATCGGTAATACGATTCTTTTGTTGAGAGGGAGAAGTAAGACCACGCTCAACAAACTTATCTTTGAGCAGAGCATCAAACAGTTTAGCTTTTGAGCGATCGCGATCGCTATTAGTAAGAGGAATTAACTGAGGAAGAAATTCTTCTAAGAGGCGTTTGAGCCATTGAGTACGGGCGCATTGGATAGCTCTTTCGTATTGTGGAGAGGAAGTATCGAGCATGATAGATAGAAAGATAAGGCATGAACATCTATATCAATAGTATAACGTTATAGATTAGTAAAAGTCAAAAGAAATGATATAGATAAAGTGATCGCGATATGGTTGGTCTGAGAAAAAAGAAACTGAATAAACTATTGCATTAGGTTGGGATTTATTTCGGGATATTGAGAAAACAAACCATCAATACTAGCCAATTTAGCTTGATAGATGATAGCTGTAGCAATAATCAGGCGGTCGAAGGGGTCTTTGTGAACGGGAGACAAGCTGACTGCTTGAAAGGCAATATTGGCAGTTAGAGGAAGCAATTCAATACCTGTTGGTTTTAGAGCATTTTCCAGCCAAAGGGCAACGCTACAAGGCAATTCTAGTCTACCTTTTTGGTGTGCTAATGCTACTTCATAACAAGAGACAGGAGAAATACCGACTCGCTCTGCTAATTCAATTTCTTCTCGCCAATTCGAGGGGAAGCGAGAAAATTCTTGAGTAACAAACCAAATCCAGATATGAGTGTCGAGAACAATTATTGGAGACATTGCCAATCTTGTTCGGAAACGATTGGCTCGACCAAATTGCCTAAAGTTTTACCTTTACCAGCAATAGAAGCAGGAGGAACACGACGTTTTACTGGTAGTGAAGTATCTTCAACGATAGTTACAATAACACGGGCAGATGTTGATTTTGGCTTGTCTGAAAGCCATTTTATCTGACCATTTTCGAGATTTGCTTCGTAACTTTTGAGCATGGGTTGGAATGATATTTTACTGAGGATTATAAGCGCGATTCTGCCAGAGACAGCACATAGTACAACAGGGCTGAGGTGCATTCGCGGTACGATGAAGTCCAATAGTATAGAAGGAGATTAGCGGATAATAATCTCGCGAACGGAAGATTCATCTTCAATAAGTAATTTAGCACCAGGTTTTTGAAGAGCCTGACGTAAATAAGATTCGAGAGCAACAGCTTTGCGAACAGCTTCAGCTTGAGAAATACCCTGTTGTTGAGCCAACCAAACAAGATGTTGATTGAGTTCGGCAGAAAAAGAAATAGTCATTCTTTTAGGGGTGAGATCGGTATCGCCAGAAGAATTAGACTTGTCTGGAGACGGAAGATTGATGACTTGAGAATTGTCAGGAAAAGTATTTTGTGTCACGGGTGACAAGAAGGTTGAGATGATACAGTGTAATTATAGCACTGTGAAAACACTATAAGAACACTAAATCAGATAATCAAAAAATGAGAAGAGAAGAGAGTAAGGCGACCAGGAGAGCGATTGCAGGAAGGGCAGTGGCAGAGGCAATCGCCAAAAAAGCTTAAGCCCAATGAAGATCGCAGCAAAGTTGCTCCCATTGGTCAAAGCTAAAAACGGATTCAGAAGCATCAGAGATCGCTTCTAACTCCTCGAAGGAGATAACTAGAAAAGAGTTGTGAAAGAGCGGTGCAATGTATTGAGAAACGAAAGCTTGTTGTTGAGGATTGAGAGAAAAAGAGATGATAGGCATTTGGGGTAAATGTATTGTGTTGTTAATAGTTCGCCGTGATTATTTATCCTGGTTCGTTGCCAGACCGATTAAATTGTTCGAGTCCTTATCTATTCATCTACATCTACATCTATATCATATACTATATCTATATCAAAATCAACAATATGAAATTAAAGATTCTTATATACTGATACAGAAAAAAGCTCATCAAATAACGAGTAGATTTGAGTTGCAGCCAAAATATCAGGCTAAAAGTATTGATATATATAGATCAAAGAGGAGCAAGAGAAAACAAGAATCAATATCAACAAATCTATACTGATATTTATCGATATACCAAGCATAAAAAATCTATATCATATAAGAATTGTGTATCGATAAGCTAAGAATTACCGCGGGGATCACGAAATTGATATAGAAAAGCGATACAAGTAATGCGATTGGCTTTGCCACTGCGCTCCGCGCAATCACCAAGCAGTCCAAAAGCTATAATCTATATATATCAATGCTTTTGAGAGCGGCGAGCAAACAGAGATCAAGAGTATCTATGCAACAACCTATATCATAAGCAAGATTTATAT
>NZ_KB235917.1:0-58190 GCF_000332195.1 Pleurocapsa sp. PCC 7319
GTTTAATTAACTTTCTACCACAGTAATTTTAGCCATGGAACGATTCTCAGGTTTGGGCTTGACTACAATTTCAATATCATTACCCAAAGCATTTAAAAAACGAAATAAGCGTGTGGTCGAAAAGCCGTCCAGTTTTCCTCTGGTTAAAGCTGACACCTTTGGCTGATCTATATCTAATAGCTCGGCAGCTTCGATTTGAGTTAAACCTTTTTGACTGATAATTCCACTAATTCTTCGCGCTAATTCAGCCTTAATTAGTCTTTCTTCAGGATTTGCTAAATTCAAGTCCGCAAATACATTACCGCTACTAGGTTGTACTCTTATGTCATCACTCATTTTTTTACCTTATCTTTGGTTTGCTTGATGGGTTTCAATAGCTAACTTTAGTCTTTTCTTGATTAACTCCATATCCTTTGGAGGGGTGGCAATACCTTTTTTTGACTTCTTTTGAAAGGCATGGAGTACATAAACTACACCTGCCAACTTCACCGTGTAAACAGTTCTATAAGTATCCCCATTAAAATTATCAACTATCTCTAAAACTCCCGCACCTTTAAAACCCCTTAGAGGCTTTGAGTTCTGGTGTTTATCACCCATTTGTGCCAAATATAGAGCATAGCCCATTTCATCTCGCACATGATCAGGAAATTTCCGCAGCTCATCAAGGGAGTTTCCCAGCCAAACTACAGGTTTTTTCACTTCATTAGTACTTATTTTATTAGTATGCTAATTATGGCATGAATAAGCAAAAGGTCAACAAAAAGAACGGGAATTGGTATTATTAGCTATAACGAAAAGAGATACTTAATTAATCGCGCTCCGATTTCTCATGAGCAAAAGCAAACAATTTTCTCGAAAGCAGGTTGAAAAAATATACGCTCAATACATCAAAGAATGGGTAACAACCACTTCTGGCGATGTGGCTATCATGACTGATAACAGTGAGGTATTTCTCTCTTCACAAGAGATTTTGAGCAGTAGAGGCTGGCATCCTCTTACTCCAAAGAACATCCAGCAGCATCAAGCAAGGATTGAGAATAATTTAAGCAGAAAGCATCAAGGTTTCAGTAGAGAAGAACTTCTAGCTCAGTTGGCTGAGAATGGTTACAACATAACAGTTTTGTAAGATTAAACCTGCTTTACCTAGAAAATTATCTCCTTCTTGATTTAATCCAATTCATCTTTCGTGATTCAAGATTAACTCGACATTAGAGCAAGACAATCTTTCATCTCCCTCAGTTGAGCGATGCTCATCTCAACTCTATTACTGACCCCATATCTTTCTTGAATATAGGCGATCGCTTTTTGCTTGCTCCAGCCAAGTCTTCTAACCTGCTTCGTAATCTGCTGTTTCAGGTGTAAAAATCCGTCCTGTTTAAATATATTTCCCTGTTCTGTATTCTCTATCTGATTAAGGCGTTCGCATTGAGCCGAAGTCAGATAATTTTCTCTCAACCATTTCACTTCTGCTGCCGTAATTTGACCACAGGCGTATAAATTGATTAGTTCCGCCCTGGTGCTACAGTCAAAAATTCTTTCTACTACTTTTCTCGCTCTGTTTTTAATTGTGTATTCGTCTTTGCTCGGATGAGGGTAATCTGACCATTTTTTAGCGCGATCTATACCTTCACCAACAGGTATAGCAGCAGGTATAGATTCCTCACCCTGTATGGGTTTAACCCCTTCTGAGAAATCTTTTCTTTCAGAGTTTATATTTTCACTATCTACTACTTCTCTTAACTCTGAATTAAAAGTTTGAGAATTAGGTGTAGTAGGTATAGTAGGTATAGACAAGCCTTGCTGTGACTGGCTTTCGGGCTGCAACACCTCTGCTATACCTACAGAAGGTATAGTCGAAGCCTCCTGCCAAACTACTTGTCTTTTTCCTCGATGTAATTTTTGTCCCACTTTGCGCCAATTTAACATCTGGAGAATATTCGCTACCCGCATTTGTTCTCTACGACCGATCTTATTCAGCTCAAAATCAAATACATCCAGCAGTACTTGTGATATTGATACCCCTGTTCTATTCCGAATATAATCAGCAACGAAACCTGCCCATTCATCTATTATTTGGAAACGAGAATTATTGTTGAGATTTCTTTTTTCCTCTTCTTTTGACAACCACCATGTCTCTCCTTCCCGATATGCTGCCACAGCAGAAGCCCAAATAGCATCTCTTTCTTTTTTCAATCGTTTGATATCTATTTCCTTTTTCTCTACGGGAATCACCCAATAACGCCTATTTCCTGTCGAATCTACCAAGAAACTTGAATCGTTAACCGAACCTACTATTATTGAGTGTCGAGGATAGTCTTTTGTAGTGCGTGCATATGGCTCTCGAAATGTATCTTTTCGGCAGCTCAGGAATGCCTTTAAATCTCCTGCCTGTCTCTTGGAGAAGATTTTGTCAAGCTCCCCCCATTCTTGAATCCAAGACCTGCGTAGCACCAAAAGATCGTCCTTATCTTTTCCTGACTTCATCGAATCGCCAAACCAATCTCCCGCCAACACATCAAAAAATGTTGATTTGCCTATTCCTTGTTCTCCTTGCAGTACCAATGTATTGTCATGCTTACATCCAGGGGCATACACTCTCGCTACTGCTGCAATTAAAGTCTTTTTCAGAAAAATATCGTAAATAGGATCTGATGTCCCGAAAAACTTAGTTGATAAAGAATCTATATCCGCAAGTTCACTATTACGGGCAACTTGGTTTAGATACTCCGCTACTGGATTGTAGGTGTTTTCTTCTGCTACTTGTGTACATACATCGATCGCTTTTGTCTTATTTACCTCCAGGCGATCGTGTTCTGCCAAATGTAGATAAAACCGCTCTAGATTAAACGGCTTTCCATCTAATTCAATCTGCATTTCTAGTTCGTTTAACCGTAAGCGATCGCTATATTTGTCTCTCACGTAATCTAACAGGGCTGCGGTCGCTGTATTTCTTGACTGCATTTTTGAAGCGTTGGTGTTGGCAGATGAGATAGATTTGAGCCATTCTTTGTATGGCTGGATGTTTTCGATTACTTCTTCCAACGCTTCGACTCCTTGATTTACTACCAAATCGTCTAGTCCTTTCGTGGCTTCTGAATATTCCCAAGTTCCAACTCCCACTATACATCCCGCTCTCTGGGCAAGATATCCAATTGTTTTGAGTGCTTCTTGTACTTGAGGCTTAACTGCCACATCCGAATCAAACAGTAGATGAATTCCCCTACCGTTAGCCAAAAATGGGGCTAGAGTCGGAATCGCTTTTAGCGAGCGCTTAACCTTCCCGTTCCATACCCCCGTTAAACATAAGCCCACCAATCCATTCGCCAACAAACAACCCGCTTTCTTCGCTCCCTCTGTTACTTCGATGGGTATTTGGGAGTTATTATGTATCCATTTCCAAAACCCTTTGTCCAGTCTTGATTCGTCGATATCTTCTGGCAGAATTGGCACATTGTATCTTTTGGCTATCTTTGACCATGCCGTTTGGTCGGGAATCAACAGAATTACTTCATTTTCCCGTCCTTTAGGAAACGTAAAATACTTTACTGGCTTCTCGCCATCTGGAAACTGGATTGCTTTATTTGGCTTGAATTGTCCAAATTCTCTTAGTTGTCCCGTTTCTAAATCTACCGAATTGACGTACCATCCTGGACTCCCTAGATAATTACTCCAGTTCAGTAACTTGGCAATTTCTTTTTTCTCGCTAATACTCTTGGGATTCAGCTTGACCATCTCTTCTGAAACCCCACTCCCAGCAACCCATTCGCTAGCGTGCTTAGAATTGATGTTTGGTGCAAATGTATTACTCATTCTGCACCTCCTATTCCATTCAAGCGATTTCCTTGCTGCTGCGCGAATGTAGAGATGCACTTTTGCTGCACCTCTTTTACAATAGAAGTAATCATTTATTCCCTCCTTATGGGATTTGGTTATATAAAGCGATCGCCCAAAGGCTACCAACCAATGCGATCGCTATTCCCAAACAAGAAAATTATAACCTGCGTATACGTCGGTTTCAAGCTGTTGTCTAGTTTGGATTATTGTCTAATTTGCTTGACTAAGCAAAGAAGAAAAGATTAACATCCTTTCTTAAGGAAGTTGTTTGTTATATGGCTCAGAAATATCTAAGAGACTCTAAAAACGGCAAATATGTAGAAAGTGGACAAGCAGAAATGGCATCTAGACCCATTTCCGTACGTTTACCATTAGACGTTGATGAAAAAGTTCGAGCCATACCAAATAGAACTGAGTTTTTACGAAAAGCAATTGCTAAAGCTTTACAAGAATTAGAAAATCCTCAATCAGCTTGAATTCGATAAAAACTATCAAATTCTTGAGAATAGTTGCTCAAGCTGACTAAACTAACTACTCTTCTACTGATACCTCTCCTCGAAAGCCTTTAGCTAAATCTTCAAGATTAATTTTTAGTATTGAGCAGAGTTTTAATGTCTGCTCTGGATTTAAGCTGGGCTGAGATACTCCTTTTTCCCAGTTACTAACAGTTTGGGGTCTAACATCTAGTGCTTTTGCAATTTGAGCTTGAGTTACGTCAACTAAATTCCTACGCAACTTAAACCACTGAGCAAAAGAAAGTTTCATGATAGACGACTTAATTAGGGTCGTTACCATCATATTCTTACTTGGGTTTTTCCAATTGATTGTATATCCAATTATATTTGATTATTCCAAATATAGCATATATATCCAATTAATTTGACAATAACCAAATAATTGGATAAGATGATTCTATTCAAGCAGCACTGCCAGATCAGCTAATAATGGTTTTGCTTTTGATAGAGACTAATGAAGATTTCATAAGAAGAGTAGCCACTTTGGACGGTTACTACTCTTCTGAACCTTAATCAATTCAAGGTATTTTTATCATGCCACAACAAATAATAGTCAAGCCAGTATCGAAGACTAAAACTTGTTCACAATGCCCTCATTTCAATGACTATTCCGAACCTAATAGAAGGGGCTGGTGCGAACTTTTTGGGCAACAAGCCAGGAAGCACCACCAGAGAACCAATGACTGCGATCTCTTTGCTGATACCGATCCTCTCGATGCTCCTCATCCTGAGTTGGCCATTGACAGCACCGTTAAAGTGATTGACGCTGATGAACACCATACAGAGTGGGCAAGCTTCATCGTCATCGGTCGCAAGTATAACTCCGAACTTTACCGCAGCACTGAGGCTTATCTCTCTGAACCTAGCTGGTATTACGAATTAGTTGGCAGTAATTACCAACCTAACTTTAAGTCGATTTGGATAGCTGAGAATGACATCTGCGAGGCTAATCAATCTCATCTTATCCGCACTGAAGAAATCTTTTAACTAAATATCAAGACGATCAAAGCAATCGCCTTTCAAACCCTTTCTCTCACTTATCTTTTCAGGACAAAATATGATATTTCAACCATCAGACCTCATTCACTCTTATACTCACCAGCAAGCTATTGAGGACGGGTTTCAAGTTTGCGTTAGCGATCAATTTCCCAACGATACTAGAATGTTTCGATTCCCCGTTTACTTTACTGCTGAAGTCTGGAAACTCTCTCAGGGAAAAGGTGCGATTGTCTGGGACATCTGCTATATGGCTGCTTTAGCTTCTAAGAGCCAACAAAATGATAGCTCATTCATCCAATTTTCCGTCATTGTTAATGGAGCAGAAAGAAAACCTGATGCCAAAGAAGATACACTACCTTGCTATCGTCTCTCTGCTCAAATTGGACCACAAGATATCGATGATCCTGCACCCGTAATCACCATCATGTTTCCCGACGAAACATAATTCTTTACTTAATTGAACCCATCATGACTTGTTTAACCAGAGAACTGAAAAATTCTGATAGTCCTCTATATCAATGGTTTCAGTCGAAACAATCTCTTTGTGCTAATCGCTTAATCAGTAATCACAATGCAGAAATGAACAGAAACCAGATCATCAAACCGTCTGGGGAAATTAGAGATTTTGCCCTTCTTGGAACTGCTTTTGTCTATGCTTTTCGATGGCACTTGGGTTTTTTCGAGTCCAGTTTTGACCAAACAATAGCCAGTAATCATCTGACTGCGACCACTGCCAATCAACTATTATCAGCAAAAACTGTTGAAGAAAAAGCTGTTGCCTGTCTTATATTTGCTGCTTTTGAAGCCGAATTCCGTTCTGGAACAGTACATGAAATAGCCTCTGTTTTGATGAATCAGGACAACAACAAACTCAAGCCTGAGCTGAGTTACATCCACAACTTGATTAATGATTTAGTTAACTTGATTCAATCTATATCATCAGTTTGGGATGCTACCGACAGTAATTTAACCAGACATAAATACTTTTTGAATCCTACTTTTATCGGTAGCTCATTTATCAATGCCGATGCCCAGCAAATTGTAAATGGCTCTCTTATCAAGTGTTTTACCACTCTCAAAAAACATCCTTTAACTAGGCAACACCTCTGGCAGCAAATAGCCTATGTTCTCTTAGACTGGGACAATCAATATCAAATCAATCAAGTTTGTTGGTACTACTCTAGACAAAAAGCCTTATTTATCTATTCCACAAAGTCTTTATTCAAGGATTTACCAGGATTGAGAACCGAGTTTCACGATTTTCTGACAGCAAGTTATTCCCATGACCACGACTTCTGCCACAGCCTCGTAGATTTCTAGTGGAATTAATTTCATCAACAGCGATTGCCCGAAGGGCAGTGGCAGAGCCAATCGCTCTTTAGAGATCTCCCACCCATCTTAAATCTTTATTACTCGGCTTTTATCATGACTTCAGCTCCTCTTCTCTCAATTGAAATCAGAGCCTCTGAACCTCTCGAATCTTCTGACCCTGAATTTGACCAGCTTCCTACCATCACTATCTTTAAAGACGAGAATAATAACTATTTCTTGGCTTCTGGTTTTAAAGAAATTGAAACCGTTATCTTAGCTATGATTTCTTACTTTAATGCTACTAGCCATCTTTATTCTCCTCTCTTTCGTATCCAAATTCTTCCTGGTAGCGAACTTGATGCTTTTCTTTACAAGGTTCGTCATGAAAGTTCCTCCAGAGGAAGACTTTAAGCCTCAATTACTTCTTTTATACTACATATTTCTCTTATGACTCACATTAAATCTGGTACAGTTAAGTACCCTGCTGGTAAGACTTTTCCCAACAAGTTTAATCCTGAGCAACAACAGCAAACTATTGTCCTCTCTATGAATGATGGTAGTGAAGAACGTCTTTACTTTGCTGCTGGTCGCACTCCTCACTCCACCTTAAGTAAAGGCTCACCTATACAGCTTATCTATAGCGAACGTGATGGTAAAACTACTCGACAGCTTGCTATTCCTCAATCTGCTCCTTCTTCTACACCTCAATCTACCCCTGAGTTATCTCCTGAGCTGAAAAAGGAGATTGCTTCCTATGTTGAATCTCAAGCTGATCTTCTCTCTTTCTGTCTTGATACTGCCAACAAGAAATTTACCGACAAAGTTCAAACTGAAGACTCTATTCGTACTTTAGCTATAACTCTCTACATCAATACCCAACGCCAATTTAATCTCTAGTTCAATAAAAGGGGAAGCTTTTCTTGATTTCCCCTGCAACTTAATCTTTCTTCCCATATCTTAATTTCTTTATCAAAAACAATGGAATCTTTACCAATTGAATACAAATTCGAGTCTGAGCGTTTCCGACGCTTTCTTCACGATCATCCACAACAAGCACACGAGTATGCTGTTTCCCACTTTGAAGACTATCTCGCTATTCTTCACGAGTACCGACTACTCCAAGCTAAACATGACCAATTACAGAATGAGCTAATTAAACTTCGTTGCCGTAAATCTCCTTCACTTCCTTCTTTTCTCTCTCGTTCTTGAGATTTTGCGACTTGAGAATTATAGACAATCGTCCATAATTCTCCAACGAAATAGACTATGCAGATTATTTACCAAGAACTCGTTCTCCTCAGAGCTGGTCAATTATTTAAAGATATTGATCAATGCCCCTGTGGCAGCTCCTGTTACCGCATTTTCTCCTACACTACTATCATCATTAATGATTTCTCCTGTCACCACGTTGGTCGCAGCTCCAATCCCCGCGTCTTGAATCGTACCACCGACTGAATTATTGTTTCGATCATGAGTCGCACTTACCGCAGCTCCCGTAGCCGCCCCTTTAACTGCATTACCGACTGTAGAACCATTATTGAGCACTTCTCCCGTTACCACATTGGTTGCAGCACCAATCCCAATATCACGGAGTAAATCACCAGCAGCAGCAGATTGGGTCGGAACCAAAACCACCGCCAATAAACTCGTCATGATCATCCTGGGATATAGTTGGCTGACAAGTTGTTTTTTCATAACTAATCAATTACTTACTCCAAGTTATTTTATTATTCGAGTTAAATACAATTCTAGACCTCAAAAGAAGAAAAAAAGGATCATTGATATAGACCCCCAATTCTGCACCGTCTCTAAAATTTAGAACACTCTCAATCTCATTAGACTCTCCCCACAGATTTTTGTTTCACTTTCTAATTTCATCACTCTTGATCCTGACAGAGATTAATTGCCAAGCCACTGCATCCAGAGCAATCTTTACCAAGTCTTTCTCCGTTGTTTGGGGAATTAAGAATTTTCACAACTAAAAGTACTAAATATAGTAGTACAAAGTCTATTCAGATGGACGTTAGAGTGAACAAAAAAACTATTTGTAATTTTAGAATTATTTGACGCATGGCAATTGAAAGGTGAATTTTTTATTGGTATTTAATTGTTTTTCTTGGTCGCAAAATGTAATCTTGCAGAGCGGTGGATATAAAATAAGATAATTTTAAACTTTGTCAAATTTTTCTGGGGGATATTGACCACTTAATTGCTCTAGCTCTTTTAATTGTTGAAAACAAGCTGAATCAGGTAGTATTTTCTGCGCTCTTATTCCTTGTCTGACTAGAGAAATCCATACGGAATAAAGTTCTTCCCAGTCATTTGCTTTTATTTGAATTAATGCCATTTCTTCCATCCCCAATGCTCCACACAAACAGAGAGCTTGTGTAGCTAATTCAATATTTTTGTTTTCCAGAGAAATGTTCCACAATTCTTCTGCTAAGGCTTGAAAACGTCGGGCATAAAATTCGTAAGCTTGTTGAACTTGTTCTGGTATTGTTACTTTATATACTGATTCATCCCACAAGCCAGAACTAGCGCGAAAAGAAAGAAGGTTATTAGAACCTAAAAGATGAATTCTTCGGTCAACAATTAATTCTTTGGCATGAGAACCACCCAGCCAGAAAACTTGTACCGCAGGTATTCCTTCTTTGGTTAAAATACCTTGTAATTGTTCCCTAACTTGTTCTGGAATTGGTCTTTCTTCCTCTTTTTCACTCTGGGCAATTCCGTATCCAATTAAAATCCAAACTCCTTTGTTAGCCAACTTTTGGAGACGTTTAATAAATCTGTCGTTGACAACTCTTGCACTTATCCAAGGAGAATAAATAAGAACTTGATGTTTAGCAGAATCTAAAATGTTTGCTAGTTCCTGAGAAATTTTACCACCACGTAACTGTTCTACAGTACCAGACTTAGTATTTGTTGGTTCAGAACTAGATTCCTGTTGTTGGCGGAGATTATCTAATGCCTTCTGTCTAACTATTTCAACTCTCTTTTCAACTTCAGCATTTTTGCGTTCGGCAACTTTTTGACATTGATAGTTAATTTCTTCATTTGTCAATTGGCACAAATCATTTAAAGCTATCTTCTCTTCTATCAATAAGTTATTTAGCCAAATAGAAGCATCCTCTAAAACCTTTCCCCCTTCTCTAGCTTGAATCCTAAAATTATCTTCTAAGACATCAAAAATAACAATTACTGATAAAGTTCTCCAGATTATCTTGGCAATATCTTTTACTTCAAAATCAATAACAAATTTATCCTTTTCAAAAGAGTGCAACCCTAAATTTAAATTTTGAATTAGTTTTCGTAATTCGGAAAGTGATAAGCTGGCATAGCTTTCAATCCTATCATCAATCGATATATAGATATAGTTAGTTAGATAGTCTATTGCTTCATTTTCATTTTCAATAGGAGAAGATTCTACAATTTTGCTAAATGGTTTTGATATTGCATAAATAATTTGAGTTTCTGGAGATTCTGGGACGGAATGATCGCGATAAAATTCCTGTCCAACAGGGGTAAGTTTAATAACAGATTCTGGTTCTGTTTCCAAAGTATGTACATTCCGCAGAGTTGCTGTAGTGTTTTTAATAAATATCGGGTCTAACCCTAGCACAGTGGCTAATTCATCTTCAGTTGCTGGAGGGTCAAATTCGACACCTGCGCGGAAAATAAAATCTTCTAATATATTCAACTGGCGCGATTTAGCAATTTCAATTTTAATAGGAGTTTGAGATACATAGTAGCCTAACTGACGAGCAGCCAAAACGGATAAGCTGGGGCTTTTCCGTTCAATTTCTTCTACTATGTGCTTTAATTCTGGGTCAATTGGTCTATCAGAGGATGTCAGAAACATCGATTAAACCTCCATATAGGCGAATAACATCTGAAACTTTGGAGTATATCGGGAACTGAGTAAACAGTTCATGACAACCGATAATCACCAGCAATTCTTGAGCGCGAGAAAAAGCAACATTCACCCGTTCTGGTTTTTTGGCAAATCCAACATTTTTCTGATTGTTGTTTCGTACCATGCTGACAATGATGACTTGTCTTTCCATTCCTTGAAATCTGTCAACTGTACCAGTACGAATATGCAGAGAAGGAAACTTTTTGGGGTCTATTGTTGATTCAATTAACTTTAATTGGCGACCATAGAAAGTAATTATTCCTATTTCTTTTCTGGGTTGTCCTTGGTTCACTCGAACCGACCAAGTTTGCTCGAATTGTTGGCAAATTTTTTCAATGAGTTTAATTTCTTTCTCGTTAATCGATGAAGTTCCATCTTGTTGTTCTCTAAATTCTCGATTTTGAGGAGTTTTTACCCAAACTATATGGTTATTATCTTGGATATTATAATTAGCTAGATTATGACTGCGTTGCTCGTCTGGATTAGTCAAACCACATTCAAGATTATCTTCATAAAACTGATTGATTGCTCCCATAATTTGAGGGTGCATTCGATACTGAATGGTCAGCATCTTTTTAATACTCTCTGGAGCAGATTCAAATAAATTTTTGAATAGAGACTCTTTTAAGTAATTAAGCTCTTCTGTTGTAGTACCTAATTCTTCAGCAATTTCTTCTATAGTGTCATTGTTGAGCATAGGTGGTAACTGTCGATGGTCGCCCACTAGCACTAATTTTTTGGCTTTTAAAGCAGGAATTAACAACTCAGGAGGAGTGCATTTACTGACCTCATCAATAATGACTACATCAAAAGATTCAAACTCTTTAGAAAAATCTCCCTTAGCTGATTGACTACAAGTAATGCCGATGACATTGGCGTTATCCAAATAAATTCTTCTTAGTTCGTGACGATTTTGCTCAGAAGGATTTTTTAGTCCCTCAATCCAGTCGGACATTAAATTTTGATATCGGTTGAGATAAGCCTCTATTACCCCTAATTGTTGTTGCCAAACCTCGAACTGAAGTTTAAATCTGCGTAAGAAAGTTAGCTCGAATAACTCTGTAAATTCTTCTTCTGGTTTGAGAGAGTCAGGAATAGTTTGCCAATATTCCTGCCACCAATACCGTTTCTGCTCTCTATTGTCTAGATGCTGCTGTAGTTGAGCTTTAATTTGCTTGATTTGCTGCTCGAATTGCTGTAATTCTCTGTTGGATTCAAGAATAATTTGGTTTTGAGTTTCTATCTCGTCATTAATTTTAGTTTTTGTACTTGAAAGTATTTCTGAAGGGTTAAATGATTCAGTCAACGCTTCAAGCCGAACAACACAATTTTGCCAATAATTTATTTGGGCTGATAATCGAGATGCTTCAATCGTTATTTTGGCTGGGTTTTGAAGATACTCAGAGGCTAAATCTTTAAGTTGGACTGGAATCTGTGGTATTTGCGACAGATTATGTAAAAGTTTATTGACAGAATCGGTACTAATCTCAACGTCTTGACTGACAGTTGTTAATTCTTTTTGAGTTTTGAATATTTGTTGTTGAATTTCTGACAACCATCCTTCGAGGTTACTTAGTTCCTTTTCCAGTAATTGAAGCTGTTGTTTTGTCTGAATATCTAATTCGTTAAGCCAGCGATCGACATTGGTAACAATACTATTAACAATCTTAGGAGTAACAGACTCAATAATAATTCTGGAATTGTTTGGTTCTGAACCTCGAACAATCTGATGTCCCTGTCTTCTAATTGCTTCCAATGTGGCAACTGCTTTCACTCTACGACTTGGTTGACACCATCCCAGACTCGAAGCAACTGCTAATATTCCTTCGATCGCCCGTTTCCAAAAACTCAGTGGCTTTTTTATTTCGGCAATATTAAGTCGAGTAATTTGCTTTAGTTGATGAATCGCTGAGACAACATCTAAATTCTTAACAGGCAGCATTTTAGTTGCCGAAGCAATAGTTTCTTCACTAGGTAAATGGATGGTTGTCTTATCGAAAGCATCTGTAATTTGCCTGTCTAATTCATTAGCGATTGCATAAGCTTTATCCCATTGACTGTACTGCTCGATTAAGCTATCAAAGCCAGTTAAAGATTCTGGTAATTGTTTATGCCATGATGAATCTGGAATTGTAGAGATAAAATTTTGTAGTTGTTTAGGAAAAGTCATCAGATTTTCGCTAAAGTTTTTGCGCTTTTCTAAACAATTTTTGAGTGTTGTCTTTATTTGTGTCGAAGCACTCGACGACCACTGCTTTAATTCAATTTGGGCTGAACTAATGCTAGATTGATGGCTTTGAATTTTAACTAGCTCTTGTTGTTGATTCTGTTGAGAAATAAAGTTTTGTTGTTGATTCTGTTGCAGCTTTTTAAAAGAGTCATTGTTTTGTGTAAACAATTGTTGCTTAGAATTAAGTGTGGAAATTGCTTGAGCAACTTTGTCTGCATACTCCAAAGTGTGCTGAGTTTTTTTGACTATATTTTCCAACATCCCATCTTTAAAGCATTTTGCCATAGCTAAAAAATGTATGTCAGGACAGGAAAAGCTCAGTTCAGCAACAATATCTTTTGCCGAGCGAACATTTTCTGCTAACTGTTTAGCTGAATCGTTTTTCTTTAAATAAGGATCGAGATTCTTTAACCAAGGTCGATCCCAATCTGCTGTCGATTGAGAATCAAGTAAATCTTCTAAATTGGCAAATAAAGATTCAACTTCCTGTTTTTTATTTTGGGCAATCTTATGAATGTCTAGTTTGTTTTGATAATCTGCCTCTAGAATTTCTTGATGAGCTATTAGTTGTTTTTGCTTTGGCTCAAATTGCTCTTCGGTTATGAGATAAGCACTAAATTGTTCTGCTGATGCTAATAACTGACGCAAAATTTTAGCAAGTTCGAGTTTAGCATTAAGCCTTTGTTCGCAGTCTGCGGAGGTATTTTGCAGCCAAGTCTTAATTACATTCTCTTCTAGAAATGGCATTCCTTCTAGTCCAACAGTGCTTTTATTTCCTTTCCTGACAGCACGGATTGCTGGATTGTGTTGTAATCGTGACAGAGCATTATCTACGGCTAAATTAGCTTGAGAAGCGATTAAGGTACGTCCACCTCGTAAAGCAACTTGATAGCAAATTTCTGCGATTACCGTAGTTTTACCTGTTCCTGGTGGTCCTTGAATTAATGCCAAATCTGGTGCAGACAGCACCGTCTCTACGGCAGCTTTTTGAGAGGAATTGGTAGTTTTTAATAATAAATCTTGTGACTGAATTTGGACTATTTCTCTGGGTTCTCTAGCTTGAGAAGCATCAAACAAAAACTGACCTAAATAGGGATTTTGAGTTCTTCCCTTTTCTAAGTTCTTTAAAGCTTTTTTCTTACGGTTAACTTGAGTCAGATCGCCAACTGCCTCGAAAGATAGCAGTCCTTCTTGTGGTAACGCATAATGTCCTTCAGCAAGGGAATCAAATATCTCAGAATCTAAACTAATTTTGAGAAAGCTGTTTTCAGAATCTATTGATTCAATCGTTCCTAATTCTCTTCCATCGCTATTACTCGAACTATTTTCTAACAGCTTGATGTTTTGATTACGCGCCCGTTTAGCTCTTCTCCAAAAATCATCTAGTGTGATGCTATTTTCAGCTTGACTATCTACAGTTGCTGATTCAGCATCAATACCAAAGGTAATATTTCTGGTAGCTTCACCGTAATTGTGACTGACAAAAGGTACGCAGAATTGTTTCTCCTTAGCTATACGTTCTTCAACTTCAGCGAAGACTTTCCAAGCTTCTAGCTGTTGTTCTGTCGGGATACAATCCTGTTTAAATGGCGTATCTGCCATTCGTTCTATTGCTTGGAGTGGCACTCCAATACGATATTGATGATTGGAGCGAAGACGTAGATAAAAAGACTTGGCAAAACTATCTTTTGTCCCCTCACGCTTGGGGCGCAACCGAGCATAAATAATTCTTATACCACCATATCCATCACGATCGACAATAGCTATTAACTTTAAAGTTGACCCGTGCTCTTCAAGCTGTATTGGTAATTCGAGATTGTCGAAGCCTGTTGCTAAAGTTAGTTCCCATTTTTGCTCCCCTAAATTATGTCCTTGTTCGATGCGACGTACATAAAATAAATAGGGGGTTTGACCAAAGAGGTCGAACATTAATTGTTCGGCACGATTACGGCGATCTTGAAATTCTGGATAGTTTTCTAAAGCTGCTTCGCCTTCAATATCCCGAATGAAACTATCAATTGCTTTCCCTGTAAATTTATAACCCCAATCTTCATAAGGATTGTATATAGTTGCCATTTGATGCTCGATCGCTACACTATGTTTAGTGTTCCCATTCTCATCAAAAAAAAATCGACTTGTACGGGGTATGAATCATGGCAACAAGCTTGTCCAAAAGAATCAACTTTTTGCAAATGCTTCAGATTATTTTGTAGGTTTTATATTAGCCTCGGCTCAAATTCCCCGTAATTCACTTTACAACCAGCTTCATTCAGAATTACGGTCTGGCTGTCTAAATTTTGGTCATTTGTACTAACGCAAGCATACCGATTTTCAACCTTAGCCTCTCCATCCTGGAAAAGTGTCGCCCTAAAGGACTAGCTTCGCGTCGCAAAAGTTAGTAGTTTTGCATCAACAAGGCGATCGCCTAAAAGGCGGTGGCAAAGCCAATCGCAAGACTGCGGTGAGCTTTGCTCAATCGCGCTCCGCGCAGTGGCAAAGCCAATCGCCAAAAGGGCAGTGGCAAAACGCTGGCGACAGCTTCAATTTTCAAATTACTCTCATTTATCGAGACACCGTTCTGATTACTGATTTTCCTTTTTCCTTTGCCGATTCTGAAGTATAAAAAATCTCAGACGACTCGATCACTTCTCCTCTCTCATCCACTATCGAAAACTGATAGCACTTTCCTGGAGAATAGTACACCGCTAGAATACAGCCTTGGATTACTAGTACTTCTTTGATTCTTATTTTGACCATTTCTCCAAAAGACTCATTTCCACCAATTCTTCTATCATTTCTAGCTTCACCATCTCACCCTCAATCCTCTCTACAGTAAATGGCGATGCCCATGACCAGTGACCTGGACAGTCAGAAATTGTGACCTTATCTCCTACTGTGATGGGTGATTTTATGGCTGATGATGGATGAGCTAAAGTATCCGTCACATCTAGAACCGTCTGACTTTGAGACTTCTCTTGTGACGACGGTGACGGCAAAATCGAAAACTCTTCTACTGAATTGTTTTTCTCCAGTTGAACCTCATCTGGCATATTACATTTAACTTTGATTTCTCTACCATTATTATTTTCAGATAACTTTTTATTTTTACCATCACTGTCGTCACATCTATCACCAGCAATACTTTCAGCCATCACATATTCTATAACATCCGTCACCTTATCCATCACCATCGTCCACAGCTTGTTGATGACATTCGTATTACTTGCCACTGGACTAGTCTTGATTTCTAGAGATGGATTTCCCGTGATCATCGGCGGCTGTTTATCTATTTCACTGCGTATCTTCAAACCCTCAAAATAAGAACCAAAGCGATTGGCTCTGCCACTGCGCGGAGCGCAATCGCGTTTCTTATTAATATCTAAACTCAATTGGTTCTTAACCAAATCCGATAACAAATTCACAAATCGGCGTAAGCTAACAGGATGAGTCCCACTGTTCTGGCAATATTCCTTGTAATTGGCATACAGCCATATATCGGTATTCAGATACCAAGTTGCTGAATTACTATCTTTATCACGCTTGGCTACACCTATATTTGTTTTTGCTGACGCATCATAAACCACAAAGTTATCCAGCCAATCAGCGATCGGATTTGTTTCCACCAACGTACTCGCTTTCATTGCCGCTAATGATGGTACAGCCGTCTCGTAATTCTTTACTATTCGAGTCGCTTCCTCTCCATCCATCTCCAGCACCCAATTGAGTAAGCCTGGTATATAAGGCACAAATTCACCATATATCTCCCCATTCCGATGCTCTATCAAGTTCCTTTGGCGATCGCTCCTAATTCGATTAAACATTGGAATAGAAATTCTTCTTCTTTCCAATCCACTTGTATAATCGCTACTTTGGATTACTTCATTAGTGGTTACAATCACCAAGGCATTAGGATTAAACCCTCCTGATGACTGTTTAAACTTAACTTCAAATGGAAGAGTATCTTGACCCGTTAAGGCCTTTAGAGTACTAACAGAAGCAGCAAACCTTTCTGAATCGTTAATCAACAACATCCGCTTGCCAGCTATTGATGCTGTTTCAAATCTCTCTCCTTCCAGTTTTTTCAAGGTAGTAGTGTGAGTATTATTTGCTCCCACTAAAGCGATCGCCAGACGAGTAAAGGTACTTTTACCTGTTCCTCCCGCACCAACTAACTCTAAAAACTTCTGCCAATCTGTTCTACCTGTAACTACTCCCAATAAATACGCCCTCATTAGTTGGACCAAATTTTGGTCGCCATTACACATCTCCAACAACCATTCTTTGATCGGGTCACAAGTGGCTAGCATTTCGTAGTTGTAAGGCAGACACCACCTCAATCTATTTCCTGGAGCATGAGGTGTTAGCTTTTTTGTCTTTAGATCTAACACTCCATTGAGCAACGGGACACATCCTTCTGCTTCATCCCACTTTCGCACGGCTAAATCCATCTTCAACAGTGCCATTACACCATTAACAAAGCTAACCGTGAAACTCGGCTTCTTCTTACTCGATTGGGCAATTGAATCAGCTAGTCTTTCTACTTCTGACTTTACTAATTGACCCACAAATTCAACAGGTTCAACGCTCCAGATTCCTTCTATCACGGAACTATAGCGATACCATTCCTGTAACTCAGTGTTCCATGCTAACTGCGATCGATAACGCTCCGCTAACCAAAACCCGATATCTGATTGTGACCAGTTTGGAAGATTAGCTAGTCTTTCTGACTCTTCCTTGTTAATCTTTTCTTTCTTCTGTCTAGCAGCAGCTTTAAAGATGGCTGATTCTAATTTCTCGACTAATTCATTAGTACTAAATTGAGGGTGTGCCTCCACCCAGTCAGTTATATCTCCCTTCTCTGGCATCTTTGACCATACTTCTGTAGGAGACAAAACTAGACATGACAAGTTGACTTCCTGACAAGCTCGTTTGACTAGCTCAGCTTTTTTCTCCCCTGCTTCGTCATGGTCAGGAAAATAGACTAATCCTTTTGCTCCCGACTCCTTAAGTTTTGTTAAGTCAGAAGCTATACTTTTCTCTTCCCAGTTAGATCCTTGCCAGGTGATTGCTGATAGGGCTTTCTTTCTTGCAGTCTCAACACACTCTTCCCCTTCAACTCCTAGAACCCATTGGTTATGGCAGTGTTTAACTGCTTCGGATAATCTGTATGCTCTCCATTCTTTTGAACCCTTCTTCCACTGAACTAGACCATTCGATTTAACATGACCTTGCCTAATGGTTTTCTCCTTAATGCCATCACTGTTTATCCACTCAAAGCGACTTACCCATTGAGTTTTAGAGTACCAGTAACGGGTTTCTATCGCTTCTTGGGGTACTCCTTGTTTCTGTAGCCAATTTGGTATCGCTTTTGATTCTTGTACGGGACTATCACAAGCCGCTACATTCAGTCGGGCTAATTTTATCTCAGACTTGGGTTTGATTGACTTCTTACGACAGTCCCCTGCGGAGGGAATACCGTCCGCAGGGCTGTCGCGCTTTTTATTAGAATTTGGAGACTGACTTTCTTTTACTTCGCTCCAGGGACGTATCGCTTCTCTTATTTCTTTAGTACTACAATCGCATTTGAAAGCTTGATATTTACCGTTCTTTTTGTTGACCTTGAAGCCACCGTCACCGCAGACTGGACAGGTGCAGTGGTATTCAATTGATGTTTCTCTGACTATATTCAGACGATCTAGATGGTCTAATATTTGGAATGGTGCAATCAATCCAATCATGCTGCACCTCCATCTTTATTCAAGTGGTCTACTTGCTGCTGTGACAAACCAGAGATGCACTTTTTCACTACATCAAATAAAATATACATAACAATTCTTTCCCTCCTTTTAGGGAATTGGGTTTATATAAAGCGATCGCACGTTTTCTCAGGACAGCGATCGCTTTTCAATAGATAAGCTACTAACAGCTTTTCCCACATTCAAAGATTCAGAAAAAATGAATAGACTATAATCATGCTTCACATTTCCCGATTTTGGGATTGAAGCATCTTGCTTTGTCCATTCCACCGCATCTTGCTGCTCTTTCCACCACCTCAGATCTACTAATACCTAATTCTTTCGCTAACTTGTCTATTGCAGTTGAGGCAGTATCGGTCAGCATAAATTGCTTGGCAGATTTTTTTTCGTTATAAATCCATTCTTCTGGTCTTTCTTGTTTTGGCACTATTGATGTCAACATATCTACACCTCAAATTTAACTTACCAGAGGAACTACTTACAATATATCATGATAACTCGATAAAGTGATATGTTGACATCTACATATCATGATGATACTATTATAACTGTAGATTAAAACCGCACTCCGAAAACTCAATTTCCTTTTCACTTTCGTCAGACATCTTTTAACTAATCATCGGGCAATTGCACCCATCGCAGTTGCCCTACTAGCTTTTGCTCACTTCATTACTCGGCTGTTATTATGACCCAACCAACTCAACATTTGATTTCTCTTGAAGTTCGCACTCTTCAACCTCTCGACCCGAACGATCCCGAACCTCAATATTTTCCCACCATCACTATCTTTCAAGACGAGGAAAACAACTACTTTTTAGCTTCTGGTATTAATGAAATTAAGACCGCCATCCTTAACTCCATTCCTCATCTTTACTCAGATCATCTCTATCCTCTCTTCTTCTATATTCAAATCCTTCCTGGTACTGAATTTCAGGCTTATCTTTACTCAGCTCGTTATGAAAGTCCCACTAGAAATTTTCAGCCTTAATCGTCAACGTAATCAGATTACACAATTTAAGCCCCGTCCTCTGAAAGACTTGACCTCTTTTTGTAACGCTTGGACTAGTAATATTAAGGCTCAAGGTTGGTATGCCAAAGAGGTTAAACCCAGTTCCACTGTTACTTGCATTTCCAATTTAGACCAGCCCGCAATCTTTCTCTAAACTACTCTACTCCCAAGCTTCATCATCATGAAATCTTTACCAATAGAATACAAATTTGAGTCTGAACGTTTCCGACGCTACATCCAAGATAATCCTCAACAAGCACATGAATATGCTATTTCCCACTTTGAAGACTATCTCGCCGTTCTTCACGAGTACCGACTACTCCAAGCTAAACATGACCAATTACAAAATGAGTTGATTAAACTTAATTCTCGTAAATCTCCTCAACTTCCGTCCTTCCTTTCGAGTAAGAGAAAGTAATAAAGCGAAGTGACAAGCAATTACAATGATTAGAGAAGCTTCCCGACTTCCACATCAAACAAGCTTCTCTTGTGACCAACTTTTTCTTCAATATCTCCAGTCTACCAAAATGAGTAATATCCAAATCGAATCTGATCTCAAAGAGATTCTTAATAAGCTCGACAGCAAGCTTGATAAACTCTCTGATGACTTTGACCACAAATTAGACAAGCTTGATAACAAAATCGACAAGCTTTCTGATGACGTTACGGATATCAATCTGAGATTAACCAAGGTCGAAACTAAATTAGATGAAGGTGTTATGCCTCGACTCGATGCACTCAGCACTGAAATTAAAGACATCAAAGGCTCCCAAAAAGCGCAAATTTGGACACTCATTGGCATTTTGATTACTGCTGTCGGTGGTTTTATCGTCGCTGTTGGCAAGGTCGTCTTTTTCAGTCCTTAGTTAATCTTTTTGATTTCACTGAGACTCAGTTGACCTTCAAAACTTACTTAAGTTACATTTATGCTACTTAGTGTAGATTGCCCTATTTTCTACTGTGCATCCGCTTCACTATTGTGTACAATTTGTTGAACAATTTTCTGCTCAATTTTATGAATCGTACTGTACTTTTAAATAGTATCAATTTACTAATTCATCACCACAATTTTGATCGTCATCGAGTCAATCAATGGGTTTCTCAACAGTTTGGCGTTCCCCACTATAATCAATTACCTTTGACTCAAATGCAATCATTCCATGATTCTTTGCTCAGAGCTTCTAAAGAGTTAACTACACGTTGAAAACCGCCAGTCAAATCCATTAATTACTCAACTGTTGTCATAGGATTTTACCAAAACCTCATTAATACAAACTATTTTAATTGATCAGTAAATTTAACATACTATTACATTGGTAATATCACTTAGCTTTTAGCTGTTTAGAGATTACTTTAAAATAGTTTAGATGATAATAACTAAATACATATATTCTTGTAACTTTAACGATTAAATCTGGGCATATTTAAAGCATATAGATATTTTAAATAGATATTTAATATGCTTAGTTCTGCTGCACTTGCGCCAGGAGCTAGGATTATTTTACGCGATTGTGAATGGTTGATACGTAAAACTCTCAAGGCTTCAGCAGGAAGTAGAGTAGTCATAGAACTCGATATAAAAAAATGCTTCGACAGAATAAGCCACTCCTGTATCATGGAAAACCTAATCGCCCCAAAAGGGCTTAAGCTGGGCATCTTCCGATGCCTTAAAGCGGGAACAAATGTAGGATTTCCAGATCAAGGCTGCCCACAGGGCGGGGTTTGTTCGCCTTTACTAGCAAACATAGCACTCAATGGGATAGAAAACATACATCATTCAATCCGCTATGCGGACGATATGCTGTTTATCTTAAAACCCAAAAATAACGCTGAAGCAATACTAAACAGTATCCAAGAATTGGTGATGCAACTTATGTGTGTTTAAAATAATGATAGAATTAGAAATTGAATCTAATAGCTTAGAAATTAATTAACTCACAAGAGATGGCAGTTTTTATTCCCGTACTTTGCCCTGATTGTCAGTCAGATAATATCTTTAAACATGGATTTTCCAGAGGAAAACAAAGATATCGTTGTGAGAATCCTGAATGTAAGCGTCGGACTTTTATTCTTAATCATGCTCATCCAGGCAGAACCAAAGAAGTACAACAGAAAATAGTCGAAATGGCTCACAATGGAAGCGGGGTGTAACCGTTCATTTCCCCCCAGTCAAAAATAAGCCAACTCCACCTTTGTGGTGTATGTTAAAAACATGGCTCAATTAGATAAAAATGACTTGGTACAGATGAACGAAGACTACTTCAAGTCTCTCGAAAAAGAGAGATTGGTAGAAGTAGCCAAAAATCTACATCAATTAGCCACAGATTTATGGGAAAAGCAACAGCAGAGTTCAGAAAATAGTTCTCAGCCACCATCAAAAGATAATCCTTACGGTTTAAAAGTAACCACAGAAGAATCAAACCCAGGTTCAGAATCTGAAACCGAGTTGGGACAAACTGAGTTGGATAAAAGAGATGAATCTTCAGAACCAGAAAAGAAGCAAAAATCAAAGAGGAAGCCAGGAAAACAACCAGGAGGAAAAGGTTTTGGTCGTCAGCAACCTCTGAAGGCGGAAGTAATCATTCCACACTATCCCCATAAATGTACCGCTTGTAATCATGATTTAAGCGAATCTGAGTCCTTTAGGTATATGGGATATTATGTCCTGGAACTAGAACCAGAATTATTTGGGTTGAGGATCGTCACTCAATTACATCACTACTATCGGACAACTTGCAGTTGTGGTCATTGCACCCATGCCCAACCAGGAACAGGGTTGGTTTCTGTAGTAGAAGGAAGAAGCAAAGATTTACAACTGACAGAGTATGTTTTAGTAGGAGCATTCCTCGCAACTTTCATCGCTTCCTTGAGCGTTCGCTACCGAATGAGTCGTACGAAAATTCAAGAGTTTTTAAATGATTGGACCAATACTAAATTGAGTATCGGAACAATAGATCGATGTATCCGAGAGACTGGAATTGCTTGTGTGCCAGTAGTCGAGGAGTTAGTTGAACAACTGCAACAAGCAGATATTCTACATTTAGACGAAACTCATTGGTATGAGAGTGGAAAACTGCATTGGTTATGGGTTGCTGTGACCACCAAAACCGCCGTATTTCATATCGGCTCTCGTCGGAAAGAAGAATTATCCTATCTAGTCACAGAAGCTTTTATCGGGTGGCTCATCAGTGATGGTTATGCTGCCTATCGTTCTTATCCAAAAAGACAAAGGTGTTTAGCTCACTTGATTCGTAAAGCCATTGCCATAACAGGAGCAATTAATCAAAAAGCTGCTCAAATCGGACAATGGATTTTAGATGACCTCAAAGAATTGATTGAATTGATTGCGCAAGGAAGTGAAGATAATCGTCTGATTCGTAAACGAATCGCTGGCCTCAGAAGAGTTTGTCATCTAGGAAAAAAGGCTGACCATACTAAGTTACAAGCCTTAGCCAAAGAGATTTTCAATGATTGGGATGCCGTAATCGCTTTGGTTCATCATCCTGAATTACCACCCACCAATAATGAGGCTGAAAGGGCATTACGTCATGCTGTGATTGCCCGACAGATTGGATTTGGCACTCGCACCCGCGAGGGAAGTTTGGCTTACAGTTCTTTGTTGAGCGTGATTGAAACCTGTCGTCTGAGAGATATTAATCCTTGGATAACAATCGCGGAGGTTTTGGCTTTGGCTAGACAAGGAATTGGTCCACCACCATTTCCTGTTGGCAATTAATTAATGGACAGTGGTAGGAATCTCCAGTGTCCTAAATTTCCCTTGCTTTTTTGGAGGGGGAATGAACGGTTACTTCCTTGTTAAGTGTCATCGAAACCTGCCGTCTGAGAGAGATTAATCCTTGGACTTACATAGCTGAAGTTTTAGCTCTGGCTCGAAAAGGTCTTTCTCCTCCACCATTTCCTGTTGGCAGTTAATTAATGGACATAGCGATCGCATCGCCAGTGTCCTAATTTTTCCTTGCTTTTTTGGAGGGGGGAATGAACGGTTACACCTACTTCCTTTGCCAATTTCGCTTTGTACTTCCAGACTACCGTTGTGAGCCAGAGCGATCGCCTTGGCAATAGCTAGCCCCAATCCAGAACCACCCTTACTCCTAGAGCGAGCCTTATCTACGCGATAAAAACGGTCAAAGATACGCTCTCGATCGCCTTTAGCAATGCCGATGCCTGTGTCGTGGATACTAATTACAACATCATTGTGTTCTTCTATCATACTTAAGGTTACTTTTCCCCCTGCTGGGGTGTATTGAATCGCGTTAGTTACTAAATTAGTAATTAAACGATATAGCTGAGTGCGATCGCCAAATATCTCTACAGGTTGAGATACTTTGATTTGGGAACTAAGCTCGATTTCTGAAGCCATCGCTAGGGCTGCTAAATCTTCTTCCACTTCAATAATTAAGTTTGCCAGAGCAATTTTTTCTCTTTTTTTATGGGAGGTCTTACTATTTATCTCACCATCAATACGACACAGAATTAATAGATCTGCTACCAAATAAGACAATCGCTTGTTCTGACGCACGATACTTTTTAGGGTATCTTTCGCTTTATCCTCAGATAGATTAGGTAGCATCAGATCCGATTGAGCAGTAGCTTGAATGGCTGCTAGGGGCGTTCTCAGTTCGTGGGCAGCATCGGCGGTAAACTGCTGCATCTGTTGATAGGATTGGTAAATTGGGCGGATGGCTAATCCCGACAACCACCAGCTAGCTACTGCTACCAGCAATACTATAAAAGGTATTCCTAGCAAAAGAGTTAATTTGACATTAGCAAGATAATTATCGAAATCTTCTAAACTTCGCCCGACTTGGAGATATCCCCAATTTTGACCCTGTTGAGTGTGTAAAAGAAAGGAAATTGCCAGGTAGCGAACCCCTTCAGGATCGGTTAGGGTTTCCCACTCTTGTTGATTAGACACCTGTGGTAATTCTGGCTGCATTCCTGCCACTGCGATCAGATCTTCCGATAGATCGAAGAGACGTAAATAATATTTATCTTGCCCGATTACCCCCAATCGTAACGATTGAAAGCGATCTGGATTATAGCAGCCTGTTTCTACAAGGCAGGTATTTGGCAATAGTTCTTTTACTTCAGGCTCTATTTTTCCTGGCTGTTCGAGAACGGGTAACAGACTGTCGTGGAGAGTTCCCGCGACCGATCTTAATTCTTGGTTAATAGTAATGCGATGGGCGTGGGCAACTGCTTCATAGAAGCCCAAAGCACAGACAAATAGGACTATACTCAGAATTGCTGCATACCAGCTAGCTAGTCGCCAGCGCGATCGCTCAAAAAGTCGGTTTTGCTTCACATCAAAAGGTTAATTCAAAGATTTCTTATTATGCTTAAGACTTGAAACGATAACCCAGTCCGTAAACGGTTTCTAACATCTCATCGCAGCCATACTTAGCTAATTTACGTCTTAGCAAATATACCTGGGCTGCCACTACATTACTGGGTGGTTCTGCCCCAAATTCCCATAAGCGATTCAACAATTGGTCGCTGGTAACGATTTGCTCGGAATGCTGCATGAAATACTCTAGTAACTGGAATTCCTTTTTTGTCAGCAATACCTGCTTTTCCCCCGACTCCTCTTGCAGCCAAAAGGTATTAGTAGCGTAATCTAGGCTAAGATTGCCCACCTGTAATCTTTTAGGTTGTAGTTGAGGAGTTCTTCTTTGTAAAGCCCTCATTCTTGCTAGCAGTTCGGGCATATCAAAAGGTTTAACCAAATAATCATCTGCTCCCGCGTCTAAGCCAGTTATTTTGTCCTCCATACTGTCTTTTGCCGTCAACATCAGTATGGGTAAAGGCTTTTGCTGCTGCCGAATTCGCTTGGTTAATTCTATTCCCGATATTCCAGGTAATAGCCAGTCAAAAATTCCCAGATGGTATTCCTTGAGCTTGAAGTAATCCCAGGCATCCAGTCCATCCACAGCCCAATCTACAACGTGATTGCTGCGGTCTAAACTCTGCTTGATAGCTGCCCCTAGGTCTGGCTCATCTTCAACTAGCAATATTCGCATACAGGACATTGGTTTTAGATTATCAATAGTGTTCGAGACAGACCTAGCTGCTCAAACCCATAAATATTTATTCTGGCACGAAGTTATTAAATAAGGATGAAAAAAACTTTTTTGGCTAACAAATATTTAATTTCATAGCGATTTAATTATCGTATGTAAAAGTTGCAATTAATCGATTATTACTTCTGTCACTCTACAAGCGAGAGATCGATTTACACCTCGTTTAACTAAAAGATCGATATTTTTTTGGTGTAAACAATTGCCAAAAACTAAATCTTCTTGTAGGTCTGCTCTAGTAAAAACGATCGATTGTAGTTAATTGTTGCAAGTAATATCATGTCTAAAAAAATATTTATCTCTTCGGTAATGGCTATTTCTACTATAGTTTTTGGAGCTAATTATTTAATTTTCAAACCTGTAAATGCAGTGGAACTACTCGACGGTAAAAAAGCTTTTGAAAGCGGGCTTCGTCTCACCCGCGCTGCTGCCACTTTTAGCAGTCGCAATAGTTCCTCAGCCAAATATCAATTTACGATTGAAGTTCCCGAAGACGCGGGAGAAGCTTTAAAGTCCGTCAAGATTACTCAGAAAGAAAACTCCGATACTGTGGTTTTCAAAGCAGATAAATCAAAAGCTTCATTGGGCAACAGTTTGGCAGGGGATAATATTCCTCTAGCTGCGGTAGGAGGAGAGTCTCAGCCTGGAGAAACCACCGTTGTTTTCGACACTCCTGTAGAGCCAGGAAATACAGTCACAATATCTGTCAAACCCAAGCAGAATCCTTCTATTGATGGAGTATATCTATTTGGCGTTACTGCCTATCCCACTGGCGAAAATAGCCCAGGTTTATATCTTGGTTCTGGTCGAATTCACATTACCGAATAGTTTTTCAAAAGAACGAGAGCGATCGCTTATTCATTACAATCTACAGCCAACTCAAGAGATTTCATACTGATTTAATAGTCTTGTGTAATCTTGTTTAAAGATACGACTTTAGCTGAAAACTTTGCCCATGACCGCAAATACTACAAAGAATCAAGGGTCAACGTCTGATGATAATGAGAACTTACCAGAAGATTCTCTAAAATCAGATCCCGCAACCGAAGAAGTTACGCACCCTTCAACTGTCGAACCAGAGTCAGTAACAGAAACCGCTCCTCAGCAGGAATCAGCCTCAAATTTTAAATGGGGAAAAACCCTTTTGGGATTAGGCGTTTTCGCTCTGCTGACAGGAAACATCCTGGTATTAACCAACCACCTCAAACCTTCTAGCTCAATGGCAGGGATGGAAGGAATGGATCATGGGGATATGTCTCACGATGAGATGATGGCGGTGGATGGTTCATTTAATCCTAATCCCGTGCGGGTAGAAACCGTCAAACCCCAGGTATTAGAAGCCAGCGTGAGCTATACGGGGACGATTAAACCCTATGAAGAAATTATGGTTTATCCTCGTGTAGCTGGACAATTGACCAACTACTCGGTTTATCCAGGCGATCGCGTTACCGCAGGACAGCCCATAGCTACTCTAGATGCTTCGGAGTTAACTACGGGTGTCGCCGAAGCAGCAGCCGAGGTTAGCACGATGGAAACCGACCTGGAGATGAGCAAGATTGAGGTAGACGAACAAAAAAGCGCGATCGCTCAGATTGAAGCAGATTTGGACTATCTTAACCTTAAAAAAGACCGTTTTGCTCGTCTGGTAAAGGATGGAGTTATTTCCCAAGATGAGTTTGATGTAGTCGATAGCGAAGTCAGAAGTAAAGAAGCTGCCCTCAAGCAAGCACGGGTAAAATTGGCGAGGATGGAAGCGATGGTAACTAATAACCGCGCCAAAATTAATCAAGCCAAAGCTAAAGTCGATACTGCCAAAGTGATGCAGGGTTACACCACTATTAATTCTCCTATTTCTGGTATCGTGCAGGAACGAAACGTCGATCCTGGGGTAGTAGTTCAACCCAGTATGGGCATCGTTAAAATCGGCAACTACAATCGGGTACGCCTACAGGCTAACGTCGCTCAAAGCGATGCCGTTAAGATTAATCCAGGGGCTACAGTAGTTGCTACTGTTCCTGGCAGTAACATGACCCCCATTAAAGGAAAAATTACCAGCATCTTTCCCCAAGCTAACAGTCAAACTCGCACGGTAACGGTAGAGGCAGTTATCGACAATCCCGACGGGCAATTACTTTCTGGTAAGTTCCTTGAAATGAAGATTGTTACCGCCCGTAAACCCAATGCCATTACTGTTCCTCAAGCTGCGGTGGTGGAATTTCAAGACCAGCCCTCAGTGTGGGTAGTCCAAGGAGATACGGTAACAGCCCAACCCGTAACCTTGGGAATGTCTACGGGAGACAGGGTGGAAGTAACCAGTGGTTTAGAGTCGGCACAGGCGGTAGTAACTTCGGGTCAAAATCGCTTGGTAGAAAATGCCCCCGTAGCGGTGATTAACCAATCCGAACAACCCATCGCATCTAATCAAGCTGCGACTCAAGATATTCAAATCCAGTTAGTCAGTCCCGATAATAACGAGGTAGCAATGGGTGATGCCCAACTGGTAATCGAAGTTAAAGATGCTCAAGGTCAACCGCTCGATGTTACAAACCTAGAGATGAGCGCGTCCATGCCGATGAAAAACATGGCACCGATGTCTGCCCCCGTAGAAGTCCAGCCCGCAGGTGAACCAGGTAAATTTAAAGCCGATACCTATCTCAGCATGAAAGGAGACTGGACGATTACCGCTCAAGTCAAAGACTCGAAAAATAAAGGCAAGCAAGAGTTTACCGTCAAAGTTCAGTAGCGACTCAAAGCCGATCGAGTTTTCCCCCAAGTCCATAACATCAACTATCCCAGCAGGGACAGTTTACCCATACAAATTTTTATCTACTAACTGAAATACCAACCATGAAAAAACTAATCTTAATTTTACTTCCCTTAAGTTTCTTAGCTTTCGCCTGTAGTCCTGCCCAAAGCGATACCAATGTTACTTCTACTGCCCCTACTGAAAAAGCACAAAATAAACAAGCCAATACCGCTACTGTAAATTTAGTCAGTCCCGAACCCCAAACAGAAATTCCTATGGGTGCAGCCGAGATGATTCTAGAAGTGGTAGATAGCAATGGCAATCCCGTAAAAGTAGAAAGCTTGGATGTCAGCGCAACTATGCCAATGGACGGAATGGAAGACATGATGGGCAAGGTAGAAGTTACCCCCGCAGAAGAACCAGGACGTTTTAAAGCTACTACTTATTTTGGAATGCAGGGTACTTGGAATGTAGTTGCCAGCGTGCAAGATCCTCAATATCAAGCGAACCAAGAATTTTCTTTTGAAGTCAAGTAGAAGATTAAGATCGGTAGCAGTAATTAATTTTCAATTAGCAGAGATTGTAATATAAATTCATTCTAGATTCGGATACTGAATCAGAAACAGATCTTATATCTCTGCTTTTTTGTTGCTTCAGAAATTGTCGAAATAATCAAAGTTATCGGTCAATAAACGAGTGTGTTGTCTTTGAACATAATTCTCGCAGTTTGCACTACAAAATTGGCAATCATCTTTTGGACAGATTAGCCTACCACAAGCGGAGCAATTGTTGTGTCTGCCGACAATTAAAGGTCTATGTCCACACTTACCTTTTTTCTCAACCCACCCACCACAGTAGGCAAGTATAGTAGTAAGAAATTTATCACTATGCTCTTTTTTACCCTGAAGTAAACCTTGTCCATTGAATTTAAACATTGTGAACTGGTCTAAATTGGCTATTTCTCTGTTTTCCCACAGAATTTGTAAAGTGTCACAAAAATTCCTGATAATATTCAGATGATCGTAGATTTTTAAAGGATGTATCTCTGACGAGTTTGCATAGATTAGATCTTTGTAATCTCTTGGAGAGTAAGTTTTGTCTTCTTTACTTAGATTCTTCAGAAAATGCTTTAAAAGTCCTAAGAAAAGATACGGTAACGAAATATTCTCTACAGGCACGTTAATAAAATTATTTATAAAATCTGATTTCCAAACAGGTACATGACTCTGCCATTTCTTCGGTATTCTTATTTTTGCAGCGATGAACAAAGGAAATACTTTTGCTTTTGTAATTCTTATATCCTCCCAATCAGGAATATCTGAATCTGACAGTGCTTTAAATTTAGATATTATTTTATGCTGTTCTACATAAAAACTATCATCATAATCAAACATCCAAGGTGGAAGGTATCTATTACTAGTTGAATTTCTTGATATATCAATTGATAATAATCTATCGCTAAAAACATCTTCTAAAGTTATTAGTGTTTTGTTATTTAGACTTCCTAGTACTACTGGATTGGTTACAGGAAAGTTAATATCACCAGCATCTTTCATGAACCTTGTTTGAAGATACGGAGATAAAACTGCTGTTATCAAGACATTACTACCTCTATTTTGCTTGAAAGCAGGTACACAAAATTCTGAATAGGTATCAGAATTAATTGTAGTGCGGGCATTCTTAACATCTATCAATAGATCTGAATTTAGTCTTATATCTCCTTTTATCCAAGTATTACTTTCTTGAGTTACTTGATGAGCAGCAGTATCTTCTACTGAATATCCTAGAGCTTTATAAAAACTAAATACAAGCTTTTCTGCACCACGAGCAGACATCATTCTTGCTAATTCAAATTCATTTATATTTCCATTTTGTTTTGGACACCAAATATCTATTAGACTCCAATCTAAATCATCAAACTGATATAACTCTTTGAATAAAATAGTTAATTCTTTTGAATATGGATATTCAGACTTTTCAAATTGAAAAATCAAATCAAAAAATGTTTGATAGTGTTCCTTTATTAACTTGATTTTGAGATCTTCTGGCGCGAAATCCCAAAAATCCCCCTTGTATTGTATATTTTTCTTGAGAAAATCTATTTTGCTCCAATACTGCGATCTTAATGAACTGTGTCCTTTTTCAATCCTATGGCTTAAATCATTCAGCAGTTCATGTTTTAAATTTTTATCTACTATCTCAATATATGTATTGATAAAATGGCAATACTTTGAAATATCGTAACTGTAAATTAAAAGTTTACATAACTCAGATGAGCTTATAAATAAATCTTCTGCTTCTTCAAATAAACTATCAATTACTTGAGGCTTATATTTATCATCTATCTCTTTGATTTTATTTATAAGAAAAGCAATCGATTCTTTTTTAGGTAAAGCTAGGGCGAGATTAGCAAATTTTTGATAGCGTTTTTTTATTAGCTCAATCTTGACATTTTCTGATGCGATATCCCAAAGATATCCTTCATATTCAATGTTCTGCTTGAGAAAATCTATTCTATTCCAATATTTTGACTTTTCGTCATTGCTTTCTTCTTTAATTTGACAAATTAACTCTTTCAACAATTCTTGTCGCAAATCTGCTGAGACTATAGAAAGATTATTGTTAATGAAGTCACAGTAAATTAAAGAATCGGTTATAGCCAGTTGATATCGTAGTTCTGCTGATAAACAAAATAGATTTTCCGACTTAGCTATTAAGCTTTTCAGTATTGGATACTTAATTGTATATTTAGATAGATTGTCAAGTTTTTTAAGCTTACTTAAAATAAATTCTACAGTCTCACATTCAGGTAGTTTTAAAGCATAATCAACAATAAATAGTTTATATATAGTAGATACTTGACTATTGGCACATTTTTCAATAATCGTCTCATCTTCATTTGTTATTTCAACTTTTTTTAGTGAGATAGCTTCATCTTTTTTATATACCAGATTGCGTTTACGGAAAAAGAATACTATATCTCCCGATTTCAAACTCTGTGAGGTTTCAATTCTTACATCTGGTATGTTTTCGGAATTAATGTACCCTCTACCATTTTTAAACCAATCAACTATTCCAACATGAGAGATGGGTTTTACATTATTTGCTTTTTTCCGACCATTGTTGCTTACGATAATTTCAAATTGGATATATACTCCAGACTCCAAAAGATGTTGTTCTTCAGTTAATACGCTTTTTTGATTGAAATATAATTCTTCTCCATATTCTGGCTCTATAGTAGTGAGAAAACCAAAATCATTCGCCTTTCCAGTTTTTTTATTTACGCCACCAAACCAGTTAACGATACCAACATTCATGAAATAGAATCCCCAAAAGTAGACTTGATATATTATTATTTAGCCCATTAAGCATGGAAAAATTACACTGCTATCTCTATTTTTAAGGCGATCGCCCCTCCAACAAAACCAATATTTCATAGTGATTTAATTTTCATGTGTCATTGTGGGTGGAAGTCAAGCAATTCAATCTGCCCAGAACTTCCACTTCATGAAAACCTTTTTCACTCGCTGGTCAATCCGTAACCCCGTAATTACTGTCGCTCTTTACATCGGGGTGCTAATCCTTTCTGTGCTTACCTTAATTGTTATCCCAGTGCGGATGATGCCTTACGTGCAGAGTCCACTGGTAGCAGTGATTACCCGAACTCCTGGCTCGTCTCCAATGGAGGTAGAAACCTATATCAGTAAGCCTATCGAGCAACGTATGACCGTTTTGGATGGGGTGCGTTTTGTGCGCTCTAGTTCCCAGCAGGATTTATCCCTGGTAACGGTGCAGTTTGCTTGGGGTGGAGATGTAGATAAAGCGGTTCGGGATGTCCAAAGCGTGATGAAATCGGCGGAAGGAGATTTGCCTATAGACGGAATCAATACTCGTTCCTATTGGGTGCTGCCCATCGATCCTCTTAATCGTCCCGTGCTGACTCTGGCACTCAAGGCTGAGGGATGGGATCGGGTGAAGTTACGGGAGTTTGCGGATAATAGCTTAGTCGATCGCCTGACAAACGTACAAGACGTACAGTCGGTTTTTATTACGGGTGGTTATCGCCGACAGCTACAGGTAATCGTCGATCGCCAGAAGCTAGCAGCCTATGGACTATCGATTCTTCAGGTTAGAGATGCGATCGATAATAATAATGTCAGTAAGGGTGCGGGAGTTTTAACCCAAGGAGACGAAGAAATCTTAGTACGTGCCGACGATCGCGCTCTTAATGCCCAGGTAGTGAGGAATTACCCCATTTTGGAAAGGGATGGGCAGATCGTTTATGTCCGAGATGTGGCACAGGTAAAAGATACCTACGAAGAGCGTCGCAGTGCCTATCGTTATAATGGCGAATCTGCTTTGGCAGTTAACGTGATTCAGAAACCCGACTCTAGTTCCCCCCAGGTAATTGCCAGAGTGAGAAAGGAACTGGAAAAAATTGAGTCACAGTATCCAGGGTTAGAGTTTGAAGAGGCTTACGATAATTCCTTCCTAGTTGAGTTAATCAAAGATAGCACTACGGGAGAACTATTAATCAGTGTGGCATTAGCGGGGTTAGTTATCCTGCTATTTTTGGAAGATTTTCGGGCAACGGCGATCGTCATGATTTCCATCCCCACTACCCTTGCTCTTTCCATGCTGCCCTTTATTCCCTTTTCCATGTCCCTCAACTCCTCTACTTTGGTGGGAATGATGATGGCAATTGGGAAACTGGTGGATGATTCAATTATTGTGATCGACTCGATCGATCGCAAACTCAAAGAAGGCAAAACGCCCCGACAGGCAGCTATTCAGGGTACGGAAGAAGTATTTTTGGCTAGTGCTGCTGCAAGCTGTGTGATGATTGCAGCCTTAATCCCCACCATCCTTTCAGGAGGTTTGACGGGGTTAATGTTTGCAGGGTTAATATTACCGATGGTGTTTGCTTTTATCGCTTCGTTGGTGGTTTCGATTACTCTAATTCCCCTGCTGGCAGCCTTTTTCCTCAAGCCTATCGGACAGCGAGAAGGAAACCGTCGGACATGGTTGCAATGGTTGTTGTCTCCCTTCCGTTTGGGTTTTGAGGCATTAGAGAAAGGTTACGGTTGGTTATTGAATATCTGTTTGAACAATCGCGAAATTACTCTAGCGATCGCTGCTGCCACCATTGTTTTAGCTTTTGCTCTCTATCCCCTAGTTCCCCAGGAGATGATGCCTCTAGGAGATTCGGGACAGTTTACCGCTACTATTGAATTGGAAGCAGGAGCATCTTTTGAGCGTACAGATCGGGTGGCACAGCAATTTGAAGCGATCTTGTTAGAACAGCCCGAAGTAGAAAAAGTATCTTCTAATGTGGGTTTCGAGATTACCCGCAACAGTACCTACTTTAGCGGTTACAGCATGGGTAGCGTCAACACAGCTTCCTCTGTTGTCACTCTCAAGGATTTAAACGAACGCGATCGCGATATCTGGCAAATTATGGATGGGGTAGAAGAACAAGCCCGTCGCACTATCCCTGGTTTACGGCGCATTGCCATCAAAGAAATGGGTGTAGATGTCATGGCAACTTCGGCTGCACCGATTCAAATCGCTGTATACGGGGAAGATTTAGATATACTTTATCCCCTAGCAGACAAGGTACTAGAGATTGCTAAAGACACTCCAGGGCTAGTTATGGCGCATACCAGTTCTTCTCTATCTCAACCCGAATATCGCTTGCAGATAGATCGCCGTCGCGCCCAGGAATTAGGCTTAAATATCGAAGAAGTAGCCGAACAAGCCCGTTATGCCCTCAATGGCGGTTTTACTCGTAGATACTATAACCGTCCTAATCTCAGACAGAATGATATCTTATATCAAGTTCGGTTGAATACTTAAATTAAGAATGAGGTCAAGTAATAAGCTCCTGAAGGACGCTTTGCGCCCCAAAATAAAGATGAGAAACCAAATTGGTAGACCAAGTATCATGATACGTGGAAATGTTTTCATCACAAAAAAGCCGAAGTTACAATGGTGCAACGAACGCCCGAGAATAAGCTTGGTTAGAGGAAAGTGGACAAATAAATTGGTGAAAGGAGAAAAAACCTTATCCCGTTGGAGAGAATGACAAGAGAAAACCATTCCTCATCGAAAACATTTCCCTATCAAGAGTGAGGGCAAAAAATGAAGCCAATTGGTCGAAGCCAAAAATCCCAGAAAAAAAGTAGCAAAAGACAGGAGCCAGAAATAAAAGTCATCAATCCGCACTCGGCGGGAATTGATATTGGCTCAAGAGAGCATTGGGTTTGTGTACCTATAGCAGCAACAGAATCTAATGTTCGTTGTTTTGGGTGTAGTACACCAGATTTACTAGCTCTGGCAAATTGGTTAAGTGAATGCGGTGTGACGAGTATTGCCCTCGAATCGACGGGAGTAGAATGGATACCTTTATTTAACATCTTAAGTCAGCATAACTTCCAAGTCTGTTTAGTCAATGCTCACAATGTAAAAACAGTACCAGGAAGAAAAAGCGATGTCCAAGATTGTCAATGGTTACAACAACTGCATAGTTATGGCTTACTTGCACCTTCCTTTATCCCCGAAGGAGAAATAACTGTACTGAGAAGCTATTTAAGACAACGAGAAAATTTGATTCAAGCTAGTTCGACTCATGTGCAAAGAATGCAAAAAGCTTTAACACAGATGAATTTGCAGTTGCATAAAGTCATTAGCGATCTTACAGGGGTGACAGGATTAAATATTCTGAGGGCCATTATTGCTGGGGAAAGAAATCCACAAACCTTAGCCAAATTAGCACACCGAAGAATTAAAAGTAGTCCACAACAAATTAGAGATGCCCTAACGGGTAATTATCGTCCAGAAATGGTTTTTATTTTGCATCAAGAATTATCTTGTTATCAATTTTATCAACAACAAATCGGATTATTAGAGGAACAAATCGAACAATGTCTCAGTAAATTGCCCTCCCAAACAAAAGAGACTCCGCCCCTAAATAGCCAGAAAAAGTGTCGTCGCTCAATCAAATCAGGGTTCGACTTACATTCTCATCTCTATCGTATTGCGGGAGTAGATTTTACCAGCATTGATGGTTTAAGTGTAGTCACAGTGCAAACCATCCTCAGTGAAGTAGGATTAGACCCGACTAAATTTAAGAGTGCTAAACATTTCAGCTCTTGGCTCGGATTATGTCCTGGTTGTCGGATTACAGGGGGCAAAGTTAAAAGTTCTCAGACTCGTCGAGTTAACAATCGAGCTGCAACAGCTTTTCGATTGGCAGCTCAAGCTGTTAGTCGTTCTCATTCAGCTTTGGGCGCATTTTATCGACGCATTCGCTCCCGTGCTGGCGCACCCAAGGCCATTACTGCTACAGCACACAAAATTGCTCGTCTATTCTATACTCTCTGGACAAAAAAAGAATCTTATCTCGATCGTGGAGCTGATTACTATGAACAAAAATATCAAGAAAGACTCATCAAAAATCTCAAGCAAAGAGCAAAATCCCTTGGTTTAGAAGTAGTTGAGGCATCTTCTACTTGATTTTAGTTTCTGGAGAGTAACAAGTAATAAGTTTTTTAGGTCTGCAATAAGCCTGTTTATTTCAATTAATTATCCGTACTTGATATTAGTCCGCTACCCCGAAAGCGATCGCGCTTACGGTCAGAATCTCGCTGCTACCTACATTACTACCCCCAACGGGCAGCAAGTACCCCTCAGTACCGTCGCTACTTTGAAGCGGGAATACGGGGCAACTCTAATCGAACACGTTAACGGCAAACGGGTAGTTTACGTTAATGGTTACTATCGTAAATCCAGTCCTGCTTCGATGGATCTATCAATGGCGATCGCGATGCGTGCGGGAGAAGAGTTAGATTTTCCTCCAGGCTACGGTTTAGACTCTATGGGTGACATGACCGATATGATGATTGAATTCGATCGCCTGCTTAAAGGTCTGATAGTTTCCATCATCTTGATTTACTTAATTCTAGTAATCCAATTTGGCTCGTTTATTCAACCCCTAGTCATGATGCTTTCAATTCCCCTACAGTTAATTGGGGTATTTGGCGCATTATTACTGGCTCAACAAACCCTTTCATCCGTCTCTATTCTAGGAATTATTATTCTTTCTGGTATTTCCGTCTCTGCTGCCATTCTGTTACTAGAATTAATCCTTACCAAGCGAGAAGAAGGAGTACCCAGAGCCGAAGCCATCCGCCAAGCTGCACCAGTACGACTTAAGGCAATCTCTATGACCACTTTGACAACTATGATTGTGATCGTGCGGTTGGCTTTTTATCCCGAAACTGGCATGGATGCTTATTCTCCCATTGCCACAGTAGTTTTAGGCGGGCTGACTGTTTCCACCCTGCTGACTTTAATCGTAATTCCCATCGTTTATACCTTTGTTGATGACATTACTCAGGGGTTGAAAGGGTTAGGTAGGAAGAAGAAACGTTCTTCTCGCAAACAACTTCCACAAGCATAGTCTTGACTCTCTAGTTAGCTAGAGAGTTACAGTAAATAAAGATGGTTTAATGACATCCAGACAATCATGAGCAAATCAACAAACCTTAAAATTGGCGAACTGGCAAAGCAAACAGGTCTAGCTGTGGGGACTTTACGCTACTATAGCGATATCGGACTTCTGCAACCAGTACAAAGAGGCGATAACGGCTATCGCTATTACAGTCAGAATGCCAGTAGGCAGGTAGAGTTTATTAAGAAAGCTCAGGCTATTGGCTTTACCCTCGAAGAAATCAAGACCATTCTCGATGTACGCGATCGCGGTGAGAAACCGTGTAATTTAGTGCAGGGCTTACTAGATAACAAGATCGAGCAGCTAGAGATTCAAATTAAGAAGATGAGCTTGTTCAAGCAGGAGTTAGAAGAATATCGCACAAGCTGGATTAATAACCCCAATCGCGAATCTGACTCTCAAGAAGTATGTCCCCTAATTTCCAGCGTTACATTAGATACTACTGCTTAATCTTCAGTAAATTAATCGATATTTTGTAGTTATTAATTCAAGATAAATCATGCGTTTTCAATCTTTAATTGCTCACAATGGAGTAGTCCATCAAAAATCTAATTCAGTCGAACAACCAAAACCATCAACTACTGAAACAAAAACAGTTACAGAGCCAAACGCTGATTCTCAAAATGTCGCACCTGAAGACAATTCTTCATCTAAAAAGCAAATAGTCGAAACTCCTGAAAATAAAACAGAAAACTCAACCACGACAGAAATACAAACTACACAAAGTTTGACTTCTGCTACGTTGTTTCCAGGGTTTGGAGAATCTATTTTTACTTTACTAATTGTTAGTCCATTTTTTCTATTTAGCTTTAAAAAATGGCTACATAGATAGGTTTCCCAAATTAAAACTTTGTCTATTTATTAAAAATGAATAAAAGCATAATTAAATATCTTTTTATAGGAATTGCTATTTATCTAATCAGCGTCAACTCAGTTTCTGCTCAACAACACCAACATAGCGAACAACATAACAATTTTCGTTCCCCTTACGTAGAGCAGTTAGACTCTCCCGTGCGTGGTTTGAGTTCTGAAGAAGTCGATAATCTGCTTAACGGCAGAGGTTCTGGCTATGCTCGGATGGCTGAACTTAACGGCTATCCTGGGCTGCGTCATGTTTTAGACTTAAGTTCTGAACTAAAGCTGTCTGCTCAACAGGAAACAGACATACAAGTAGCCTTCGAGCAGATGCAGTCTCAAGCCAAAACTATCGGCAAAACTATAGTCAGTAAAGAACAAGAACTTGGCAAGTCATTTGCTTCGGGAAAAATTACCAATACCGAACTAGAAAAACAAACTGAGGAATTGGCAACACTCTACGGAGAACTAAGAAATACTCACTTACAAGCGCACTTGAAAATCAACCCGATTTTATCTACCGAGCAGATTAAAAAATACAATCAACTGCGAGGATATGAAATAGCAAACTGAGACTAACTGACAATAGGTAAATATTTTCTTATGGCAATTAATAAAGCTCGTTTGCGTCACCTACATTATATTTTCGCCCCAATTATGTTTTTGCCAATATTCTTAACGGCAATTACAGGTTTGCTATTTCAAGTAGCAGTAATTACAGGTAAAGGAGAAGACTTTCTCTGGCTTTTGGAATTACATCGAGGCAAATTTGGCATTATCGATCTAGAGCTTATTTATCCTCTAATTAACGCTTTTGGTGTTCTATTTATAGCTATTACTGGAATCATAATGTGGCTGCAAATTAACAAGAAAGTCAAAAGACTGCACAAACAACAATAAATTTTGTTTGTTGAAGTAGCTTTTTTGTTGCTTAACTACTATATATTTCGATCTTGATAAGTGTTCAACAAAACGTCCGTATTAATAGACTCTGTACTAGCTGTTGCAGTACAATAATAAGCAGACTCTAAAACTGCGATCGTTTCTAACATTTCTAATTTTTCATTTTTCAGATTTTGTTCATTATTGTGGTTTAGGCAATCAAAGTCTAAAATACTGTCTTGTAGATGAGATAAATAAACTAAACCGAAAATAATGCTGCTTGGCTATGCCCGTGTTAGTACAAATGACCAAAATTTAGATTTACAACTCGACGCTCTGCGTTCGCATGGATGCGAACGTTTTTTTTCGGATGTTGTTAGCGGAGCAAAAGCAAATCGTCCTGGTTTGGATGAAATGTTAAAAAATGCTCGCGAAGATGATGTGATTGTAATTTGGAAATTAGATCGTCTGGGGCGATCGCTCAAGCATCTGGTTGAATTGGTAGCTGAGTTAAATGAACGTAAGATTGGGTTACAAAGTCTGAATGACCCCATTGATACTACTACCGCTCAAGGCAGACTGGTGTTCAATATCTTTGCATCCCTGGCAGAATTCGAGCGGGAGATAATTAGAGAGCGGACTAATGCGGGATTAGCTGCTGCTAGAGCTAGGGGTAGAAAAGGAGGCAGAAAACCAGGACTATCGGAGGAAGCACAAAGGAAAGCAAGAATTGCCGAGTCATATTACAAAGAGGGAATGCCAGTTAACCAGATTTCTAAGGACTTGAATATTTCCAAAGCCACTCTCTATAAATATTTGCGGTATCGTAAGGTGGAGATTAGCCAGTATCAAAAACAAACGTCTTAAGGTACTGACTAAATTTGTGCAACAAGCTGCTGCACAATTAGAATAAAACGCTTAGAGCTATGATTTTACAACTAACCAAGGGCTAACCAGTACGTGACTAATACACCAGTTCCCGATAATTACGATAACTTTCTGCGCTCCCTTAAAGAGCGTATCCGCACCGCTCAGGTTCGGGCAGCTTTAGCAGTTAACAAAGAACTGGTGCTGCTCTACTGGCAGATTGGCAAGGAAATTTTAGAAAGACAATCGCAAGAGGGATGGGGAGCTAAAGTTATTGGTAGGCTGGCAAAAGACCTCAAAGCTGAATTTCCTGAGATGAAGGGGTTTTCTAGCCGTAATATCAATTATATGCGAGCATTTGCCGATACTTATCCCGACGAGCAAATAGTGCAACAGCTTGTTGCACAAATTCCTTGGGGTCATAATGTCCGCATATTGGACTCGGTTAAGAGTCAAGATGAGCGGATCTGGTATATCCAACAAACTATTGAGAATGGCTGGAGTCGGGCAGTCATGGAACATCAAATTGAAACTAAACTATATCAGCGACAAGGAAAAGCAATTACCAACTTCGACCAAGCTTTACCTCAACCCCAGTCAGAGTTAGCACAACAAATCCTCAAGTCTCCGTACAACTTTGATTTCTTGAGTTTGGGCAAAGAAGCACAAGAGAGAGATTTAGAACGTGCCTTGATTGCTCATATGCGAGATTTTCTTCTGGAGTTAGGGGTTGGGTTTTCCTTTGTCGGCAGTCAGTATGCACTGAAGGTAGCGGAACAGGAATTTAGAATTGACCTGTTGTTCTATCATCTCAAACTCAGGTGTTTTATCGTTATCGATCTGAAGATGGGCAAGTTTGAACCAGCTTATTCAGGACAGATTAACTTTTACGTCAATGCAGTAGATGACTTGTTGAGACATCCTGATGACCAGCCGACAATTGGTCTAGTGCTTTGTAAGTCAAAAGAAAATACTATTGTTGAATACTCTCTACGCGGTATTAGTACCCCAATAGGGGTTTCTACTCACAGTATCGAACAGCTTCCAGAGCAGTTACAGGAGAGTTTACCAACGGTGGAACGGTTACAGCAGGAATTGAACGAAGCAGCAGCAGAGATTGAAGCCAAGTCATCAAATTCCGAAGAATAGGAGGTAGCAGCATGATAGAGGTCAATCAAAGAGAAGAAAGCAGTGGTAATGTTTTTGCCGATTTAAACATTCCAAAGCCATCGCTTTATCTGGCTAAAGCACAATTAGCCCATCAGATTTGTGAGATAGTTCGGGAGCGAAACTTATCTCAAGTTGAAACTGCTGAGATACTAGGCATCGATCGCGCTCAAGTGTTAGCTCTGACTAAAGGTAATCTAGATGGGTTTAACTGCGATCGCCTGTTTATGTTTTTAAATTTGTTAGGTCTCGATATTAAAATTACAGTCCGTCCCCACACTGACTCAAATCGAGAAGCAGAGATTAGAGTTTGCTAAGGAATGGTTATTGCTAAATCAAAAAGCACTTTTGGAAAAAATAAATTATAATCTTCAGTTTAGAAAGATATTGAGTGTTTGACTGAAAATTATCGATATTTATGGAAGATATCACTGGTATTGGAAAACTAGCAGAGCAGCTACCAGAGTTAACAAAAGAATTGAGAGAAATAATTGTCAAAATTGTAGAACCAGGAGCAGAAGAATTAGGCTTAATATTCGGTGACTATTTTAGAAGAGTTAGAACTATAAATTTAATCAAAGGTCTGAAAAAGACGCAAAGAATATTAGGCAGATCTAATCTACCAGCGCAATCGTTTCAAACTAAAGTTGTACTCCCCATTTTGGAGGGTATGTCTCAAGAAAACAATGAAAATTTACAGGATAAATGGGCTAGATTACTTGCTTCTGAGATATCTGGTGTTAGCATTCGTCCGAGATATGTTCAGATTTTATCAGCATTGACACCCTTAGATGCAAGTGTATTAGACACCATTTATCATAATGATTCTGAAGCTATTGTTCATCGAACAGAACCAGTGGCAGAGTTCTATAAATTAGAAATTTTAGAAAGAGACATTGAAGAAGATTCAATAGCAGTTCCTTATATCAGAAAAAGAGGAGCGAAGAAGTTTAGGAAAGTAAGTAAAATATATAATGCTAGTCAGGTTTTTTCTGTATGCAAATCTGTTCATATATCTGAATGTATAGATGCTCTTTTAGAGCAGTCTTTGTGTACAAAGGCGGAGTCAATTTTTTGTGCAGAGATGATTAATGGAAAACCACACGTTACAGAATATTCGGCATATTTAGTTACTTTGAGAACCTTAACCCGTAATTTTATGCGTGCTGTGAATTTCTCCTCTTAATTTTATATTTAATAGTTGATGTCAGGTTTTTCTGATGTATTTACTGAGGGCGATTTGCAAGATCATTAGCTATATTTTCACACAAAGTATTAGCTCCTTCAACATCTTTAGAGTGTAAATATTCTAATATTCTTTTTAAATCATTTAATCTTGATTGTTTGCCGAAAAACCATGAGCGTTCTGACTCCCATGAATTGGCTAAAGTTTTAACTAAAAGTATCCCCTCTCCAGACCATAATTTATCCAAAATAGTTAAATCTTTGGATCAGGGCTATTTCATTCTAGGTGATATTGTAATTGTGGTAGTGTAAATAAACTAGAAAAGTGAGTGAAATAGCGATAATAGAAGCATTCTCTCGAATGCCAGATCGTAGAAGAAAACAGGGAACAAGGCATTCATTACAATTATGTTTGGCTCTGTTTACACTGGGGGTGACAGCAGGCAACCAAGGCTTTCTTGCGCTCGGAGATTGGCTAAAATCGTACAGTGAAGAATTAAAAGAGTTATTTGAAGTCAGAAGAATCCCTTCTTACAGCACAATTAGGAGAGCATTATTAAATTTGGATTACGAGGAGTATTCAGCTAGATTAGCAAGTTTTTTTGAAATCAAACCGTTAGCAGGTGAGACTTTGGCATTGGACGGAAAAGTGTTAAAAGGCTCATACTTACTTTCGTCAGACAACCCTCATTGTGAGCCACACAAGGCAATCACATTAGTTACGGCTTACCTAGTTGAAAGAGGACTAATCCTAAGACCAGAAAAAGTTAAAAACAAGAGTAATGAAATTACCGCAATACCCAAATTTATTGAGGCTTTAGCCGTTGAAGGGGTAGTTTTTGCATTTGATGCAATCAATACACAAAAAAACTATTGAAACAATTATCAATAGCGGAAATCACTATCTTGCTGCTGTCAAAGGAAATCAACCCAAACTAGATCAAGCTGTAAAAACGAAATTTGTCGAACATGACAGTTTTTACAATATTTTTAAAGGTCACGGAAGAATCGAAAAACGCAGAGTTAGTACTGCTTACTTAGATTTGAAGTTGCCTAAATGGTCGAGTATTAAAACGCTCATTAAAGTAGAATCAGAACGCCAACTCAAGTATAAAACGGAGTTTAGTACCAGATACTATATCTCTGATTTGACCGAATCAGCCTTCGAGTTTTATCAAAGAATTCGTGGTTATTGGGGTGTAGAAAATAAAGTTCACTATGTTCGCGATGTTACTCAAGGAGAAGACAAATCTAGAATTCGTACCTTACCATTACCTCAGATTTTAGCGATCGCACGTAACTTAGCTCTCAATTTATATCGAGATTCTGGATTTGACAATATGGCTCAGGCACAACGTAAATGCCAATTCAGTTTAAAACAGATTGCTTCTCTTTTTAGAATGAAATAGCCCTGTCTTTGGATAGCTTTTTAAATAAAGTTTTTCTGAAAGATTCATACCCTAGACTACTTCCTATTGAAAACACTTTTCTTCTTGAAGCATGATAAGAAAGTATTGAAGCATCAAAACGATTAAAAAACTTAGTTAATAGCTGGTCTACTCGATTATTATCTTCGACTTTTATCTGAAAAACTCTAGTTAAAAGTTCTATTAACTCTTCCCAGCTTCGCTCTATGTCTCCCAATATAGTAAGCTCTGATTCACTATAACTGCGATAACTAGAAAGGAAATCACCAATGGTATATGCTATATCCTTTATATGTTTATCTATATCTGTTTCTATTACATCGATCTTAAGCACTCCTATTCGGAGTTTATATATGATGTTATCAACTAGAATAAAATCTCTTAGATTTAGTTTGTCAATTTGAGAAAATATCCGATTAATTCGAGAAGACATTATTTGAGTTGATGACCCAATAAGCAAAGATATTAAAGTTTCTTGTGCTGGGTAAATTATTTTGTTTCCATAGTCATATTCCCTGTCTTTTTCTTCTCGTAAATATTTGCAATGTTCGTATAATCTAACTCGTTCATATAACAAAGCTGACAAGACATTTTCTCTAGCTTCAATAATTATATCTGGTGAGTTTTTGTTGCTAGATTCAGCATTTATCACGGGAGCATATGCTGCGATCGCAAAACTCCAATCAATATTGTTTTTCAAATATTTGGGAAGTTCTTGGTAAAAAGGTTCAAGATTATCAGGAGTCCAACTGAAGATATCTGTAATATGTATTTCTGGAAGTAAATCGTCAGTAAATTGCTGCTCTAATGTATCCCAGGCTCTGTTAATTTCCATATCGCAGTTAGCATCGGACAAAGAACGAGTTAGACAGATCAATCGTGAGATGAGTGGAATAGCCTGAATTATTCTTTGACAAATTAGACTAGAAACTTCCCACTCCTCAAGCAAAGAAGCCATAAAAATACTAGTATTTTTATCTCTTACTCCAATCAGACAGCGAAAAATAGTATTAGAATTGCTATTTATATTTTCAGTTTTTATCAGCAGCCTTGGTGCTGCATTAGCCATAAATGCAGAAGCATCTAAATCATAATTTTGACAGCGTTCATGGTAGTGTAAAGACACTGGAAAATCTAATAGAGTTTCGGTTACAACTTTGTATATTTCGTCTAAATTCTCATTTTCAACATCAGAATAAAACTTCAAAACCAGAGCTAATGCTGCCCAAAGAGTATCGAAAAACTTTTCCTCATCTAAGTTTTCTTTCAACTCGCTAAGTTCTTTTTCATTTGTCAGAAAGTTGACTAGTTCTTCTTTTGGGATTTCTTCTATAGATAATTTTCCTTCTAAAATCTGCCTACACTTAACGGCAAAGCCCATTTGAAATAGTTGATACCGTGCTGCTTTCGCTTCTGCTTCTGCTTTTGGATCTTCAGGCAAAGTTCCAATAAAGCGAAAATAAGTATGTCCTTTCTTGTTTTGCTCTTCTTGCCAGTTAGTTAGCTCAAATTGTTGCCTAAATTTGCGAGCATAATATTGATTACATTCGGGAATGAGATTTAGCTGATAGTTATCCCAATCCTTTAGAATTAAATCAATTATTTTAGTCTCAAATACTTCATTTAGAAGCAAGTGAAGTGCTATTGAGCTGAGAGAGGTGTTTCGATGAGGCATTCGATGAAAGTCAAGAAGCTCTTGATATTCTTTTTCAGGCAAGCAGCTATATGCTCTTACATCATCAAAACCAAAATTTTGACCATGATCTCTTTGCTCATATTCATACCAGGTTAATAGCTGCAAAGACGATATTATATGAAGTCCGCTTAATTAGTTCTAAAATTAATTGAAGCTATCAATATGACATAAATCAATGCCCAGCTCCCTCAAATTAAAATCTCATCTGAGTTTAGAAGAACTAAAACAACGTTATCGAAACAGTTGTGACTCAGTAGAACGTTCTCATTATCAAATCATATGGCTTTTAGCTAGTGGCAAGACTGTAGCAGAAGTAAGTAGTATTACCAACTATAGTACAAAATGGATTTATAAGTTAGCTAGTCGCTATAACCATTTAGGAGAGGAAGGGTTAGGCGATCGCCGACATCAAAATCAGGGGAATAAACCTTTGCTAGATGATGTGCAGTTAGCTCATTTGTGGCAAAGATTACAAACCCCACCAGTAGATGGAGGTTTATGGAATAGTCGTAAAGTGGCAGACTGGATGTCGGAGCTTTTAGAACGTCCCGTGAGTAAACAAAGGGGATGGGAATATCTTAGAGGGTACGAACTCAGACTCAAACAACCGAGACCAGCTCATACTGAATCAGACCCTTTTGAGCAAGAAAAATGGAAAAAAAACTTCAAAACAGATATCAAAAACTATGCCGAGATAATCCCCAGGCCATAGTAGAACTATGGACTATGGATGAACACCGTTTGGGATTAAAACTAATTCCAAGACGAATTTGGGCAGAAATTGGCGAAAATCTGACAGCAGATGTTAATTGGAAGTATCAATGGCTCTGGTTGTATGGTTTTGTAGCTCCCCAGTCAGGAGAAACTTACTTTTGGATTCTTCCCTATGTCAACAAAGAGTTGTTTTTACAAGTTTTAGAAGATTTTGCGCGAGAGTTTAATCTTGGTGAAAGTAAACAGATTCTGTTAGTTTTGGATGGGGCTGGCTGGCACGTCAGCAAAGAAATTACTCAAAATTTACCATTAGGTTTACATCTGGAATTTCTCCCTCCTTATTCCCCTGAATTACAGCCAGCCGAAAGACTGTGGCCGATAGTAGATGAGCCTCTGGCTAATCGTAGCTTTACTAATTTGGAGCAATTAGAAGAAATCTTGTACACCAGATGTCAAGTCATTTTGCAACAACCAGAATTGGTCAAAGGAATTACTAATTTCTCTTGGTGGCCACAGTCTAGTTTAGCAACAGCCGTTTAATTAGAACTAATCAAACGGACTTCATATTAGAGGTAGCAAAGAGCTAGTGAGAAGGTGCATCTCTTTTTTAGCGAGGGATACTAAAACACCTAACATTGCTACAGTATCAGCTTTATCGAAAACAAGCTCAATTGAACTTTTCAGCGATTCATCGTCAGGACGTTCGTATAGCCAGCCCTCTAAGGTCATTAAAAGACAGGCAAGAATGTCAGGCGACCATGTATATTTGCGATGCCAGTAAAGAGAATGCCGACCGCCCTGAAAACATTTTCTGTCGTTATTAATCAATAGCTCTACTTGATTGATATCAGTTTTGGGCATTCCTTCGGTTTCATCTTTATCCCAGCGATTTTTTTGCCAATAATTGTTAGCTACCTGACATAAAGTAGAAACCACTTCAATACCTAATTCTTCATTGAGATTAAGAAGAGAGAGAAGAGGTAAAAACTTAAAAGTGCAAACATCAAGACATGAAGATCCTGCTGTTCCCAAATCATCATCAAAAATAGAAGAGCGTTCGGCTAGTGGAAAACGATATTCTGGCTCTGCAATGGTAAGAGCTAAAAGTATCTCCGCTCCGAGTTCTGGATTTACTCTGACAATGGCATTGAGATAAAGACCATTAGTTGAAAGCATAAATCTACGAAAATCGTTCTTAACTTCTCCCTTAGCCCCTTTGGGATGAGAAAACTCAAGTGTTCCCACAATGTCCTTATACATCCAATGCTGTCTTGTCGGTGGTAGCTGTGTTTTGGGTGTTAATTCACGACCTGCCAAAGCCTTTAGTAACCAAGCTGCATCATTGGGAAGATGAATTAGAGAAAATACAATACATTTATATGTTGCTGAAGAATCTCCTAACCGTAATCGTTCTTCTCTATCTGTATCGGGAAATAAAATATATTTTGCTAACTTGAAAATGAACTTAGCAATTTCTGCACGGTGCGGTAATCTTATTGCTGACTTTCCCCAATTCAACCAAGCTTCCGCTATTTTGAAAATTAAACGGTTTTCTGATGCTAGAATTTTCATCTCCAAAGATAAAATCCACTGCCATGCTGGTATCCAAAGATGAGCGCGAGGAGTTCCAGGATTTTCCTCTAAGAAAGCTATTCTTGCTCCTGGGGAGAGACTTTTTGTAATTTCTATATATTCTGAGTGTGGCAGAGTCGCAATAGCAATAAGACGCGAGCAAAGTTGTTCTAACAAAAAAGGAATTTGTTCCTCAGAAAAACTATTTAGCAGAATTTTTACCCGCCCACTTAAGATTGCACCATCTATCAGTAGCTTGATTAGTTGCTTATGTTCGCTCTCGATAGATTCCTGTAAAAATTCTTGCCAGATTTCTGTTTCGTCGGATTCTATTGCAATGTAAAGAGCAAACCATCTCATTGGCTGCGACCACAAAATGTTACTCTGCATTTCTGCTAAGTTTTCTGTCTCTAACTCACGTCTTTTTGACAAAAGATAATGAAATCTAGCGCAGTCGCCTACAAAACGGTGCGTTAAGGAGATCCGTTCTTCAGCAACTCGAAGACAATCTCGACGAGCTAGAGTAGTTAAGGTTTTGGGATTGATATCGCTATCATATATTGCTACATCAGGCGCAAATCTCTCTGCCAACAACTGAGATATCTTGATTAAGATATGATGGACTTCACTTGATTCTCGACCATTACCTACCTGATTGCGCCAAAACCAATTCAATAAATCTAGGTCGGTTTGAAAATTAGAAGTATCTACTTCTTCTGTTTGAGCTTTGCGAACAAGCCAGTCAAGAAGTTTAAAATTCAAAGCTGAACCGAATTGTTCGGAACGCTTTATAAGCTCTGTAATGCTTTTAGGTAAATTATCTATAGAAGATATTTCTTCAAAGGGAAGTTGTGGTAACTCGACCATCCCAATAGATGGTTGTCTATCAAAACGGGCAGCGATTTGTTCTTGAATGTATTGTTCGGTATCAAGATGCGTGACGAAAACAAAACGAACATTAGCAGGTGCATCGCCAGAGATGGTATTTTGCAGTAGATTTAGTAAAGAATCTAAGGATTGCTGATTAGCCTCATCGACATCATCAACAAATACTATTACGCGATCAATAATACGGGCTGCCAGTAACTCATCAAAACGTCTCAGATCCTTACTTAAGACCGCATTAGAATCATCTTCAAAAATCGCCACGTCATCAGGGCGTAAAAATAAGCAAGTATAGTCTTGAAAAGTTTCTTGGATGCCAATTTTACAGAGAGCTGATTTCCCCGAACCAGAAGAACCACTCAATAAAGTTATATGATTTGATGATATTGAGTCTTGGAGCTGAGAAAGCTCGCTTGTTCTAGATAATTTAAACCGATCTGCGATCGCATAGCGAATTGCCCTTAATCGATATCGCGAACGACTAAATATGCGTACGAGAGTAGTCTGAAATGCTTTTAAACTAGCATCATGTGTTAATTCTCTCCAGACGAGGGTACTTGCAGCTTCAGGAGATAATCCCGAACCTAATTGCAGCAGATAACCCAACCATCTGCTAATAACTGTACTGGTATCTTCATCTCGTCCAAGAGCTTCTAATTCTGTTGTTAAATCCTCTTTTGGATTGGGAACTATTTCCCAGCGAACACGAGACTTAAACTCTTTAAGCAGTCGAGTTCGATCTTTATACTTTCTAGTTCCCCAACCATCAATAGCTTTGCCAGGATCATTTTCATCCGAATCTTCAAATTTCCCAGAAACTACAAAATGTAAATGTTCGACTAAATTGGGTGTATGTAGCAATGCTAGATTGAAAATTTCCCAGAGTTCTTCAAGTGCTTTTGCAATAGCAGGTTTAGAGAGAGTTTGTTTAACTTGTGTCAGAGTTACTACTAAACCAGATTCAGCAATATCAGAAATAGCTTCAGTTAAAACTGTTTGAATAACGTCGGGATTCCCTCTTTCAGCTTCGGAAACTTCTTGCCATCTACGGACTAATTTAAGTAATGTCAGAAGAAACTGGTGTTCAAAGCCACTTAAAGCAAGCAAACCCCCCTCTGCACGAGCAGTCTGTTGTTCTTCCCATACATTTTTCAACTCATCAAATTGAGAGACTAAAGCAGAAGTAGGAAGATTTAATGATGTTTGTTCTGGTATCTGCTCTTGAAATTCTTCTGACAATAGAAAACTTAGTATATTATGTCTATATCTTCACAAGCATAACCGATAGAAATAGGAAATAGAAAGTTGGGATAGTGGGATGGAAATTAATAGTAATCAATTACAGCACAACGCGAAAACGATTTAGATTTAATGGACAATATTTTTGGCGTTGGGTTGAGTCGATGGAAGATATGATTCTCCGCGATCACTTTGGTTCTCAAAAAAATAAAATCGCTCCCCCGAAATTTTTCGCTCTCTAAGAATCGGTACAATTGCTACTCAATACTTTTTAGCTACATCGCCAGTGCTAGAGATCTCTCTAACCATTGTTGTGCTTCTTGATAGTGTTGGAATTGACGCTCGCTGCGACGAAATTCAGGGGTATGCACCATCCTTTTTCCATTTAACAATTTAGCACCATGATGTTTGTGCAGTAGTTCGTGATAGAGAACTAATTCCACAACTATTTGCGGTACGCGGTCGCTATCTAATGTCCGACTCATAACTACCCTATCCCGCAAAGGCTCGTAGTGTCCTAGCTTACGATGGGTTAGAGTCTTATTCCAGGTTAAGCGGGGTTTTGCCATCTCCCCTGCAAAGTATTCTTGGTTGATTAGGTGAAATAGGGCTTCTAAATCGTAATAGTTTCCTTGGGGTGTCTCGGCATCAAGATCTGCTATTAAATCTAGTTCGAGGATGATATCGCTATATGCTTCTGTCGAACTAAAGTGACGAATTAATTGTTTATCTTGGGGATTATTTCCCTGTATTGCAGTGTTGATAATGGCTTCTAGAATCTTATCCTCTGCCTGGATAAAGCCTTCACTTAACTGTAGCTCGATAGTTCCTTGGCGATTATGTTTGTATTTGTACAAGCCATTGTAGTTAGTGATGGTGACTTGAATCTCTGAGATATTTGACTTTTGGGCTTTAATGGCTCGATGGGCTAAAGTCTTTATTCTTTGCGTAGTCTGGATATGTAACTTGAGATTATCTCGGTCGGTCAGAAACTTCATCCAGGCATAGGCTTTACGGGAAGGCGTAGTTAAAGCAGCAGGAGTAAGCTGGTTTTGTTGGCAGATGCGATCGATTTCTCGGATGCAGTCGGTTAATGCTTGCCCGATTGATTCTAGCTGGGAATCGATGCGATCGGGTTTTAGTTGTCCTATCTGTTGTTGAATATTTTTTTGTTGTTTGACTATATTCTTGATTCGCAGAGTTGGGGGTGGTGTCGATACTGACGTGGATGTAGGTTCTTCTTTAGATCGCTCGGTTAATGGTAAGTTATGCCAGTCTATACTCTTGAGGTAGTAGTAGGCTTTACGAGAGCGGGTAGTCAGGCTATCGGGGGTAGTCTTGGCTTCAGTGCAGATTTGTTCGATAGTATGCAGGGAATTAAGCACAAAGGCTTTGAGGGAATCTACTTCTTGGGGATCGATCCCATGCTGTAGTTGGTTTTTTACTCGCTCTGCTGTTTTGACAATTCCCTTGATACGAACCATTTGAAAGATAGTTTAAGCGCGATCGATCTGTTATTAAGGCGATTTTATAACAAATACAGAACTACCTATGTATGGTTTATTAATCCAGACAGCGCAGGAACAAGGTGATTTTGTATTCTGATTTGGCAGCATGGCATCGGCGAATAAAGTCCTGGGGCGCATCTTCCGCTATAAAATATCGAACTGGTTGCCAGCTTTCAGTTTTAACTACTTTCCACTCTTCGAGCTTGGCAAGATGTTTTCTGACCGTAGTTTGGCAGAAGTCGATATTTTCAGCCAATTCCTTGACTGATTGGGAGGGCTTTTTGAGCAACTGTAAAACCAAGCATACTTGAATCAAGGGTACAAGCATACTTGAATCAAGGGTAATTGTTTTTGATTTTGTGGTTGTAGCATGGGCTTGAGCTTGAATTTGTCGTAATGGATTACGACTACTTAGGAATAAAACTAAAATAACTAAAATCTAAAATATTTTCTTTTCGATGCAAACTATCGAAAGTCCTTTGGGTCAATATTAATAGGAGTATTAGCAGTTTCTATTAAGTCGAGCCATTGCTCCACTACGCGATCGTCAACTTCCAAAAAGAATCGTTTGTCGTCCGAACCACGATTGTCGTATAGCTTTGCCTTCTTATTAGCAATATTTCTAATTCTTTCAACCAGATCGGGACTACCCATAAATCGAATATTCATCTTTCATATCAGTAAAAGTTAATATTTTTTCCACAGTGTCTTCGGCTGCGGTTGCTGCTGCTATTCTCCAATAGCTTTGAGTAGTTTTTGGGCAGATTCGGATTTACTTTCTCTAAGAGCTTTAATTCCCCGTCCAGCGTAGATAGAAATGGCTTCAAGGAGTGCTTTGACTACCTCTGGGGAGTTCACATCAAAAGGAAATACCGCGCCCTTACTCCGTCGTGCTATTTCATGAAACACTTCACGGGCTGTATTGATGTCATATCCTTGTTCTTGGGAGCTAATGTCGTGGAAGATAAAAACTCTAACACCCTTTAGTAGCAGTTGATTGGCGAGGAAATAGGCATGATCTTCATCTTCTTCAAAGCAGTCACCTATGTAGATTAGGGCTTTGAGGCGAGGTATGTTGACGGCTTTGTCGAGGATGGGGTTGAAAGCCGTACCACCAGCCCTACAGCTTACCTGTTGCAGTTTGCGCTTGAATCCTGTCTGTTTGGAGGTGAAGGGGGTAACATCCTGTAGAAATCCCCCACCATGATATGCCAAAGCTACATCTAGCTCTCCTGGGATGGCATCAAACATTGCTCCCGTTATTTCCTTGGCGATATTCCAGGCTGCTTGGCGACTGGCGGTAGCATCCATACTGAATAGTAGTCTGGGATTCTTTCTCTCTAGGGCTTTGGCTAGTTTGGTGGAATCTGCTTTGGTAACGGATGCTTTGCTTTTTCTTACTTGAGCCAGAAAGTCTGATTTGCTGGTTGCTAGGGCGTTTTTTTTCTTTTTAGGCATGGGTTTTGGTGAGTTGGGGTTAATCGATTATTCTTCTTCTAATTCTTCGCAAAGCTGTTCGTAGGCTTGATTGATTTTTGCCGAAATCCAATCGGGAAGCTTACTGGAGTCGGGATGAACCTTTCTCATGATGTCGCGATAGGCTGCTTTTACTTCTTTGAGGCTGGCGGAATCGTCTATTCCCAAGGTAGTCCAGGGGTCATCTACTTCGATGGTGTCTTTGCCGTAGACTTGGGCTGCTGCTTTGGCTTCCCATTCTTCATCAATGGCAAACAGGTAGGATTCTAGTAGTTCGGCATCATCAGCTAAGTCTTCTTCGTCTTTTAGGGCAGCCAGAAGGTTCACCAGACGCATCAGGGTTAGGGATGATAGTAATGTACCTGCTTCTAGGTTATCGAAGCTGACAAGTAGCCTACCGATGGCTGTTCCTTCTTCTGTTAGCTCTAGTTCGATAATCGTGCCAGCCAGACGATTTTTTTCTTTGCGATGATGGTGTTTGCGGGGTTGCCCCATCTTTCTTTGAATGGGGGTATCGGGATCGACATCTAGCCAGTAGCAGCATTCTCTGAGAATGGCAGTCTCTACTTCCTGGGAGACGGTTGACCTAACAAAACAACTTTTGGGAATATCTATCTGGGATACTTGACCAGTTTTGGAGGCAACAATGATGTCGTAGAGGGATTTTGCTCTGACTAAATCCCGACTCCAGGCTGCTGCTGCTAGTTCGCCGATTCTACGGGAGGCGATCGCATAGTTTCCTGTCATGCCGACTGCTAGACGATAAACTAAAGAGCCGACGGAGACGGACGAGCGTTTTTCGACGCGGATGAAGTCATCTTCTAGGGAGACTATTGTACCCCCAGCACGAAATTTCTTTTTGATGATTTCTTCGCCCTCTTCTCGTTCTTTGAGGGTGGTAAAGAATTCGTTGGTGTCCCTTAGTTGCCAGATGACATCGGTAGTGGGTGGAGTAGTGGATTTATCGACTACTTTTACCCGCTCTAGGACATCGAGAATATTTACTCCCTGGCATAATTCATTTTCTTCTAACTTGCCAATGGGTAAAGTTATTTCGCTGAACGTATGAGGATCGATTAGAGGTTTTTTGGAATGCCACAGTAAGTCTTCACGAATGAAGGTCACTGTTTGTCTGAGTCCGCCTGAAGGTTTTTTAGGGTCTTTGGGAATGATATAGCGATTGTGCCATGCCATGAGAGAGAGAAAAGCAGGCTTGCTTTTAGTAGTAATCCTTTATGACTAAATTTTATTACTCTCCATCAGAACCAATTCTGGTTTTTTCCTAAAAGAAATTTTGAGAGTGGGTGTGTTAATCTCAATTAGTCGTAAAGGATTACTACTTGCTAGAACGCACCACAAAACCTATAAAAACACCCATATTTTGCTGTTAAAGAGAACAAGGAAAATCACTCGCCTTTATTCATCATGGCGATCGAGGCGAGACTTACGAGATTTTGATTTTTTCTTCAGAATTTCCTTAACCTCGGCAAATAGGGTCTTTATTCCTTTCTGATATTCGGGATTTCGGCGTTCTTCGTCTAAAGACTTCCAATCGGGATGGCGAGCTAGGAATTTCTGGTAGTAGTTTTCCTGTGCCTCTGATAAGTTTTTCTTATCTAGGTTTGAGCAATTTTCTTCGGATTCCTGCCCATAAGTTTTAGTTATATGTTCTGGATTGGATTTATTATTTTTCTCTTTTTTTTCAATTTCCAGATTATCATTTTCAGTCTCAATTACCTCGTGGGCATCCTCAGCCCATAGATCTTCGGCAAATTCAGCATCAGGTTCAAAACCCTTCATATAGGGGGGGGTGTGATCCATTTCTTTGATTTGACTACTGGGTAAGGCTTTTGGAGGTTTTGCTTGGCTATTTGGCTGACACACTACATCGGGGGGTGTGACCCAATCTTCAGATTCTTCTACTGGAGAAGTTTCTAGCTGTGTATCTTTTTGTATTATGTTTTTGGGTTTTTCGGAATCTAGTTTAGGTTGAATATCTGCGATCGCAGGTTCAGTTCGTTCTTCGTCAAACTTGGGATGCCAGAGAGGAAGATAGGCTAATTTTTTTAAGGTACGCTCGCTAAATGCTTTACCAAATAACTTTTTACTAGTCTCACGCAGCAATTCAAGGCGTTCTCCTACTTTTTTGGGTAAAGCGATTGCCTGTTCGATTAGATGAGCTATAGTTTGTTTTAAACGCTCCTGACAGTCTCTAGCCCGTTCTAGGTTAAGTTGACTGTTTTTGACCGTTTGCTGCCCTTTATCGTTGATTTCTTGATAGGAGGTATGACGAGTAGGAGTAGTTCCTAATGCCCACCAAAATGGTTCGATGATTCTCGCCCAATGATGGCATCGCTTTTGGATTTCATGCTGGTGACGGCAGTATTGTTGGTATCCTGGCAGGTTGGTAACGGTTTCTACCATGTACTGCTGTAATTCTATGCCTTCTAAGGCTTTAAACACTCTTCCGTACTTACCTATTTCACGGATGAGGTCGTTGGTTTGTCCAAAATCGGTAAAACCTTCGTTAATTAGAAATTCGGTATCTTCTTGCCACTCTCTGACTTTGCTTTTACTACTAGTGCGAATGAAGCGATATTTTCTTTGATAGTACCAATCCCTTGAGATGGATAAAACATTTCTCAATCGCTCTATATCTTGACCCTGAGCAGCCCAGTTCATTTGGTCGAGGAAATCCCCTAATCCCTCAGAATAAGGGGCTAAATCGTCGTCTAATAGTCTCGAACCTGTATTTGGCTGTAAGGGCAAACGATGACCGTTAAAATGGCTAAAATCAGTCCCATTTTGATTCTCTTTGAATAGCTTGGTATTGGGGAATAATTCTAATTGCCCTCCTTTGATTTTAAACCCCGCTCCTTCTACTGCCATACGTAAGGCACAAGCTAAGTCAAAACTATTTACTTCATCGGGTAGAGGGAAGTAAATGTGCAATCCGCTACTCCAACTGGAGAAGAGAATTACAAAACGACATAAGCCAATAAGCTCGAAAGCAGCGCAGAGGTCGTTAAAGGCTTGAGGATTGTTGAAAAAATGCAGCAAGCTGGTGCGATCCAAATCGACCATGCCGTATTTTGTGTACTGTCCAAAGCGTACACCGAGGAGCTTTTGGCTATCTTGAAACCTACGCCACAATACACGGGGCTGTAGTTTGTAGTTTTTGATGGTTTGCCAGTCTTTTGTTCCCACAGGGGCGGTAATAAAGTCCCAATGATGGCAAAAGTATTGGAAGAATTCTTTGGCATTGGGATTAGCAGGGTAAAGAAAATCGTTGGGCATTTTTCTTTACCCCCAGCCTTTTGCAGAAAGTGGAGATTCACTTTCTGTCAGCACATCAATTCTGCGGTGGTTTAAAGCCTCATTTTGGGCGGTTAACCTATGAGGACGATGATTTCTTCGGATGGCAGAAAATAGTCCTTTAATTTGCCCGATTTTGAGGAAGCGATTGGTAATGGAATGTACTAACTGAAAAATAAGCATCCAACATCACAAAGATTCAGAAACCCCGAAATAATGCCAGAAATCGAAAGTTCGTTTTTGGAGTTGGATCTATATTGATCAAATATATATATTTATCGGGTTTGTTTTAAAACGCTGAAATGCTTGCTGTATATGGATCTCAAAAATGAGTTTATGGCAGTACTCTAGAGTTGTTTATGGCAGTACTCTAGAGTGTTTATGGCAGTACTCTAGAGTGTTTGTTTTAAGACTCTAGGTCATATGCACCAAAGGTTTAAAGCCTATTTTTCAAGTTTTTTGTTTTAAAACAACTTTTCTTTTAAGAAACGTAAATTATTGCCCATACCCATCGCTATATATTGCGTCTAAATAGAATAGTGAAAAAGCCTATATCCCTTATTCCACAAGAGATTGATATAAAGCAAATTCGATATTTATTAGTAAATAGTACAGAAACAAGTTTGTGGCAGCATTCTAGAGTGCTTGTTTTAAGGCTCAAAATAACGTAGGGCAATACTTTGAGGGCTTTTATTTGCTAAATTTGTTTTAAAACTAAAACAAAAATCTTTTATGTTCGTACTTGCCGTTATTGAGTTTTAAAAGCTCTTAGTCCCGATTAAATAAGGGATTTACAGAAAAACGAGAAATACAAATTTATGACTTTGTTGCACCACCTAGACAAGTTTATGGCAGTATTAAGATGCTCTTGTTTTAAGACTTCAAGGTATATACAGCAATACTTTGAGGGCTATTTTTTGCCAAATTTATTTCTGTTTTAAAACAAAAATTTTGTTCTAAATTTCCAGAAGCTTACCTAACTTAGTTCTGAGCTTTCTATTGATCGAACGCTTATCTCGTTCAATTAGAGAAACCAAGTTTTGGGATATTCCCAGAAACCCAGCAAGCTGACCTTGACTCCAGCCTTTTGTTTTTCGGGCGTTCTTGATTTGAGTTCCTGTTACTAAAGTAGTTTTAGTTGCTGGCTCACTCACATTTCTTGCATTTTTTGGGGATGAAACACTTTGGGGTTTCACCAATTTTGGTTGAGTTTTAATAGCAATTAATTCTGGAATGGGTGCAGGTGGATGAATTGTTATCTTGGCAGCTAGTAATTGCTTAAAATAGCCTCGTGGTTTTCTATTTTTGCTGTTAGGGCGTAATACTTCTGGATAAGTACCTGGATCGAATTCAATTTGAAATGCTCTTTTTAATTCTGATAAAACTTCCAAAGCATGATTCCAACGATTAGTGAGTTTACGAGCTTTGTCAAAATTTTCTAAAGCTTCGTCAATATCAGTTTTTGGTAAAAGTGCTTCGAGTAAAGTTTGTACTCTATAAGTACCGCTTATGTGAAATCGACTTTCTACTGTCAGATGAAGACCCAATCTTAACGCCAAATCATCACGATAAGGATCGATTTTAAGAACATCTTGAGCCAAGTAACCAAATTGATATAAAGCATTTTTTGCTTCCCATCCAGCCTTATTTAAAAAGGCATCAGTCCAAAGTCCTGGTCTAACAGTAATGTAAACTTCAGTAGGTTCATCTATTTTTTGTTCTAAATTAAGCTGTCCACTTCTAACATCAACATAGGTTTCCCAGATACGAGAAGTTTGCACACTGCATGAAATCTTATTATTACCTCTTCCTTCAACCCAGGTAGCTTGAATAGTAAGACATCCTAAAGCAAATGCCAATTTAGCTATTTCTTTTAGTTTTTGAGTTTTCTTGATGTCTGTGCGCTTGTCCCAACCTAATTCCCTAATAAGATTGTCAGCAGAAAGAGTAAACTTACTCTCCCAAGGCTTCTCTTGGCGCATGGTGTGAGCAGCAAAAATGAGATGTAATTTGGCAGTATTTGTGCCAAATTTATCAATAATTTGTAAAGCTTCTTCCCAAGGCAAGAGAGATATATCGCCAGGATTAGTAATGTAATGCTCGATAATGTTATTGGAATTACCTTTAGCCCGATGCAAAAAATAGGCGAGTCTTGAAGGGGCTTGATTCCATAAATCTTTTCTTAATTGAGCGCGCAGACTAGACACCATTGGAGCAGAGGTAGCAGCAGGAGTAAAATACTCGTCTTTTTTGTATAAACTTGGTTCGATATTCGGTAAATCGGGAAGCTTACTCACTTCCATTATATTCGTAGGAGCAATGTTTGTTTTTGTCTTGCTCGTCCCAATGGAAGTAGTTTGTTTTCTTGCCATCCTGCTCAATCTAAAATTGGAGTGTCACAGATCGTCTTGCTATTGGCTAAAAAAGCAGAGGTGTATTTCTTAGTTATTTTTTCCAGCCATCTCAGTTTGGGGGA
>NZ_KB235917.1:58290-88816 GCF_000332195.1 Pleurocapsa sp. PCC 7319
ATAGGGCAAGTGGGGCAGATATTAAAACCGCGTAGCGACGTTAGAAATTAGCCCCAACGCAGCTTGTGAAACCCTTGCCGAGCGTTCGGGGTCTGGGGTGTCCCCAGATAACAAACCGCGTAAGCGACTGCCCTTGCCCCCGCTATACTTAGATTGCTGTGTGATATTCAACGAAGTCGAAAGTGGGGAAAGCACAGCGACCGAACCCCAGAGGGGACGAAAGGGGGAAAGCAATAAAACCGCGTAGCGACAATTGAAGAGAGTTTGTTCTGTCTCTGGTGCGGTGTGGCTCGTCTCTGTGCCTGTTGTGCTTTGAGTTGTTTTTGTGGGGGGTTCGTCCCCCTTTTTTTATTTAAAATTGGCGAACGAGTATAACTCAATTAAATATCAAAATAGGTTTCTATGGGAAATAGACAAAGTGTTTTAATTATCTTTACTTAATTATTTTCAGACTTTTAATTTTGGATTTTAATCGATCAATATCTAGTGAATCAATATCTTTTAAGTGTTTCTGAAGTTCACTTCGGTACTCATCAGATATGTTTGGATCGTTAACGAAGTGTCGTGCAGAATTCCCCATCTTCTTAAGTTGTGGGATGAATGCACGACAAATAACAAACTGCGCAGCATCCAATCAAGATTCTTTTCCACCTGACTGATTATCAATATACTGTTTGATGACTTCTAATGGTGCGCCGCCACAAGAAATAATACACTTGGAGTCATGCCATAATTTAGCATTTTTCCCCCAGTAATGTTGAGCTATTTCCTGGGGGTATTTTTTTCTCAAAATCCTGCTACTTGCAGATTTGAGAGAAGATACCAAATTAGAAATATTGTTATTTGGATGTAAGTCAATAAGCAAGTGCAAATGGTCAGCTTCACCCTCGCAATTAGACAAAATTGAGTAGTTAGATTCTAGAATTCTTTGAAATACTTTTTTGGCATCCTTAATCATCTCCTTAGTCAAAACTTGGCGACGATATTTAGTCACAAAAATTACGTGCAAGTGAATAGAAAAAACAGAGTGTGAAGCTTTTCTTAAGCTAGTTGACATGACATCGACTGATTGTGATATGCTTTATCTTATCGACTGAAACATTAAATCTATTAAATCACATATGGCACTTAGAAGATACACATTTCGGCTGTACCCAAACAAGACTCAAGAAAGAGAATTGTTTGCTGCTCGTCGTCTTCATGGGTATCTCTATAATGCTTGTATCGCTCATCGCCGCTTTGAGTGGAAGAAAAATCAAAAAACTGTTGACTATTTTCAACAGCAAAACTGTTTACCAGCATTCAAAAAAGAATGGGTTGAATTTGCTTATCTTCATTCTCAAGCTTTGCAGTCAACAGTAAAAAGGGTTGATTTAGCCCATAATTCTTTTCTAAAAGGATTAAGAGGCTTGCCAAAGTTCAAAGCGATTAGAAATTATTCAGGCTGGACATATAGTTCTAGGTCTGGTTGGAAGGCTAAAACCAACGGTAAGCACGGCGTAGTTACTCTTAATGATTTAGGTATAACCCTGAAAATGAGAGGACAAGCAAAATCTTGGTGTACTCCAACTACGTTAACCATTGTTTATAAGCCAAGCAAAAAACAGTGGTTTGCCAGTTTTACTTGTAATGTTTCAGTTGAACAAGCAAAGTTTGGTTCTTTGTCAGATTTGAAATATGAGTCAATAGTTGCTTTTGATTTGGGTACTGCTACTGCTATTACTTGCTTTGATGGTAAAAAGTTTGAGGAAGTATCTAATCCTCGTTTTACGAAAAATACAGAGAAGAAAGTCAAGCAAGAATCAAAAAAACTCAGAAGAAAACGCGCACCAAATAGAAAGAAAAGCATAAAAGCTTCAAATCGTTGGAAAAAAGCACGAAGACAAGTATCAAAATTACAGCGCAAAGTGGCAAATCAGCGTGCCGATTGGCAGCACAAAATTACCTCAGACATAGCAAGTCGTCATGACATCGGGGTAACTGAAAAGCTAAATACCAAAGGCTTAACACGCAAAGCAAGACAAGGTAGCAAACGTAAGAAGCGCGAAAGTGCGGTCTTGGGGGTTTCCCCCATGAGCAACTTTCGTAAGAAGCAGAAAGCAGGACTTAATAAGTCTATACTTTCTGTTGGCTTTGGCACTCTTAACCAAATGATTGCTTACAAAATTGAAGCCAAAGGCGGTTTGCTACTTCGATTAAACACGAGAAGAGTCAAACCTAGTCAAAGATGCCCTAAATGCGGGACGGTACATAAAGACTGGGCTAACTTGTCTAATCGCTATCATATTTGTGATAGCTGTAATTTTGAAATTGAACGTGATCGAGGTTCTGTACTTGTCATGTATAACGTTGCTACAAACCAGCAACAGGGGTGTGGGACGCATCTCTCAGACAGTGGATGTCTAAGCTCTACTTCCTTGACTAGTAAGCGTAAGCATACTGGCTCGATGAAGCAACTTGGGCAGATGAAACGTCAAAAATCACAACGCAATTCCAAGGTTCATGGGAAACCCCATCGCCTTGCGTTGGGGTAGTTCATTGCGTTTTATTAACCTTTCCCGAGCTTTTTTAAATAAAGTATCAACTTCTTTATCACGATAATGATTCCTCAGTAATACCCATAGAAATGAAATTAATACTGTAATTGAGGGGGCTGTATATTGCAATATAGGTTTCGCAATATTTGTATCGGGAAGTTGATTTGCAAGAACAGCTATTATAGTACCACCGCCTGCTCCCGCATAACTTGCACTAGAAGATTGTGACTCACTTTCTTCAATAGAGTCTTTCTTGATATTCATTCGTATCGACTTTTACTAGAATTTAGTTAGAAAGTTTTTTCAAGTGAAACAAAACTATTACTATCATCTTCTGAAAGGAAAGCTGAAAGCTTCTCTAGCGATGTAGTGTGATTGTCTAGTTCTGAAATTAACTCGGAAAACTTCTCTGGGCTTTCTAAATCTAGTTCGACGAAATTATTATCTTTAAATTCAACACGAATTTTAGAGGTAGCATCCTTACTCTTAATTACATTATATTCACGAATCTGATCCACCAAGGACCAACTGGCTTTACCTAAAGCCAGACTAGCTATAATCAACGTCAAAGAGATAGGGTCTATCATAATGTTTAAGTGGGACTTGAAAGTAGTAAGGGTAAACTAATTTACAAAAATTGTAATATTGAAACCCTATAAAATATACGTTTAATATAAACGCTTGTTTCGAGTGTAACACGTATAGCTTGTCTTAAATTATGATGATACTTATATTTCATAAAACTACTGAAAACAACAATGTAGCCGCAAAAAATATAAACGACCACTATAGTATCCTTGTTTTTTCTAAATATTGAATTGTTGATTATTAGTTATTCAATGGATGCGATCGCAACATCCACAACAGCCAATAATTATTAAATCTGCAAATTACTTACACCCAGTATGTCTCGCTAATCGCTCGATTAATTACGGCTTGCCTTCAAGTGCGGAAAGTTTAGCACAGTCAGTCGCTCACAGTTTGTTGTGGCTATCTTTTTCTTGTTTTTAAGGTAGCCACTTCTGTTTATTTGGGTCGCTCGTCGTAACCTCCTCTCTCCCATTGTTCGCTTGATGCCCGTGCTTTCTAACATCGGGGTGTGTCGGCAAGCCTAGAATACCTGTTTTGTCTCGCTTCGCTCGGTTTGTTTATATGTGTGCGATGAATGTGGTGGTGCGTCCTGGTCTTTGTCTTCTGTTCCTGGTGGCTGCTGGTGGCTCGGTGTTTCTGTTCCTGCTCCCGCGCAGTTGTCGCTTTTTTAGTCCTCTTGCTCTGTCGCTTTTTCTATCTCAGAGGCGATCGCTTTTCGGGCTACTTCCTGCCAATCTTTAACTACTCCAGCTTTAATCGCTGCTTTCATGCTGGATGGCAATCTTAGAGTCATTTTCTCGTTACAAGGCTCATCCCAATCAAACTTTTGTTTGAAACCATACTTAGCTATTTCTGGGTTTCCCCCTGGTCTACCTTTAGGCATAATCTCAAATCTAAATGTTCATATATATTAACACGTCGGACACATAAAAATAACTTATTAGATGTACGTCAAACATACTATATTTCGATGTCTTTAATGAGTCGGACATATTATAATAAAGATTAATCGAGGTAGAAACCAGCAAAGTATCAAACCTCGATTAAATCCAAATCAAATCAAATCAATTCAGACAATTAACATGATAAATCAAACGATCAAAGTTTCCCCAAAAGGAAGCTTCAAAGTCACGCAACTATGCGAGAACGTAGCTATCTGCGAAGCTACTAAAGCTGATCGCCATAATTGGGGCAATGCGACAGATACCGACCCAGCTTTTATAGTTTATTTAGGCTGCAAAAAAGACGAAGTAGCCGAAAAAATCAGATATATCAATAACGCTCTAGGCTGCTACTGGTGCGAGGTTCGCCAACCAAAGTATCTCAAAGATTTTGAAGCTGAAATCAAAATCAGAGGAATGCAAAGACATTCAGATGATGAAACCAATGGCTTAGATTTTTTGCTTTGGGCTGAAAACGATTTCAATCATATCGAATCAGACGAGTATAGCTACTACGCCACAGGCTATAAGCCCCGTTGGTAAAGCTTTCTATGCTCTGTGACTAGTTGAGAATGCTAGTCACTTTATTTTCATTCTCCCTACATAAATTCTAGAAAATAATTCATCATGACTCAGAAAACAGACCGATACACCATCTCTCTATCCGATTGCCTTGAAGACATCGCCGAAAACTTCATCTATGCAGAGAGCGAATACAGTCACGTCCCGCCCTTCGTCTTAGTTCCTATCATGTTTGAAGCGGTAAACGATTTAATTGACGAGTTCTCAACTAATCCAGAGAAATATATTAGCGATCGCTTGAGAGAAAAGATAGATGAAGCTGTGAGCGAATATTTAGCAGCAGCATAAATTGAACAGTCATGTGTGCGACGCAGTGAATTTTTTTTCGCTCCCTGAAGTAAGGAAAACGAAAAATTCTGTATTCTGCGAAGGAAAAAAACGCGCCCATGACTCCCCCACATTCCAACTTTCGCCACGACATCAAACGTAAATTCAAGAAAATTCAAACAATGGCAACTAAAAAATCAAATCAATTCAGCGTATTTGGTACTCGCCCCGATAATGCTATCTGTCTTCCCGACGTTCCTTACTCAGTAAGACTCAACTGTAAGGATGGGGGTTTGTTTGTTGGTGGAAATGAAGCCCAACACCGCAAAACTAATCCTGACCAAAAGATTGATATTAGCATCATCAAAGTTTCTAAATTCTTCGGCACTTTGGGCAAAACTGAGAATGTTCTCTGGCTTCAGTTATTTTTTGTCCCTTGTTCTAACGTTGACTCTTCAATACTTCCTAAAAATACCGTTTGCTGTAGCTATATCAAAAAGCAATCGATCGCTCATCTGTTCAATAAAGTTCAAGAAGTGATGGAACATGGCGATCCAGGACTAGGAATTTTTACCCTCGGTTTCAATAAGGAAGTAGGAGACAAAGGAACTTACTATACCGTCGATTTTGATTGGAGAGAACGAGAATCTAAAGAGGAAAAAGATCAACTGGATCTGATTGCTAATTTTATGTCTGCGTACCAAGAACAGTTAATCGACATCGAAGCAACTCGTGATTTAACTTGTGTCGATGGCTGGACAGCCCAACAGTTACAGGCATTTACAGCACAAAGACAAGAGTTAGCTGGAAGTTCAACCCATAGCTTACCTGCTGCTTAATTATCTTAGGCGATCGCCTGACAAGCGATCGCTTTATCCCCAAAAAAAAACATTAAAACTATGACTACAACAAGACTCTGGGAATTATCGGACGAAATCCAACAGCTTGAGAATGCGATCGCGACTATCGCAGACGATGAGACTTTAACCGACGAAGAACGAGAAACCAAGCTCCAAGAAACCTTTAATCAATGGCTCGAAACTGGAGAATCATTTAAGAGTAAAGCTGAACAGGTAGCTAGATATATCAAGCATCAAGAAGCCCTCGCAGAAGCCAGAAAAGCTGAAGCTAGAAGGGTTCAAACTTTAGCAAAACAAGCTGAAAATGGCGCAGCGAGACTGAGAAAATATCTGATTGATCAAATGATTCGCTCTGATGTTCAAAAAATTGATGGCGCAACGGTCAAGATTAGTTTGAGGAAAAAACAGCCCCAGGTGTTGTTAAATGTTCCTCCTGAAAAATTACCCGCCGAATATGTCCAAGTTAGCTACAAACCAGATTTAACCAAAATTAGGAAGCTGCTTAAGGTTGATGCTCAAGGTGCGATTGGTTGGGCTTTCCTCTCTGAAAATCAAGAATATTCTGTAACTATTAGATAATTGTTTGGCTGTGGCGATCGCAAAAAAAAGGAAAATTACTGATAATTTGGGAAAATTGAGCAAAACAGTAAGAATACTGATTGCAAAATCAGCCAAATTGCCTAGATTGGAGGCTGATATATTCCACAATACAAGATGTAATTTAAATGACATCTTCAGCCAAAAATGCCAGTCACAATCGCTCAAATTCGTGGAAATCTACAAAATGTCAAAAAGATCTATGAATAATACAGAATAAGTGCAAATAAAGCTATACAATAACCCTATATAAAAGCGAAAACAGTTGCCGTACTTTGGTAGGTTTGACAACTGCTCTCTTTTAAACCCAACCGCCTTCTCTATTGAGATAGGTGGCGCGGTTTCGTGTACAAATATTTGAGCCACGCCTAAATTATGCCACAAACGAAGGTTGAAAAGAAGTTTTTTCGTAAAAGAGTAGCGAAAAACTGGCAAAAATTCCGAGAAATAATTGTCGAAAACCTTATTTTTAAAGGGTTTCAGGTCTTACAAAAAAATATTGCTGGAGGCGTTGAGTAATGCAGTTAGCAATATTTGATACTCCAGTAATCAAAATAGAAAGTCTCAAGACTAAATTCGATACGATTGTTGTTTCTAACTCCTTTGTAGCTCTTATCGGCGACTATATCGAAGCTCGGATAGTTCAGCAGCTTCATTACTGGAGTTACTCCGAGTACGGCGTAATCATCAATGATATTCGTTGGATTTACAAACCGATTAGAGAATGGCTCAGTGAAGCGTTTATCGGTTTTAGTAGCTGGCAACTAAGAACAGCGATCGCTTCTTTAGTCAAGAAAGGCATTTTATTAAAAGAGCATTTATTTAAAGAACATCACGGTAATAATTATGCTCCTAAGAATCGCACCTATTACTACAGTGTGAACTACGAGGAATTAGAAAAACTATTTCGAGAACAAGAAATGGCTGTAACTACTGAAAACGTCAGTTTTGTGAGTTCAACAAAACAGTTTTGTGAAAGCTCCGAAAAACAGTTTTGTGAGAGTGCGAAAAACAAAACAAAGAATACTTCCATAGAAAACATTTCCAGAGACTTATCCCACCCTACCCTCCCTTGTGAGGGTGAAGAAAAAAAAGACAATTACCAAGAAAAAGAAGTTTACTTTAGTAATCTTGAACTACCTAAGATTTCAGAAGTTGATTCTGTTAATCCGAAAGTGATTGAAAAAGAAACTAATGTTGGGCGAGTTGAAGAAAACATCAATCAAAACATAAGTACTGATAAAAACTCAAGACAACAAGAGACAAAAGAAGTACAAAAATCCGAGCGACCATCACCAAAATTAAAAGTCACTCCTACCAAGCAGAAACGAGATCAGGAAGCCCCTTGGCAAGATGAAGCAGAAAGATCTCAGTTTTATCGGGAATTGATTCAAGCATTGCCTATCGTGGCTAACTCTCATTCTCCCCAAGGATTAGCTAAGACCATCATTGCTCAACTCAAACGCGGGGAAGAACATACTTACTGGGATGATTTTAAAGCAGGATTGCCTATCGGTACATCGACTAAGCCTGAGTGGGAAGTTGAACCTGGTGTCCCCTATCCGATGTTTATCGAGTACCTAACCGAGAAAATTATCAAAGGAAACAACACTCAAACTCAAGAGCAAGCCCGTAATGAAGTATTTCGGATACTAAGCCAGCCGAGACAAGCAACAGCCTTCTGGGGTCAATTTAAGCGCAGTGTGGTTAATGTTTCCGAGCAGGTAGAACGCGATCGCGCCCTTGGTGTCAGCAATCCTAATACTCCTGTTTGGACGAGAGAACGAATTGAACCCTCAATTGAAGAAGCATCTGCTGCTGGTGACAAGATTATTGCTGTTAACAGCAATGTTTCAGCTCCTATAGAAGCTGCGAGGAATCTTCAGTTAGAGAATTTTGAAGAATCACCATCTAAGTTTTTAGAGATTTCCGCTCCTTGGACGGATGAAGATGATCAAGAAAAAGAAAAGACATATTCGGCAACTAAATCCAAACCAATTAGTGACTTAACAAAATTCCTAATGACCAAAGCCCTAGAAGATCCTAGTCTCAGAAAATTTATCCAAAAGATGCCCGTTGGTTCCAAGTCTGAAGTCAAAGTCACAAGTAGCGCCAAGAAAAAGCTAAAAACCAATATTAGTCAGATGTCTGTTGCCGAGATTAATGATTATCTGTCTAACCCCATAACTAGCAAACAGATTATGCCTCAACTTTGGCATAGTGATTATGAATTCATAACGAACGAGTTGGGAGAAATAGTCGGGGTTAAAGCACCGCCACTAGTCGAGGAGTAGTCAACCTTTCCCAGCTTGATCACCAGACGTAGAATAGGCGATCGCTTTATAAACTAGCAGGGGAAATTGACGCACCTGTATTGGCTTTATCTCAGGTATCTAGGGGAGTAGAACAGCGACATGATAAACGCCCCATGATGTCCGATTTATCTCAATCAGGAATTTTAGAAATGGTGGCAGATAACATTATCTTTGCCTATAGAGATGAGTATTACTATCCTGATACTATGTACCCTAATATTCTAGAACTGATACTGGCTAAGGCTAGACATGGGGATACGGGCAAGATTGAACTGTTGTTTGATAAGTCCTGCGGGATGATTGATAGTTTGAAGGCGTATGAGTTTAATTGATTGTTGGGAATTTTTGGGGGCGGTTAGTGGCAAGAGTGGAGAAGTTAGAGGCTGAGAAAGTGCCAGTTAGAGAGATCTTGAAGGTTTTGAGGAAGATGAGAAAATAATTTAAAACTAATCTGAAATAACTAGTAAAAATGGTAGTATTTTTGAAGTGATAAATCTTGGCTCAATAATACTACTACCGTGCAGAAAACTTTCTCTCCTCTGTTGCAGATAAGTCTGTGTACTTTTGGCTATCTCTACGCCACTACTGATATATCTTTAGCTCAAGTTACCCCTGATGGCACAGTTAATACTCAAGTGAATCAGAATGGTAATGTTGCAGAAATAACGGGAGGGGAAACTAGGGGCAGTAATCTGTTTCATAGCTTTCAAGATTTTTCCGTTTCTACGGGGAATGAGGCTTTTTTCAATAATGCTACTAATGTTTCTAATATTTTCAGTCGAGTAACTGGTGGGCGTGCCTCTGATATTGATGGAACGATTAGAGCAAACGGTAATGCTAGCTTGTTTTTAATTAACCCCGCAGGAATAATGTTTGGTGAGAATGCGCGGTTAGATATTGGTGGTTCGTTTTTGGGGACTACCGCCGACAGTATTTTGTTTGAGGATGGGGAATTTAGCGCAGCAGATTTAGATAATCCTCCTTTGCTAACAGTAAATGCGCCGATTGGTTTGAATTTTCGTGATAATCCTGAACCTATAAATATTGAGAGACAACCTCCAGGTTCAGCAGATTTTAATCCAGCACCTTCTTTTGATGATAATTTATTTGGCTTGAGAGTCCCTGATGGTAAAACATTTGGTCTAGCAGGAGGAGATATTACAGCCGATGGTGGAGGAATAGTTGCAGTCGGAGGCAGAGTTGAGTTAGGTGCAGTTGGTGAATCAGGAACACTAGGAATAAATTTTGAAGGCGATAATATTAACTTCGATTTTCCTGATGACTTAGCTAGAGCAAATGTTTCTCTAATTAATAATGCAGGTTTTCTAGTGTCGGGAAGTGGCGGAGGAGATATTGCAATTACTGCTAATAATATTGATATCTTAGAGGGTAGTGGTTTATTTGCAGGAATTTTTAGTGGCTTGGGTTCTGCTAATGCTCAAGCAGGAGATATTACACTTCAGGCTAACGAATCGGTTACAGTTGATGGCGTAACCGAAGATGGGGACGTTTCAGGTATTTTCAATCAGGTAGATTCAGATGCAATTGGCAACTCTGGAACACTTAATATTGATACTGCTAATCTTTCAGTGACCAATGGTGCTCAAATTGGCTCTAGTACTTTTGGTTTAGGAGATGGAGGAACAATATTGATTAACGCAAGTGAATCCGTTGTGTTGGAAGAGGGGGACAACAATAACTTTACCTCTATTTATAGCAATGTAGAATCTAGCGGGATAGGTAATAGTGGTGGCGTTAATATTATTGCCGAGCTACTTGAAGTTAATCAAGGGGGGCAAATTCAATCAATCGTGTTTGGTGGAGAAGGAAATTCGGGAAAAATTATAATTGATAGTAATACCGTTTCTTTAGATGGACGCAATGTCAATGATTCTCCCAGTGGTGCTTTTAGTCTTACCACTGAGGGAGGTGTGGGCAATGCTGGTGGATTAGAAATAACTGCTAATTCGTTTTCTATGACCAATCGCGCTCAGATTCTCAGTAACACAGCAGGAATGGGTAATGCTGGCAATGTCGATATTTTTGTTGAAGATGAAGTAAATTTGGTCAACTCTAGCATTCTTGCAGAAGTTACCGAAGGAACTGGTATGGGAGAAGGAGGTGACATTAATATAGAAACAACTTCTTTACTACTTCAAGAGGGTTCTGCATTGCTAACTGATACAGAAAATATTGGAAATGGTGGAAATATTAATATCGAAGCTAGCGATCGCGTAATTTTGGAAGGAGAAGGTCTTGGAGCGTTTGCCAATTCTACAGATATAGTCCCTAGTCAAATCACCGCTACAGTAGATGATTTTGAGGGCGTGATAGGAGATGGAGGTGATATTAATATCTCCACGCCTTCTCTTACCGTGAAAGATAATGGATTTATAAGAAATAGAACTTTTGAAGAGGGAAATGCAGGTAATTTGACTATTGACGTTCAAAACTTGACTGTTATTCAAGGAGGAAGGATTGATGCCAGTACATTTGGAGAGGGAAATGCAGGTAATTTGACTATTACAGCCTCTGAAATACAAATAAGTGGTTCTGATGGTAATTTTCCAACGGCTATTTTCGCGAGTGCGCTTAATGGCAATGGAGATGCTGGTAACTTAACCATCACTACTGACAAACTAATTATGAGAGATGAAGCAGTAATTGATGTTGGTAATTTTCCAACGGCTTTTTCTGGTGAAACGCTTCCCGAACCTGGTACTGGTGCTGCTGGAAGTTTAACTATTGAAGCTAATTCTATTGAAGTCAACAATGGAATTATTAGCGCAGCTAATGCTAATGGTGTAGGTGGTGAACTTGAAGTAAATGCAAATTCTTTGACACTTGAAAACGGTGCATCAATCTTAGCAGAGACTACTGCCAATACTGGTACGGGTGGAGTTATCAACTTGAATATTGATGGCACTTTACAAATGCGTGACAATAGCTTGATATCTAGTCAAGCAACTGAAGGTGCTACTGGTGGTAACATTGATATAAACACCGAGTTTATTGTTGCTTTCCCCAATCAAATAGCTGGAAACGGTAGCGATATTATTGCTAGTGCAGTAGAGGGAGATGGAGGCAATATTAATATCACTGCGGAATCTTTATTGGGTATCAAAGAGGGAATGGCTATAGAAGGAAACCAAACTAATGATATTGATGCTAGTTCGGAGTTTAGTTTGGATGGTAGTATTACTATTAATACTCCAGATATTAATCCCATTCAGGGAGCGACCGAACTACCCACAAATATAGTCGTACCTGAAGAAACGGTAGCGCAAGCTTGTCGAGCCAATCGCGAGATAGCAGCAAAAAACGGATTAAATATTACAGGCAAAGGTGGTATTCCAGCCGAACCAGGAATACCCTTAAATTCTCAAAACATCGCTATCAATGGTTCAACCAATCCAACATCAACCATCCCCGCACCGATTGAAACTGCTCAAGGCAAAATCCAGCCAGCCAGAGGCATTAAGTTTACTGAGTCAGGAGAAATAATTCTAACTGCCTATCGAACTAATAATTCAGGAGAAAGACTGCCCGAAATCAAGCCCAACTGTAGCTAGTTTTAAATTTATGAGAGTCAGAGCGGGTCGCCTAAAAGATTGATGCGATCGCTCTAATTTTTACAGGCGACTTTTCAAGCAGTAGCGATTGAAGTTTAAACTGGGTTGTAGCTGAAAATTCTCAATCCCACGAATCCAACTAACACGACCAAACCCAGAGTTCTGCGGAAATAATTGACACCCTGAAATAATTCAAGCCACGCCCAAGTAAATAGAGAACCAAAGGCTATTAAGTCTAACCCCACGTTAGTCAAACCACTAGTAAAAATTAGCTTGAGCAAACTAGCTACACCCCAGACAAGAATAGGTGGGTTTGGTGGTTGAGCGATAACAATATTACCATTGCTGTCACGGAAGAATTTATCGAACAGCGTCTCTTTTTCCATAGTCTTAGTGAATTGTATTTATCATTTAGTTTCACAGTAAAAAAAAAGATAAACACGGTTCTTTAGAGAGATTTTCGGCGAATCGATAGTTGTAATTTTTACCTTTTAATTTCTCCTTAAATCTCATATACCAAGGCACGCTGCTTGACCTGCTAATGGCGCGATCGCTTTGGTAAAAAATCAAAGCGGATTGCCCAAAAAATCTATGCGATTGCGCTCCGCGCACTGGCGGAGCGCCAATCGCCAGTCTAAAAAGAGCAGGTATGTTCCTAAGAGTAAGCGATCGCAGATAGAAAAAATGAATGATGAGAAAGTCTCAGTTGAAGAAATATTAAGGATTTTGAATAAGCGTCAAATTTAACCTTTTTTTCTAGCTGTTACCAAAAAACCACGGGCTATATCTAGAACTTCACGGGGTGGAAATTTATACTTAAAGCGACCAAAATTAGCTGTATCGTCTCCAAATTGAACTACATCCGCTTGCCATCCGAAGGATGCAAACAATTTTTCGGGTTCATCAAATCCAAAGAGCCAATATTTAGCCAAGCCGTTGTCGGATTTTTGCATTTTTTCATTCAGTACATCCGCACCCAAAAAACTGCCATCGGTACTTAAATCTGTAATCGTTTTCAGCAAATCACAAGCATCTGTTTTAGTCAAATAGTATAAAACTCCTTCTAGCAGCCAAATAGACGGGCTTTTAGTTTCAAATCCTTTCTGGAGTAGTTTCTCTGACCAAGACTCTCTCAAATCAATAGGTATTACCTGTCGATGACAAATTGCTGGAGTTGAATCTAGAAGAGACTCTTTAAGTTGTATTACATCGGGTTGATCAATTTCGTACAAATACGTGTCAGGATGCCACGGGAGACGGAAAGCTCTAGTATCCATTCCTGCTCCTAAGATAACTACTTGGCGTATAGAAGAAGCAGAGGACATTAAAAAATCGTCAAAAAAGCGAGTTCTGACTGCGACAACTGGTCTACCCCTATCTTCGTATTCTTGAGCGCGAGGTGCAATTTCAGCTATGATTTCTGCTCCTGCTAGTTTTTCGGCTAAAGGATCTGAGAATAAACGGTCTGGTCTTTGGTGTTCAATGGCACGAACAGCAGCCATATATCTAGAAGTTAAGCTTACTTTATTCTGCATTGGCAAGTTAATTACGTCATATCCTTAAATTTACAGTAACCCTCCAGGTCTAAGTCGAGCGAGCGACCGATTATTTCTCTCGTCTTATCAGTATTGTTTCCTCAACTTCTTCACATTCCTAACCTCAGTCTGGCTTCTCGCTGAATTTAATAGTAATTTCGGGAATTCTACCTTGAATCATGATGCTATCGATAAACTCACGCTTATTTTAGGCTACTATAATCTAAAATTTTTAGTCAACGGCAAGAGATAACTTGATGTCTTTAGCCATCTCTTCATAAGCAAATTTGACGCAAGAATCTATACCTTTATAGGTGAAATGTTTTCGTAATGTTTTTACATCAAACGAAAACGTATTTTACAGTTCCTTGGAATTTTGCATATTGTAAGATAAAACTTTCTTTTCAAACTCGTGTCCTGCATTGCCTACTACTTCAATGCTGTGGTCGTAATCTTTATGACCGAAATATGTATTGCAATTCCAGCTATGGCGAACTATTACCCCGTCATTAAAAGCATATTCAGCAAATCCGCGATCGCTATCATCATCAGTTTTTGGCTTTTCTACTACTTTCAAATTTGAATTGCTCTCTGAATTTGAATTAAAATTACGAGCTGCATCTATATAGTTTTCGATTTTTTTCATGGGATTAAATAATTTGGACTGTGTTTGTTTGGTTCAGAGTGAATTAAATTTTTAGTAGTTCTCTCAACTCTTCTACATTCTTAACTTCATCCCAATCAACGTCCATATTTTGCAGCAAATCGATCGCAACACCAATAAGATGCTGCGGATAAACTCTCTCTGAGGGTGGTACTGGATCGGAGTTGTTGTTTCGCACAGTGCTGGCGGTATCTGTAAGCCATGCCTTTTGGTCTTTTCTGATTTTGATATTCACCGTAACCAACTGTTCCTTTGCCTTAGTTTTTTTGACTACTTTAGCTTTGGATTTTGTAGTTTTGGCAGGTTTAGCTTTGGTTTTTTTGACTTCAGGCTCGGTTTTAGGTTCTGGTGTTTGTTCTGGTGGTTTGCTGGGTTCTGGTTGAGTTTTTTTGATGCCAGAAAAGTTACCTAGTTTCATGCCCTTCATTCTGTCGCTCATTTCCATAACCTCATACATTCTTTAGCCAGTGATTGATAGGCTTTTGCCCCAGGCGATCGCGGTGCATAGTCGGTCACGGGTATCTGTTGGGCGATCGCTTCAGCGACGGAGATGTTTTCTGGTACGAGGGTTTTAAACAGGGTATAGCCTGATTCTGCTGCTGCTTCAGTTAGTAAGTTATCGGCTTCTCTAGTGATGACTAATTTAGAGCGATATCTGACTCTAGCAACATCGATGGGGACATCGGGACGTTCTCCTTTGATTAGCTGTAATGCCTCGGATAATCCTTTTAATACGGCAGGTTCACAGATGACGGGCATCAATACGCGATCGCTTGCCAAGATCGCCTGTACCGAGGCGATACCCAAACCAGGGGAACAGTCCATCAAACAAACATCAAAGTCTTTTAGTTTATTCAGTGCAGGGGTAAATAGATCCGAGTCAGCATCTAACTGAAACATCCCTATGTCTCCAGGTATCAACCAGAGATTTTTCGTACTGGTTGCCAATGGTTGCACTTCTCCATCACTCAACCAATTCATTGCTGTAGGTGCATCACCATCTAAACCCAAACCAAAACTCAGAGTTCTTTGTCCATCTAAATCAATCAACAATACTTTTCTCTTCGAGGTAGCCAAACTTGCACCTAGATTAAGGGTAGTGGTACTTTTCCCTGTACCGCCCTTGAAATTAAAAACGGCGATTTTCAACATATCCTTTTGAAAGGTCTAATACCTTACTACGTTAATACCTTATTCCCTTATTACGTTAATCATTTAAACCTATCAACCCATTAACGTCTAAAAGCTTAATAGTTTGTTAGGTTAATAATCTAATACCTTAAAAGGTTAAACAGTTAATACCAATAAACCTTAAACCTATAAACGTCTAATACCTTTAAGAGTTAAAAAGTTAATAGGTTAAAACCATATTGAAGCTCAACTAGCACAGTATCTAGCACCCACAGCAGTAGTAAAGATAATCAAGTAAATTTTATTTTGAAGCTCAAGTGTAGTCTTGCTTGTTTATTCACCTTCATCACTTCAGCTCACACCTACTTTTAACCACTGCCTAAAAATATCGCTTCTACTTTTGCCCTCACAAGGCGATTACATTCTAAGTAACTCGTGAAGCTACAAAATTAATCATGTCGTTTCGGGGTGTTTCTGGGGTTCGGTAGCGAATTCTGTGATGTGGGTCATAAAAATTTATTTGGCGTGTACATATTATGTATGTAAGAAAAAAACTTTTTTTTAATAAATTCGTTACTATGACACAGAATTCTGCACCTACTAACTGCATCCGTCCTGACGAGCTTATGTCTGAACTAGGTATTAAAAAAGATGCCTACTACAAAGACTTAAACTATCTAGATATCACTCCAGAGAAAGATTCTGAAGGTAAGGCTTATCTGACAAATGAACAAGCAGATGAAATTAGAGCTTTAAGAAATCACGTTAGCCAGACAGGAAAGCGTAACGGATTTAGTAATAATTCAATTGTCAAAGTTGATGATAGTAATGAAATGGTTTCTAATAATATAGAATCTCAAAATGATATCTATGTTAACGCTGAAGAACCTACCGCCAAAGTTGAATCAAACATAGTCAGAGAAGCCGAAGAATTAGCTGCCCGTGGCATGGCTATGAACGACCTGATTAAAATTCAGTTGGCGAGTCAAATGAGCTTTGATGATTTATCCCCCGACTTACAGGAGAAAGTAAACATTGCTCATGAGGTGGCTAACCCAAAGTTTCGTCCAGCAGACATCGCGACTCAACTTCTGAATCAACACCGCAGTCAAAAAGCACAAGCCGAAGTGTAAGTTTCAAAGATAATGATTCTTTCGATAATGTAGTCAATGCGATCGCTGCTGGAAATTCTGTAATTGTTCTAGGTGAAGCTGGTTCAGGTAAAACTGATTTTGCTAAGACTCTTCATGATGAAATGCTAGGGGAGTATCAATCAGCGATTGGCTCCGCCAGTGCGCGTTGCGCAATCGCTACTTACAAGGGTTCAATTAAGAAATTCTTTATGGCGATTGGCTTTGCCAGTGCGCGGAGCGCAATCGCCATGCAGCTTGGTTGTCCGACAGAGGATGACCGAGATAAACCCATGACTGTTGATGCTCTCAAAGAAGAGATTTTTGTTAACAGTAATGAAAATACTCTGCTCATCTTCCCCGAAGCTAAACGGTTGACTACCTCTATTAGATATTGGTTGGAAGACATGATTAGTGCAGGGGCGAGAGTTGTCTGCTTTGCTGTGGCTAATCCTGGGCGAGATATCTTTCTCGATATGTTGGAGATTGAATTGGATTTACCAAGCGATCGTCATATTAGAGAAGTGATGGAAGCAGAGGCACAGAAACAGGGATTAAAGATTGATAAATCTCGTCTGGCAGAACTGCAACCCCTAGCAGGACGTAACCCCATGTTAGCCAGGAAAATCATCAAGAATGAAGCCCTCGGACTGAAGCAGGACAAACCCGAACATACTCAGTATGTTGTGATTATGCCCATAATCCTTGCCTGTCTGATGAGCTTCGGTATTGTCCGATTTATTGGCATGGGTACGGGTAATAAATCTCTCTATATCTTTGGTGGTGTTAGTTTGGTTACTGGTATGACTCTTAAGCAATTAGGTAGTATCAAAGGTGCAAGAAAAAGGTTAGGACAGTAAGTTAATAGAATGAGATCTACGAAAACCATTCTGATTGAGATCCAAACTGTGCAAATATCTCTTTCCCCGTCATATTCTTAGTTTCATTGGCAAAAGAGTAATATTCGGGTTTTTCGTCGATAAAAACCTGATGCTCTAAAACTAGGTCGGATTCATTATCGAAAATCCCTGCTGGTATGTAGTATTGATTATTTTGTTTGTACCGATAAAATAAATGGCTACCACACTGCTTACAAAATCCTCGTTCTGCCCATTCTGAGGATTGATAAAGCCCGATATTTTCTTCGCCTGAGAAACTAACATCACTGCTACATTCAACTGCCATCAAAGCTCCTCCACCCCATTTACGACACATATTACAGTGACAAGCTGCAACATGAGGGTTCATGCTGGTGGTAGAAAGGCTTACCGCTCCACACAGGCAACTACCTTTGGCAACACTTAGTTCAGACATATTCTTCTCTCCTTTGGGGTAAGTGTTCTATTTACCCTGCTGAGATCGTTATATCGCTTGTGAGCTTAGTAACTGACAATCCGTAACAAACACTTAAGACTGGTGATTGACTACCGCTACCAATTACCGCTTATGATGGCAATTACTCATTGTTCAATAGCAGCAGCAGGAACATCTTTAATCTTGGGAACTGGCCAACCTCTACCGTTAGGTTTGGCTATCCTTGGCTCACAGATTCCTGATATTGACACCACTACTTCAACCATTGGTAAAATCTTCTATCCCATTAGCTCTTGGATAGAGGATCGTTTTCCCCATCGTTCCGTTACTCATTCTCTTCTGGCTACGGCGGCTATTACGGCAGTAAGTCTGGGGGCTAACTATTTCTTCCTGCATGGCAGTCTTAAAGCAGTGATCGCTCTGCCTTTGGGTCATCTCCTCGCCTGTTTCTCCGATACCTTCACCAAACAAGGAGTACAGTTATTTTATCCTGAGCCTGTCTGGGCAATTAGTGTAAGTAATCCTCGACGAAGGCTTAAAACTGGTGGTGCTGGTGAATTATGGGTTTTAGGTATTGCGATCACTCTCCTAACTTTAGGAATTTATCTAGCCAACGGTGGAGGGATAACTCAGAAAGTCAGTCAGAATTTAGGTTTGAGAGATGGCATAGTCAGAATCTATAGAACCCATTTGGGATCTACGCGATCGCTAGTCTTTTGAGCATCAGTCTGACAAAACAAAGATTAATCTTGGTGGTGGCATGATCGAGAGTTCTTTCAAAATTTTTGACCAAGCTTTTACATCTTTCCATCCAAGAGTTAGTTCTTTCTATTACCCATCTGGCTTTAACTGGGGGAGAGCCGAGATACGTGTAAAATAGTGCAAGATAACCCTCAAAAACTTGCTCTGCATAAGTTTCATAAACATGAAAACTTAAAACCTATAATGTCCAATTACCCCCATCAGGAAGAGTCGTATCGCATAAAATAGCACCAGCAATTCTAGGGTTATCAATTCCTCCAGGGAGATCTATTTTGGATTTACTTAAATCTACACCAGTTAAATTTGCTCCAACCAAATAAGGAGGTCCAAAAACTGCTCCTTGAACACAAGCATCAGTCAAATCAGCATTCCTAAAAGCACATTCTTGAAGATGAGCTTTTCTAAAATTGGCTTCGATCAAAATAGCATTATTGAACCCGCTCTCATCTAAAATAGCATTACTTAAATCTGCATTACTCAAGTTAGCCCCTTCCCATCCAGTCAGAGAAAGATCGGCATTACTCAAATTGATTCCTCTAAGATCGCAATCACTAAAATCGAGTTCTCGTAAAGAGACCCCAGAAAAATCTCTTTCCCCAGCAGCATACCTTTCAAGCAATTCTTCAGCAGTCATGATGCAATTCTCTTGTTTCTATCTTTTATTTATTTGCCCTAATCAGTCCAAAAACTCTCAAATCTAGAAGGATTTAGTTGAGTGTAACGAACGGTATGCTGAATATTTCGATGTCCCAAATAATCCTGAATCGCTCTGGTATCATGTCCGTTGGTTGCCAGATAGTAACCACAGGAATGACGCAGCTGATGGGGATGCACTCGACCTTCAATTCCCGCCAATCTTCCTGCCCTAGCAATAATATGACGAATCGAACGAGTAGACAGAGGTGCTTTGCGCTCGGAGACAAAGACATACTGGGTGTCGGGATAATCTCTCTTTAACTGTCTTAAAGCTCTTAACTCAGGAGAACGAAGGGGATGTACGCTATGATGACCGTGTTTGACTCTTTGAACCTCTAGATAGCCAGAAACTAGGTCTACTCTCGACCATTTAAGAGCTACTAATTCTGCCGTCCGCAGACCGTGACGAAACATTAACAGAATCATTGCAGCATCCCTTACTCTATTCCTACCGAAACTCTTGGCAGCTTTTATCAAAGCTTTGACCTCTGACGGACGCAAATATTCCCTTTCTCCCTTCGAGGGCTGTTTGATTGGAGGGAGATTTTTTAACTTTGCCGAAAAAGAACCTGGAGCAGTTATTTGTAGCATAGGTAAACACCTCATGCTGCGGTCTATGCCTTAATGATACTTTGCCGAGAATGATGTCTTTTAGGCAAAGTAATGTTTCGTAGCACGAATAAAGGTCAAATCAATGCTGTAATCTCAATTTAAGTTAGTTGAGTTTATCTGTGGAGGCGATCGCTATTACCGTAATTAGTCGAACTGCCTATCCTCAGTTCAAGCGTTATCCATCTAACAAAGAACTCCACGAACTTTACACCCCAACAGTTGAAGAAATAAAGTTTGTCACCAGTCGCACCAGAAGTAAAACGGGTTTCTTGGGATTAATGGTAATGCTCAAATCCTTTCAAAGATTGGGCTATTTCACTCATCCAGAATTAGTACCCCAGCCAATTATTATTCACCTCCGCACCTGTCTTCGGCTAAATTACCAAGTCTCTCCCGTTCCTTCTCTACGGTCGATTCGCTACTATCAAGAAGCCATTAGAGAATATCTGAATATCAGTCCCTACAATAATCGGGGTCAGGAATTAGCAGCGATTGCGATTAGGGATGCAGCTTTTGTTAGAGATCATCCCGCAGATTTAATTAACGTCGCCATTGAAGAGTTGGTGAGACAACGCTATGAATTGCCAGCCTTCAGCACTCTCGACCGTTTAGCCTGTCATATTCGCTCGATTGTAAATACTCGTCTGTTCAAGCGGGTAGCCCGCAAATTATCCCCCACTGACAGGCAGAATATAGATGGCTTGCTAGTTCCCGATTCAGTTGAGAATACTAATGCCAATCTTAATCTCCTTAAATCTCCTCCCAAAAGTCACAAACTCAAGTACATCAAAGAACTACAGGATAAGTTCGATACCATGATGCTGATAGGAGATGCCCAGAAATTACTCTCATTTATCCCCGCTACCAAAGTTAAATCCTTCGCTGCGATTATATTGACCCTTTATTCGATGATGTGGCGGAATGGAAGTTAATCCAGACCCACTGGCAAGATCTAATGCGGGTGGTACTGTCGATTAAAGCGGGAAAACTTTTACCTTCAACTGTTTTAAGGAAGTTGGGTAGTTATAGTCGGAAGAACAGGTTGTATCAGGCTTTTCGAGCTTTAGGTAAAGTTATACGTACTATGTATCTGCTGCGATTTATTTCCGATCGCGCTTTGCGTCGAGAGGTTAATGCCTGTACTAATATCGTTGAGAGCTATCATCATTTCTTGGACTGGCTGTTCTTTGGCAAAGATGGCGTAATTACAGACAATGACCCCGTAGAACAAGAAAAGCGGTTGAAGTATTTAGATTTGGTGGCTAGTGCGGTAATTCTCCAGAATACGGTAGATATGACTGGTGTAATTCGTTCTTTGAGTGCAGAGGGATTTAAGATTAATCGTCGGATGTTGGCAACTATGAGTCCTTATACCAACCGCAATCTCAAACGGTACGGGGATTACGTGGTGGATTTGAAGAACATTCCCCAACCATTTGAGGGGGCGATTAACCTGCCAGTAGATATTTTTGAAAGTCAGTCAGAGTAAGCTTTTGAGGGAGATGTTGCACTATTTTACATGTATCTCGGCTCTCCCCCATGTCGAGAAGGCGATCGCATCCTTAGACGAAGCCAAACTTAACTATCAAAAACAACAGTACGAACACTCATTGAAAGTATCAGACTATCAAACCCTAATGCAGAAGCAGCAGGAGCAAATAAACTCTCTACAAACTCAGCTAGATAAAGTTGATGAGGAACTGGAGCAGTTGACTAGTGTTTATTCTCCCTATCGTGGGAAGGTTCGACGGGTGAAGATTCTCGGACAGAACGAGGGTCGTATTACTGCTGAGGTGACTTTAGATATTAGGGATGGGAGGTAGAGCAATAAGAACTTACCCTAAACCAATAAGATAATCAAAATTACCCTCTCCGACATTCTGTCTTAAAGTCTGCATAATCTGAGTTCCATTGTCATAAGGTCCTTCAATAAAATAAGGCTTACCCTGGCGACCAAAGGTTAATTTGGGCTGACCATTCCAAGAGCCTAAATGATTTTTGGTTTTTTGAAAATCTTTATGAGGCTTCAATCCTAACGACTTAGCATAATCGATCGCACCATAGACAATTGCCTGTGCTTGCTCCAAGGCGATCTCTTGATAACCGTCGGGGAATCCTCGATAAACCGTTTTCAGGAATTGTTGGTATTTAATGTCATTGAGTTTCTTCTCGACCATCGTATCTTTTAACCCCAGACACCAATAATCAACCATGTAGGTGCAAACTACAAACCGCTTAAAGCCTGTGGTTCTCGCTACTAAAACGATTCCCAATCCACCCATACCACTCTCATCAAGAGTTGGCTCCTCTAATAATAACTCGGCACATTTAGTATTAACCAAACATTGAGCCACTGGGGCTAATTCTCCAGTTGATGCTCTGGCTATGGCAGTTTTTTCCGCACTTGCTTTGATTACAGAGTTAACTTGAGACACTTTCAGACCCAACTTACGGGCAATTTGCTTCGAGGTTAAACGTTTGTCCCGTAAAACAAGAATTTCTGACTCAAGATCTGAAGTCATAGTCATGGGTGATGCGCTAGTGTACAAAAATACTTAATAAGAACATTATTATGCTCTGGGACAATTCCTAAGCCAAAGCATTAATACTTATTAATAATAGATTTAATTAGCAACAAGCAAAGAATTTAAGATGTCAGATAGTTATCAAGAGTACGAACTAGCTTGTCAACAGGAGAGAGAGCGCAATAGTCAATTACTAGAACAGTTTGCTACCTGGTTAAAAGCCAAACAACTGACACAGAAAACAATTAACAATCACCTTACTAACGTTGATTTTTATATCAATGAATTCCTCTTATATGAATATCCCATTACTGAAGCATCTGAAGGAATAACGAGCGTTGATATGTACTTCGGCTATTGGTTTATCAAAAAAGCGATGTGGGCAAGTGCTTCATCGATCAAGAGTAATGCAGCCAGTTTGAAAAAATTTTACAGTTTTCTCCACGAACAGGGTCTAATCTCCGCAGAAGACTGGGCGGATTTGAAGGAAACAATTAAAGATAATATGTCAGAGTGGCAAGCTACCTTAAGACGTTATGATGACCCTGACATTGAGGACATGGAAGAGGTTTGGGGATATTAGAAAATTTTCTTAAAACAACAACACTCAAGCTAGACTCACCCCAAAGTCTTGTTGGGGCTAGTCTTCGGCAGGATACCAACCCGCAGGAATTACCTCAAAATCCCAGACATCTTGGAAGACATACATCCGTTCAATTATTTCTGACGGTGGGAGAGAGCCTTTATTACCTTGAACCCAATCTTTTCTCTCAACTGTCCCCATCACTAGATAATCGTTTTTACTTAACTGAGGACTCAATGCCAAGGCTAAAAATGATTCAATTTCCTGCTTTTTGGCAATGATTAAGTCGCAGTTTACACAATACTTGCACTTCTTATTGAGTAAGAATATCTGTTTTGGCTCAACGTGAATTACTAAAGGATATTTCCTGATTTTCGTCTTGGCATCGCATTTTGGACACTTGGTAAAACCACAATCAGAGTAGGGATTGAGAAAAAACTTATGGCGTTTCTTTGGCTTCTTCCTTGATGAAGGTTGCTTCTTAGTCATTTGTCTAATTAATAAAATTATCTTGAGAGCGAGATCGCCCTAATCCAAATCAATAAACTTACTCGTACACTCACTCGGTTGAACGTGCAGATATCTTGAAGTTACCGCCAGGGAACTATGCCCTAGAGACTTCATCAACAAATCTATCCCTGCACCATTATTTAAACTATGACAAGCATGGGCATGACGCAGCCAGTGAGCCGAAGTATGGGGATTAATCCCTGCTTTCTCGACAGCTTTCTTAATCAATCGATGGATGGCATGGCGGTCTAAGCGATTGCCAAACCGAGATAAAAACACCGCTTCAGTCTTCTCACTCCTGGGAAGCTGGTTTAATTCTGACCATAACTGATGAGTTATCAACAAGGTTCTAGTTTTGTGACCCTTACCAAAAATAGTTACAGTTACGCTGTCATCCGTTGGTTGAAAGTCCGACCAATTCAAACCTACTAGCTCAGAGATCCGCAAACCCAGAATATATAAGAGAATAAGTATCAGGCGATCGCGTTCATTACTAGCTGCATCGATTAAGTCTTTGACCTCTTCATTCTCCAGTATTCTTTCATTGAGGGCATCTTTAGCCTTGATCGTCTTAATCATCGAGGCGGGATTATTCCTCAGATAACCAGTTTTGACCCCAAAACCAAATAGAGATTTGATGGCTGCTAGTTTATTATTAACTGTATTCTGACTAAATCCCCGAAGCTGAAACGATTCCAACCACAACAAAATATCTTCGAGCTTCACCTCTTCTAGATCCTTCCCCGCAAAGGTGAGAAACTGGCGAGAGATAGTTATATAAGTCTTTTGAGTGGTAGGGGACTTTTGAGAAATCCATAATCTAATTAACTCTGTATCGGTGCTGGCATTAGTGAGATTGGGATAGGTATTAAGAGCCATGATAGAGCGCAACAGAATATTACTTTTGTTGTGTTGAGTCCGTGAATTAAAAAGACGAACTCAACCAGAGAAATATTATTGATTACGTTCGATTAGACTATCTACTTTGTTCTCAATTGCCATTAATCTCCTTAAGACAGTAGGCTGATTTTCATCAATACTTCCCAGCATGGCGTTTTGTCCCTCTTCAATGCGGGTTAATCTGCTGACTACATCCTCAAGAGTTTGAATTCTCTCTTCATGGTCGTTGGTAATTGCTTGAGCAGAACGAGCTAGTGATTCTACAATTGCCTCAATTCTGTCTAAGCGATCGCTACCGTTTCCGTTACTATTGGTCACTTGCTATACTCCTAATAGGATTTGAAATAAAAGGGAAGCTTCTAGATTGGTCGTCGGGAGGCTTCCCTTTAAATTTTATTATCTCACTTAAACTAGTTCGATTCGTAGTTGGCGACCCACTACCGACGCTGCCCTGGTAATAGTCTCAATACTCACTCCTGTTTTTTCAGGGTCAAGTAGTCTATCTAACTGCGCTCTAGATGTCTGCATCAGACGCGCCATCTCAGTTTTAGTCAGGTTTTGCCGTTTCATCTCCTCCGCAAGCTGACGTGCCAGTACCCGCTTAATAGCGATCGCGGTACATTTTTCGTATAGCCCCTCTTCTTCGAGAAAATCATCGAAATTAGAGCCAGTGTAAGGATTATCGTTCATATTTTTGGTGTTCCTTTTGACGTTTTACGGCTAAATCAATCTCTTTTTTTGGTGTCTTCTGGGACTTTTTCACAAACCCATGTAGCAAAATCATCTCGCCGTTGCTGATGTAGAAGATGACCCGCGCTATCTTGCCCCCTGTTATTTTACTCCGCACTTCCCACAGATCCTTATAGCCAGAAAGCGATCTACACAAAGGTAAACCAATGGGAAAGCTAAACTCTACATCCTTGATATCGCTGCCAATAATACGGCAGTCCTCGCGGTCTAAAGTCTTCAACCAGTCTTTAACTGGCTCTACGCCATTGGCAGAGCGAAAAAATCTAGCTGGTAATCTTTTCAATCTTCGCTCCTGGTTAACTGTATCTTATATGGTACGCTAATATCCGATCTAAATCGCACCCAGATCTAATTAATTGAGCCAGGGTAAAAGAACGTATATACTACTTGCTGGCAATGAAACGACTGTTTAACAGTTCTGGCTTAATAATTGGTCTAATTCTCGTCTTTATTGGTGTTCTCGGCAATCGCCAAACTATTAACAATGGCATTCAAAAGACTATCTCTAAAGTCTTTTTAAAAGATAACTATGCTGAAAAATGGCAAGTCAAACCAGGAAGTATCTATGATGGCGATACCTTTCGAGTTGTCAGAGGTAATGAAGAACTCAAAATAAGATTCTGTGGGATTGATGCCCCTGAAAAGAAAATGCCTTTAGGTGTTGAATCTCGCGACCACTTGTGATCGCTTGTAGAAATTAGCGATGGTGAAATACTTCTCGTCCCAATCGAACAGGATCGATACGGTAGAACTGTGGCGGAGCTTTATGTCAAGGATTCTCGCAGCACTGCCATTAACTTAAATGTTCAGATGGTTAGAGATGGCTATGCTTGGCACTATGAGAGGTATTCGGGTAATTGTCCAATTCGCGGTGAGTTTGCGATCGCCGAACAGTTAGCTAAAGATGAGAAACTAGGTATTTGGAATGGCAGTCATCAGAAGCCTTGGGAATGGCGGAAGGCTAATAAGTAATGCGATCGCTATTAACCTGGAGGTAGTAAATTTTGAACAATTTCAGTCCAACCTTCAGGCAGCAAATTGTTGGCAGCACTAGCAGCAGACAAAACTTTGCAAACTAGCTCGAAAACCTTTTTAACGAAGTTGACTTCATTATCATTTTTAACTTTATCTTTGTTTAAAAATATTGAACCAATGATGTTTTCAACTTCTCTTTTTATACCATCTGAACCTTGAAACTGATAGTTTTCTATGACTTCTTTTAAAGCAGTAAGTTTTTTAAGTAAGAGAAATTTTAAATCTTTATCTATATTAGAAGAGTTAATAGTTTGATACAGACCATCAATACAGGGCTATTTCATTCTAAAAAGAGAAGCAATCTGTTTTAAACTGAATTGGCATTTACGTTGTGCCTGAGCCATATTGTCAAATCCAGAATCTCGATATAAATTGAGAGCTAAGTTACGTGCGATCGCTAAAATCTGAGGTAATGGTAAGGTACGAATTCTAGATTTGTCTTCTCCTTGAGTAACATCGCGAACATAGTGAACTTTATTTTCTACACCCCAATAACCACGAATTCTTTGATAAAACTCGAAGGCTGATTCGGTCAAATCAGAGATATAGTATCTGGTACTAAACTCCGTTTTATACTTGAGTTGGCGTTCTGATTCTACTTTAATGAGCGTTTTAATACTCGACCATTTAGGCAACTTCAAATCTAAGTAAGCAGTACTAACTCTGCGTTTTTCGATTCTTCCGTGACCTTTAAAAATATTGTAAAAACTGTCATGTTCGACAAATTTCGTTTTTACAGCTTGATCTAGTTTGGGTTGATTTCCTTTGACAGCAGCAAGATAGTGATTTCCGCTATTGATAATTGTTTCAATAGTTTTTTTGTGTATTGATTGCATCAAATGCAAAAACTACCCCTTCAACGGCTAAAGCCTCAATAAATTTGGGTATTGCGGTAATTTCATTACTCTTGTTTTTAACTTTTTCTGGTCTTAGGATTAGTCCTCTTTCAACTAGGTAAGCCGTAACTAATGTGATTGCCTTGTGTGGCTCACAATGAGGGTTGTCTGACGAAAGTAAGTATGAGCCTTTTAACACTTTTCCGTCCAATGCCAAAGTCTCACCTGCTAACGGTTTGATTTCAAAAAAACTTGCTAATCTAGCTGAATACTCCTCGTAATCCAAATTTAATAATGCTCTCCTAATTGTGCTGTAAGAAGGGATTCTTCTGACTTCAAATAACTCTTTTAATTCTTCACTGTACGATTTTAGCCAATCTCCGAGCGCAAGAAAGCCTTGGTTGCCTGCTGTCACCCCCAGTGTAAACAGAGCCAAACATAATTGTAATGAATGCCTTGTTCCCTGTTTTCTTCTACGATCTGGCATTCGAGAGAATGCTTCTATTATCGCTATTTCACTCACTTTTCTAGTTTATTTACACTACCACAATTACAATATCACCTAGAATGAAATAGCCCTGGTCAGGTACAATGCTAAATATTAAATAATCTCTAAAAACAAAAACCTCGATCAGTATGTTTTAGTAGTGTTACCTCAAATTTTCGATGTGATTCAATAAATTTGGAAAACTAATCAAAAATCTAAGGTTGTTGATTTTGAAAGTTTCAAACGTCGAGCAAAGGTAAAACCAGACGAAGTAGCTTAAAGATTATATAGAGTAATGCGATCACACCAATTAAAACTTCAAGAAATAGACAGCAATATTAAGGCTAAACCTTTTGTTAAATGGGTTGGAGGCAAAACCCAACTTTTACCAGAATTAACATCGCGAATTCCTTGCAATTTCTCTAAATATTTTGAACCATTTGCGGGCGGTGGAGCATTGTTTTTCCATATGCAACCAGAGCAATCTATTCTAATTGATATCAATGAAGAACTAACCAATACTTATAGAGTAATCAAGTATCAAACTGAAGAACTAATTGCCGATTTAAAACGACACATTTACGAAAAAGACTATTATTACCAAATCAGAAACGTTGATCGAACTGATGAATACAAATCATGGTCTGATGTTCAAAGAGCTAGCCGATTAATCTATCTAAATAAAAGCTGTTTTAATGGATTGTACCGCGTCAACTCAAAGGGTGAATTTAATACTCCTATGGGAAGGTATAAAAATCCTAAAATTGTTGATGAGATTAATTTAAGAGCCTGTAGTCAAGCACTTCAAAAAGCACAGATTATTAATGGCTCATTCCTTGAGGTCGAAGAACAAGTAAATCGTGACGATTTTGTCTATTTCGATCCTCCTTATGCACCGTTAAACGCTACGTCTAACTTTACAGGATACAGTCAGAATGGATTCGATCTTCAAATGCAGTCAAGTCTAAAAAATCTTTGCGATCGCCTTGATGCTAAGGGCGTTCGATTTATGGTTTCTAACTCCAATGCTCCACTGATTCTCGATCTCTACTCTAATTACAAAATTGAGTTTGTATATGCCAATCGTGCGATTAATTCTCAAGGTGACAAACGAGGTAAAATTCCTGAAGTGATAATTTCAAACTATTAAAGGGAACAGTAGGATAGTGCGATCGCGCTCAAATCGTTTTTTAACTGAACAGTTATGACCAAATCTTCAACGCAGGGAGACACAGCCAATCAACAGGGGAGCATTCTAGAAAAGACGATTATCCCTACGTTTAAAGCAAGAAGCTTTGAGATAGTTAAACATAGTGATTGGAAGAAAAAGCCAGACAAATATGGAACTGAACTTCTTTTAAAGCACGTTCCTTACACAACCATATATGGACATCGAGGATATACCGAGTTTTTAGCCAAGTCTAAACGCTACAGTCTTAACCATAGAATTGAATGTAAGTGGCAACAGTCAAGCGGGTCAGTTGACGAGAAGTTTCCCTATCTATATCTCAACTGCATTGAAGCAATGCCCGAAACTGACATTATTATTATTGCTGGCGGTGGAGGTATGAAAGAAGGTGCGATTCCTTGGTTAAAAGAAGTAGTATCAATGCGACGCTATTTGCCTAGTGGAGCAATACAAAAGAGTATTCAGGTTTTTTCTTTAGAAGAGTTTATTCGTTGGGCAAATCAAACTCTTAAGTAGCAATTGAATAGCGATCGCAGCTAATCTATCTAAAAAAGTGGACGAACCCCCTAAAGAAAACTAGCCGACAGGCAACTTGTCAGCCCCGCCACAACAGGAAACCTGGACAGCACAACCAAGAGAACCACGACCACCACGAGCAGCCCGAACCCGCAACTCAGCAGCCCCAGAAAGGACGCGCCCAGAAGCAGAAACAAACAACGGAGCAAAACCAGGAGGAGCAGGAACAGACAACGCCAGACGACCAGCCACAGAAGCAGGACAACGAAAACAAACCCAACAACAACCAGAACGCAAACCACAGCCAGCAGAGACAAAGGAACAACCAAGGACAAACAACCGAGCCAGAACACGGTCAAACGCCACAGCAGGAACACCCGACAAAACGAAAGCACCACCAACGGACACCGCACGACGAAAACGAAGACCAAACCAACGAGAAAGCACGACAAAAAGCCCCCAAAAGGAGAAACAACGGCATCTCAAAAGCGGGGGCTACCGCGAAGGCATAGGGCAAGTGGGGCAGATATTAAAACCGCGTAGCGACGTTAGAAATTAGCCCCAACGCAGCTTGTGAAACCCTTGCCGAGCGTTCGGGGTCTGGGGTGTCCCCAGATAACAAACCGCGTAAGCGACTGCCCTTGCCCCCGCTATACTTAGATTGCTGTGTGATATTCAACGAAGTCGAAAGTGGGGAAAGCACAGCGACCGAACCCCAGAGGGGACGAAAGGGGGAAAGCAATAAAACCGCGTAGCGACAATTGAAGAGAGTTTGTTCTGTCTCTGGTGCGGTGTGGCTCGTCTCTGTGCCTGTTGTGCTTTGAGTTGTTTTTGTGGGGGGTTCGTCCCCCTTTTTTTATTTAAAATTGGCGAACGAGTATAACTCAATTAAATATCAAAATAGGTTTCTATGGGAAATAGACAAAGTGTTTTAATTATCTTTACTTAATTATTTTCAGACTTTTAATTTTGGATTTTAATCGATCAATATCTAGTGAATCAATATCTTTTAAGTGTTTCTGAAGTTCACTTCGGTACTCATCAGATATGTTTGGATCGTTAACGAAGTGTCGTGCAGAATTCCCCATC
>NZ_KB235917.1:88916-103222 GCF_000332195.1 Pleurocapsa sp. PCC 7319
CTAGTTTTCGGATTGGCAAAGAATTCATAAGCTCTTTTCAGGTCACTTGCTCTCTCAAAAATCTCTGAGAGTGGTTTGCCATATTTTAACGATAATCTTGATTCGATGAACATCGCCCTTTTGGTTAAACGTTGATCTCCAAAGTCGCATTTTTCCGTTATTGAATTTTTGGTCTGATTCATTCATAACTTACAATCGGCTCAATTATTTTGCTCTATCGAGAGCGCAGATTTCTCTAAATGAGTAATTGTTAGCGAATATTGTTACACAACTTATATTTCCTCCAAAAGATGCCGTGAAAAGTCAGCATATTCGCTCGATTGTAAATACTCGTCTGTTCAAGCGGGTAGCCCGCAAATTATCCCCCACTGACAGGCAGAATATAGATGGCTTGCTAGTTCCCGATTCAGTTGAGAATACTAATGCCAATCTTAATCTCCTTAAATCTCCTCCCAAAAGTCACAAACTCAAGTACATCAAAGACTACAGGATAAGTTCGATACCATGATGCTGATAGGAGATGCCCAGAAATTACTCTCATTTATCCCCGCTACCAAAGTTAAATCCTTCGCTGCGATTATATTGACCCTTTATTCGATGATGTGGCGGAATGGAAGTTAATCCAGACCCACTGGCAAGATCTAATGCGGGTGGTACTGTCGATTAAAGCGGGAAAACTTTTACCTTCAACTGTTTTAAGGAAGTTGGGTAGTTATAGTCGGAAGAACAGGTTGTATCAGGCTTTTCGAGCTTTAGGTAAAGTTATACGTACTATGTATCTGCTGCGATTTATTTCCGATCGCGCTTTGCGTCGAGAGGTTAATGCCTGTACTAATATCGTTGAGAGCTATCATCATTTCTTGGACTGGCTGTTCTTTGGCAAAGATGGCGTAATTACAGACAATGACCCCGTAGAACAAGAAAAGCGGTTGAAGTATTTAGATTTGGTGGCTAGTGCGGTAATTCTCCAGAATACGGTAGATATGACTGGTGTAATTCGTTCTTTGAGTGCAGAGGGATTTAAGATTAATCGTCGGATGTTGGCAACTATGAGTCCTTATACCAACCGCAATCTCAAACGGTACGGGGATTACGTGGTGGATTTGAAGAACATTCCCCAACCATTTGAGGGGGCGATTAACCTGCCAGTAGATATTTTTGAAAGTCAGTCAGAGTAAGCTTTTGAGGGAGATGTTGCACTATTTTACATGTATCTCGGCTCTCCCCCATCTTGTTCTTCAAAAACTTCAATCGGATTCTAAGACGAGTCAAAGTAATAAAGGCATCAGTAAATTAATTCGTACTTTGGTTATAGCGACTCATGGTTGTAAGGTTTTTAAACACCATCCCCAAGTGGACGATATCAAGTATGAGCAATTTTGTCTTGAAGCTTTGGGTTTTGTTTCTGGATATCGTGAAATAATTCGGGGATATCTTAGCTTTCTCGGAGCCAAGATTACTGAAGCCCATCCCACTGTTGATAAGCCCAAGCAACCTTCAATTGAAAAATCAGTTGACTTATCCACTGATAACGATGACACCTATGACCAATCGATTAGCGAAGAGCCAGATTTGAGTTTGATCAATTCTCTTTTACCTAAGTAATCAATTTTTTGGCTGAATTAATCCTCTGGGGAGTTTCCCAAACCTCCATACCACTTCTTCTCCACCGCCTATTCACGATCACTTTAGCTATACTAAGTGATCGGTCAGGTGATTGTGTAACGCTCCGCCATAAGTAGTTGATTAAGCAACAAACAGTTTAATCTAACTCTTATGTCTGCTGAAGAATTTATGCAGACATAATTTCTTCAACCCTGAATTTAATATCTTGAGAAACTCAGGCACTCGATTCTTGCATAGGATTGATTCAGCAACGTGTTTTATTGATTTGAAGACAATTTAACTAAGTATTTACTGCGTCGTTGACGGTTATCCTTTTCCAACTGTGAGATCAACTCTTCCAACTCCAAGGAAGCTAACTCCAATTCCCGACGATGATGACGAGACTTAGAAACTGTTTGTGTTACCTGTTTAAGATCGGGTAGATTCTGCTGGTTCATGATAAACCCCAATCAGCTTTGATTTCTTGGACACTTCTTTCTAAAGCAGGAACGCGATTAGAAATTGTTGCCACTCTATCTGTCAATAACCCTAACATATCAGGAGTTATGGTGGGCTGTATCTCTGCGGTTCGCAAAAGCAATCGAGATATTTGAACGTAAAGGTCGGCTGCTTGCTGGGCAATCTCCGTCAACTCATCGAGAACTACAGCAGTTTGATTGGTTTCCCCATAACGTTCTAAAAGCATATACTCAGTGACTTTAGAATCATCTACGATCAAAAGAAGAGCTTGCTGTAATTTTTCGAGAGTAGATTTGAATTCGTTACTAATTTTGGCCATTATTGCCTTATTTATTTCGGCTCATCGGTTATCTGACCAATCTATCAAGCAGCAGTTGAATCGGATTTGGCTTTAGGTTCTTTCTTCTTGATTTCAAAAATATTGACCCCAGCTTCTACCAGTTCCACCACTCCATCAGGAGAGATACTCTTAACCTTCCCAGAAAGAGAAGCTACCCAGTTGTCCCAAGTATCCATCTTGCCGACAATTTTTTTCAAACTCTTGCGGTTCACCTCTGCCTTGACAGTGATCTTATTTTCTCCCTTGACTTCTATGACTACCTTCTTCCCTTCTTCTGGTAGATTTTGAGGGCGTTCGGTGAATTTGATAGTCAGTTCTGGTATTCTTCCTTGGATCATTTGGTATCTGGAAAAAGTTAACAATACAAGCTGATAGACAAGCTATATCTCTCAGCCTACCTTGGCACAGAACCGAAACCTCGAAAATTTTAGGTTCATTTAGCGTTATTTGATTTCTGATTTTAGGTGTTTAGTCTCAGGGTACATCCATCGGTATGAAACTGATTGGTTTTGATAACCATCGAAGGAGACTATTTAAAAGATTCTTTTGACCCTGTAATCCCATCACTATCTCTTTTAACACCGACACACCAACATCAAACGTTCCTAATACAAGGTCAAGATAAGGTTGGAGCTTATCTTGAGTGTTATCCGAGTCAGAATTAACCATTTCCAGGTCATCATCAGCTGTATCAACCCCGTCCTCTAATGTAAGAAGATTCTCTTTATTGGGGGGTGTGGATACAGTCGTCTTTGGGGGGTCGCTCCCGTAGAGGGACTGCATCCTAGCTTGATGCTGGCGCACATTTTCTTGTTGTTCCCTTTCTCTTTCAGCTTTCAGAAGACGCTGTTGTTCTCGATATTGCAACACCGACACAGCAAAAGCAATTGATTCAACTTCCAGACTCCGATAAGTAATCTGTTGACCACGACCTCCTTTTTTCCGAGAAGCGGTTGCTAGTCCCAGTTGATTAAGTAGTACTCCCACCAACCACAGCGGTTGACAATTTTTAGGAATAGTCAGGTTAAGAATAGCTTTCACATGGACGCGAGATGCAATAGCCACCTGAGTCATCCTGACGACATCGGGGTCAGTGGCACAGATTTCCTCTCCAGCCATCAAACGAGCTAAGAGCTTGGGCAAGCCCAGGTTGTGACGAGCTAACCACTTACTAGAGTAATTGTGCCAATCCATCGCCAGGGGAAGATAATCTCGTTCTCGTAGGTCTTTATCGGCAACTATCTGAGGTGGTGCGGGATATTTTCGACCAGTATCTGGGTCAATAATTTCCCCTGATGAGGGAGCTAAGAGGGATTCTAAAGCGATTAACTGACTGATGAGGAGTCCTCCTCCATCCCGTTTGACTAGCTCTGCGGTGACGGGCATTCCGTAATCTCTTTGAAGACGGTACTTCTCACACTCTACTATTTCTTCTGGTGAGAGATACTCTTGAGCTTGACGGGCGAGATACACTTGGGGACTAATATTGGCGGCATTAACTACGGCTAATTGGTGGGCAGTATCTAAATACTGACCGGCTTCTTTTAATTTAGTTTGGACCACAGCATCTGATTCGCTCTCTACAGTAGTAATGTTATATGCCATCTCTTCGAGTAGAGTCATCAGCTCGTCCCTTAGATTATTGATGGAATAATTACGTTGGGCTTCAATCTCACAGTAGGCATCTAAAGCCCAATCTTTTTCTACCCCTCTGGTGCCATTCTCTTTGTCAATGCGAATCAAGAAAGCAGTCATCTGATTGAGGTCTAACATCTGTTGCTTAATCTTGTGGGCATTGGTTTCTTGGTAACCAAAGGGAGGACGAGGTGCGACCCAGATATGTAATGCCACTAAATGACGATAGCGGTGTAGTGCTTGGGCACATTCTGTTGCTGATTGAGATACAGCATGGAAAGCACCAAAGACGGCATCAAAGTGATAATCACAAATATCAACTCCTGTTCCCAAACTGGGAGAAGCGAGTAGGGCATCAACGTTTTTCACCTCTTTTGAGATATCTTTGATGAATGCCTTATTCTCTTCACTACCACTATTATCCGCATGAATTGACCAGATGCGGAGTTGATTAGTAACGGAGTTACCAAGCTCGTCAGGTTCAAAAAGACATCCCTGGTCATCAACCTGGACGGTCATGGTGGTTTCTAACTTTTTAATAAATTTCTTAGAATCAGAAACCACCATACTTTTCAGTCCCAACATTAAGGCAGTGGATACTTTAGCAACCAAGGCGCTGCTATCCTGGCCCTCGTAGAAATAAACCTCCCTTCCTGGCTGTTGGTATTCATTCTTAATAATGAAAGGTACTTCCCCTTTAGGGCGCATGGCGCGGAAGAAATTGAGTGTGACATCATTCATGTGAGCATCAGCCAGGACAACTAATTTAGCCTTACCGATGATGTACTCTAAAACCTCTAAAATCTCTGCTCGATGTTCTTTACAGGTCTTACTGTGGAGCAGGTGAGCTAGATTCTGACAGGCTTCATCAATAAAGACACAACCGTATTCATTAAATTGGGTTTGTAGTTTGTAGAGGCTGTCTACGGTAATCGAGAGACTGACAGCTTTGGCTAATTGACCTTGAGAGATTTCCGAGTACATCTGAGTTGATAATCGCTCGGAGAGATTCTTCATCAGATTGACCCGATGCCCGATATTAAGGAAACGCTCAGTAGGATACTCTTGGCGGAGTCTGGCCAACAGTTCAGTTTTCCCTGTTCCCATACCACTCCAAAGAGCTACTAGTCCAGATGAAGGTAAGCGGATGGCATCACTCAGATAGCGAGTATTGACGACCACATTAGGGGGATATTTACTACTGAGTCCCCAGCTGTTTCTACGGGATTTTCGTAGATAATCCTTGAGAGATAGAGCAGCTTTAATAATCTTGGTAATCAGTGATTTAGCTCGTTTACCCTTAGCTGTGACAAAATCATCAACCCCTTTCTCTGCTCCTTCGGGGAGAGATGCCACTTGGCAGGATGCACCAGCAGCTTCAATTGCCCGACCAGTGAGAAGAGTCGCCTGATGAACCGCTCTTCTAGTGCTGGGTTGCTCGTCGTTATCAAAGAGAATGATGAATTTACGCCCTGGTTGAACCATTGGCAATAAGTCAGGATGTAATTGGTTCTTTTGTTGACCCTTACCCCTACCCATCCAAATCCCAGGCAGAGCGATCGCCACAAAGCCTAAGGAGAGTAAACAAGCAGCTTTTTTCTCTCCTTCTGCGAGGATCATGGGGATTTCCGAGTGCTTTTGAACCCAGGACCAGAAGCAGTAGGGGTCAGCAGATTGGGGATTGGGTTTGGGGGGAGATTGTAGATTCTGGGGTAAAAAGCTAGCATTAACTCCATTTCTCAGACAGTCTGATAGAGATTGTCTTTGTCCTGTGGAGGTCAGGGAATAGCATTGAGAATGCTTTGGTGGAATTTTATCGGCTAATCGTAGAGTTAAGGGAGATCGATAACGCTTGAGCCCGTAGCGTTTGGCTACTTTGTCCCAAATATGAGGGGGAACATCAAAATAAGTAACATGACTATCACCTTTTGGTGGAGATTCATATTTAATTGGTTTGTTCTTCTCCCGGTCGATGCGGGGCAGATCGGGCTTAAAGCGTCCCCAGTCCCAGCGTTGCCAACCATTGTGGGGGTTTAAACCGGAAACCCACCAGCCTCCAGCTTCGGTGTGGGCATAACGAGCTAACCATTTATCTCGTACCCGACCATCATTGCGCCGTTCGGAGTTGGGCAGGTGACAGAAGAGATGATTTTTAGGTTCAGTACCTTTTAAGGAAAGTAGGTTGAGGGTGGTTAACTGGTCATCGACGGAACTAGAGCGCCATTCTGCTAGATGGTGAGTCGCAATCTGGTCAAGCTGAGAGTCTTCATGTTGAGAGTGCTCTATTGGATAAGCCACGGTTCTATTCTCATTGCTAAGTTTTAAGTTTTGAAGCGAGAGAACCGCAATGATATATATTTCGTGCTAATCTGATTTATAATAAAATCAGTCACGGACATACATCACAACTCATAAACGAACTTTTATTGCTCGTAGACCATGAGATTTGTGGTTTTGTACGTTACTACATAAAAAGTCAAGTTCGATCTAAAAGTCGACTATGACTGCTTCAACCAACTCCACAATTAGAAATAACCCTTTAAAATCATTACTAATTGTTGGAATCCGGGGATTTCCCCACCTTCTGCGTTCTGAAAAAGTTCCCAGCTTCTTCAGGCGCAATTTGGGTTTTTTATGTATAAAAGCGGTCGTTTCTCTTAATTAGAGGCGGTCGCTTTTGTACGTTTCGCTTCAAATAGTATTATCCTACAAGTCGAACATTTCCGGGCATATTTGTTGCCGATTCTTAAAAGGTCTTATTATTTTGTGCTTCAACTTGAGTGTGAGCCTCGGTGTCGTTAAACTCTGATTTCCCGACTGGTGACAACATCGACAGTGCTGAAACTGCTCCTCTGACTTGTTCTGGCTTGACCTCTAGATATTTTTGTAGTTCCTCTAAACTGCGATGCCCACTAATTTCTTGTATTATGCGCAGGGGAATCCCTTCATTGCTCATTAATGTTAAGGAAGTTCTCCGAAAACTATGAGTAGAAACTCCTTGCACTCCAACTTTATTACAGGCTTGACGTAAAATTCTACTCGCTGAATCTGGACATAGATGTCCTGTTTTTCCTATCCCTGGAAAAAAGAACCAAGTACGAGGAGATGGATAGTAGTTCAGCAGCATTAAGCGTAAATCTTCAATTACGGGGATACATCTAGTACCTAATTTTCCCTTAGTGTTGCCTTTTCTGAAGATTATTTCGGGTCTGACTTGTCCTAAACGATAATAAACGTCAGTTGTTCTGAGGGTGACGCACTCGTTTATCCGACAGGCGGTGTAGAGACAGATAGCAAATATGGCGCGATCGCGGTCATTTTTGAGTCCTTCGTAAAATACGAGGTTAATTTCATCGGTAGTGAGTATTTTTGCCTTGCCATGCCGATCTACCTTCATTTAAGCTGCCAAACTTACTCAATAAAACTATCCTATCGGAGTTTGTTTCCAAACATCATTTTTCTGTAGATAAAGCTTCTGATGTTGATAATGTTTCTAATTCTTTTTGTCTTTGTTGCTCTTTTGTATCTCGATCTAAAACGGCTTCATGAGATAAATCGCGAAGATTTTCGATAAATTGCTCGGTCGTTAATTCTTCAAAATGCTGACGAATCAGTTTGGCTGCTTTTTTGGGATCTATCATCACATTCTCTTTCTTAATCTGGAAAGCTCACTCTTATGTACAGCTTCTTAATCTATTGTATCTTCTTCTATCAAACAGGATTTTTGTATTAGAGATAAATCGCGAATTAGAATCTGAATATGAGCGCGATCGAAGATAGCTGAATTGGGAAAAATGCGATCGCCCTCATTAAAAACAGCACGTACAGAATCTACATTTACATCTCTTGAGGCCAAAACTTTTTCCACTATGTAATTGAAAAAAGCACAGTCTAACCGATGTGCCTTCGACTTTTGAGGATTTTGACGGGGTAAAGGTATGCTAGCTTTTTCATATTCTTGGACAAACATCGCGTAAGTTTCTTTAATAATTGGATTCCAAGCAATATCGAGCAAGTCGATACAGTTTAAGAGCACTAATTCAGATCTGATTACAGCGGGTGAATCTGGATATCTTTCCCTTGCCCAAGAAGCAGCACGCATGGGCGCATCTTGAAAGAAATATACTCCCGTTCCCAACCAATCATAGTCATTGGTACTTAAGTCAAATCCACGCTCGATAATTTCAATAGCAGATCTTTTACTAGTGCCGTGATAGCCATAAACTCGTAGAGGTTGAGAAAGATTAATCGATGTCATTACTTTGTGATTTACTCGGCTTGGTTCAAAACATTTAGACATTTAAACATCTGAACATTCAAATGTCCAGTAGTCAGCACAAGATGGTGATCGCCTATCCTACATAGGTTTTTGTCACAATTAACTTTGAGAATTTAACCAACCCTCAATTAATTCCTCAACAATACTGCTCATTTCGGTCTCTTGTTCTAAAGCGATCGCCTTCAGCTTTTTGTGCATTTTTTTGGGCAAATAAAGAGTCGTTCTGGTGTAATCAGGGTTGACACTTTTGGCTTTTTTAGATGTTTGAGCATCTGTATGTTTGGATGTTGAGACATTTAATTCGGAATTGTCTGTTTTAGGTGCAGATGTTTGAATGTTTGGTTGCTCAGATGTTGAAATGTCTGAACTTTTAAACATTTCAACATCTGATTTGGAACCAGACTTTTTTCTGCGACTAGATTTTTGAACATCTGAACGTTTAGATGTCTGGGTATTTTTGCTTTTACCTACAACACCCATCAATCCTTCAAATCTATTCTCCTTGGTCATTAACTATCTCCTTAGCTACATCTGCATAACACTGCCAAGCGATCGCTGAATAAGAATCCTTGACAGCACTCACTGGAACACCTTCAAGGGCTGCTTTTTGAAACACAGCTAACCTACGGATACTTGCTTCAAATATGGGTAATTCCGCATTTTTGATCGCGTTTCTGGCTTCGATACCTGCCTTATTGGGTTTCGGGGGAACGATGGTGAGCAGAATACGATAACTAGTATCTAAATCGTGGAGGGCATCAACCATCTTTAGAGTTGCTCCTAATGCCAAGGCATCGGGACTAGTGGGTAATACCAACAAATCACATCCTTCAGCGATCGTTTTTAATTCATCTTCGTCGGGTCTAGCGGGAGTATCAATAATGATGTGTTCGTATTTGCGAGCAAACTTAACTGCTTGCTTTTCATCAACTACTTTAAAGGGTACTTCTCCCCTAGCTCCCCAATCTAAAGCGGAACGATTGGCATCGCCATCTACTAGTAAAGTAGGTGCGCTCTTTTGGAAATAAGTGGCTAAGTGAAAGGCTGTAGTAGACTTGCCCACACCCCCTTTGAATGAGGCTACAGTAATAATCATTTTTCTACTAGTTATATTTAATTTATAGTCATCTAGATGTTTGAATGACTAAACATTTAGATGTTGCAAAAATTGATGATACGCGATCGCTCATTACTCTAATCCAATGACTAGGAACTGATGAAAGCTAGAATCTAATCTATTCTCATCTAGATGTCCAGTAATTTAAACATTTAGATGTTTGCAATATATAATTATTAGTTATCGATTTTCCGCAATAGCAAGAGTTAATTATCAATTAACTCACTTATTCTCAATAAAAATCAGTCGTAATTTACCCGATCGCGCCAAGCCTGATTCTGTAGTCAATCTAACTTCCTTTTATGATGATTATCGGTACTTGAGATGATTGAAATATAAGACAAATAGATGCTTTGAAATTGAAATCTCACTATATTACAGAGATAGCTGATTAATGCCAGTAAAAGTATTTGAGAAGCTAAAGACTAATTCAAGTTGATAATTCTCATTGTCAATGCGATCTCTCCTGCCTGAAAAGTTATCAAAATTAAATAAGATCGACTCTTAATAAGAGTTGTATCTCAATCTTTTTTATATGGAGTTCCGCGTTAGGATTGAAGTGTTAAGAAATATTTTTGGAATCTTGAGTAATCTTAAAAATTAATCTTCTGAATTTAAATCTCTACATTGCTGTGAATTTGGGAGAAGTTTTTATGTCAATTTATCTAAAAGATCTATCCGTTGTTTCACCTAGTATGGCTCGTTTTGTAGCTTTGGAATTGCCGTTACAATCGCTGACTAAAAAAGACATAGTTAAATGCCTTAAGGCTTTAGGAGTGAAAAAATCAGAAATTTTGAGCCTTAAATGGAAACAAGAATTGTGGAATCAACTACAATTTTTCTCTACCTCCAAAATTTGAGTCGGATGTTAACAAACTTCAGGGGTTTAAAAAATGCAGGTTTTATTAAATAGATCTTCTCAACGGCTGGCTCAATCCAAAAAAGGCAACAGTTATAGCAAGTTCTCCATGATAAGTAGACATACTTGTCCTTGCTGCTCATACATATTACTTCGTCATCTACGTCGGGGAGGTATTTACTGGCGTTGTAGTAACTGTTATCAAGAAATGCCAGCTTTCTAACCAATTACTCAACTTACTTTTCAAATATAGATTCAGGAGACAAAAAATATGAATGCTCAAGAAATTTTAAAACGATACGCAGCAGGACAACGAGATTTTAGTCGGGTAAGTCTAATTCAAGTATGTCTGACCAATGCCAATCTAATTGGAGCGCCTTAAAGGGAGCTTATTTTAATGAGTCAGAACTTCAACCAGTAGAAATCAATAAATCTCTCTGACTCACTAACGTGGGGCAGAGTCGCCACATCAAAATTTTAAAATCAATCAGGGAAAATAACCTTAATGTCGAGCGCCAAAAAAACAGCTTTAGTTTACTGTGAAAATCAATTTGGTCTAATGGATGGTAAAACCGCAGCAGGATTAGTTAGACACTCTGAAACTTATAATATTATGGGGGTAATTGATAGTTTCTTAGCGGGCAAGGATGCGGGAGAAGAGTTAGATAACCAAAAAAACAATATTCCCATCTTTGCTAACCTAAATTCAGCTTTAGCTAACCTACCTAATGTTCCAGATTGCTACATTTATGGCAAAGCTCCCTTAGAGGCTTCCATCCCAATTGCCGAAAGAGCCTTAATCTTGGAAGCCATGAGCAAAGGCATGAATATCATTAATGGTCTTCATCAGTTCTTTTCTGAAGATCCTGAATTTGTAGCAATGGCTAATCGCTATGGAGTTGAAATTCAAGATATTAGAAAACCGCCCGAATTAAAAGACCTTCATATTTTTACGGGAGAAATTACCAAGGTTAATGTTCCTGTAATTGCCGTTTTAGGTACTGATTGCGCCTGTGGAAAAATGACTACCGCAGTGGAATTAAACAAATCCTTAAACAATTTGGGAATTAAATCGGTGCTGATTGCCACAGGTCAAACAGCAATCATGCAAGGGGCGAAATATGGTGTTTCCATCGACGCGCTGGGGTCCCAATTTGTGATTGGGGAAATAGAACACGCTGTTGTTCGAGCTTTTGAAGAAGAGAGTCCTGATATTATTTTAGTCGAAGGGCAAAGTTCAGTCTCCCATCCTGCTTTTATGAGTTCGGTGGGTATTCTTAAAGGATGTATGCCCGATGGGGTTATTTTACAACATCCTCCTAGCAGGAAATTCCGTTGCGATTTTCCTCTTTCACCAATGCCGAATATTGTCAGTGAAATTCGGCTGATTAAAGCAATATCTCAATCCCAGGTAATTGCGATCGCCCTAAGCCATGAAAATTTGACCGCAACAGAAATTCAGAAGACTATCAAAGGCTATGAAGAACGTCTTTTATTGCCAACCACAGATGTCTTAACCTATGGCTGTTCCAAACTGACACGAGCCTTGGGTAATCTTTTTCCTACTCTCAACCGACGATACAAAGCAAATTCTCAGATACGTCCCTTATTAACAACGGGGTGAACATTAAGGGTTAACACAAAAATATGCCAAGGTTTATGCCTAGAATTGAAATCACCCTATCCCAAATCCAGCATAATGCTCGGATGTTATGCGAACTTTATGGAGAACAAGGTATTTCCTTGATGGGAGTATCTAAGGCAGTATTGGGAGACCCTTTAATTGCCGAAGCCATGATTCGAGGAGGGGTCAAGTTTATTGCCGACTCTCGTTTAGAAAACATTCAAAGGATGAAAAATGCGAAAATATCGGCTCAGTTTGTTTTACTTCGCACGCACTTGAGTCAAGCAGAATCGATTGTTGAAAATGTAGATATTAGTCTCAATACAGAAATTGAGACGCTTGAGAAGCTTAACTATTACGCATCTTTGCAAAATAAAATTCATCAAAGCCTGGTAAGAAAATTCAAGCATTAAATATTCGGCGAGGCGATCGCATTATTGCCTATTTTAAAAACAAAATGCAAATCTGCACGGTCAAATCAATCTCTAATAGCGACCACACCAATATAACGCTACTAGTATTTATTGGCGAATATTATCGCTATTTAAGCTCAGGTACTATTCAATTTAAGTCAGAAGCTTTAGTGGATTTAGTTGACTAAAAATTTTACTTATAACTAGCTAAAAATATGAGGAAAAAATAATCTTTTTTGCTAGTTAAAGTCCTATAAAATTCATAGAGTTTACTTGTTTGCCTACGTTGCCATTAATTACTAAATGTTGGGATCAGAATATCTAACAAATTTTGGAGTTTTATGGCTGATGAACGAAATAGAGATAAACAAACATCAAACCTATAAATATAAAGGTTTGAAAATCGGTATTTGGAAGACAGCAGACAGAAAATTTATTCGTCGTTCGTGGGCTGCTATTTACTTTGGCGATCTCAAATATCTCAGCGATCGCGGTAAAGAAATACACAAAAAGTTTAAGTATTTGTATTTGTGGGACTGTTCTTTGCCCAATGGCAACAGTTACAACCATAAATTGGGCGAAGACTGTGGCATTTTTTATCCTAGCGATCATTTTGAAGTAACAAAACCCAAAGCGATCGCCAAAGCTCAGAATATTATCGATCTAGAGCTAGAAAAAGTAGGAATGGAATTATTCGATTCTAGTCTGCCAACTCATATTTACAATCGTGAAACGGGGCAAGTAACTTTGAGATGGTGTCTTCTTGAAGATAATTATGAGTTATAATTAGATATGTTTGAATAATTTATGCTTATAAAACTGAAAGTATAAAAAGTTAGAAAAACATCAAAATAAAATTCATCCTTGCAAAAGGAGGCACAATTATGATTGCGCAAAATGCTGCTCGAATCTATAAAAAGGTAGAGCAAGCCCACGCTCAACAAGAAAGACAGAAAGCCAAGAAAGATCCAGAAGCTTTCATTCTTCTAGCTAAAGCCAGAGGCTATGCCTTCACAGTCAAAGATTTAGAAACTCAACTCAGTCAATTGTCTGATGAGGATGTAGCAGGCATTTTTAATCCAGGTATTGGACAAAGGCGACATCTGTTTCCGAAATAAAAGAATTGGAGAGATCGCTGCTTAGATAGTGATCTCGTAGTAGTGAAATTAGGCTAGAAATCGCTCTTTAGCTTTTAAGCATTTTAAGCAGAAAGCTAAGATAACTTAGTTTTCCGCCTATTTATAACCAGTGCTATCAATCTATACTTAATGTGTCCAATTCCCTCACAGATTTCTCAAATTTTTAGTCTAACTTTATAGTGAAGGGCTACTCGTTTGGAAGTACCCTAATACAAACATTCGAGGAGTTTTATGTCTGATTCTTTTAATCAGGGAGTTCTTGTCACAATTGTATGCGAATCCGTACTACAGGAGCGTCTAATCAAACTATTAATAACATTAGGTGTTTCTGGCTATACAATTGTTCCAGTGCAGGGTGCAGGTAGTCATGGTAGACGCACGGGAGATATGATGGCTGCCTATAACACTAATATTGAAGTCAAAACCATCGTTACACCAGAGGTGTCTGACCAATTGCTGAAAGAACTAAAACAGTTTCCCGAAACTTACGCCTTGATTGCTTTCCGAGAAAATGTAGAAGGTTTGTTTAATTAGACGCTCCTGTATCAAAGCTAAAAGTAAGAAACCTAGAGCGAAGATCTATGAAACCTAGCAATCAGAAAGGTTGACTCTTTCCTAGTGTTAGAGAAAATACAGTTATAGACAACCAAATTACTCAACTTATCTTTGCCAATATATATTTCTTCAGTTAATTAACATTGGAGGAAGTAAAACTTGAACAAACGATTTTCTTTAAATTATAAGCTATTAGGGGGGAGAGCCGAGATACGTGTAAAATAGTGCAAGATAACCCTCAAAAACTTGCTCTGCATAAG
>NZ_KB235918.1:0-56724 GCF_000332195.1 Pleurocapsa sp. PCC 7319
GTCAGTCAGAGTAAGCTTTTGAGGGAGATGTTGCACTATTTTACATGTATCTCGGCTCTCCCCCAGTTTAGCTTTCATGGTAATAACAGGGTTGGAAATAACGATTATCTTAAATATTGATTAGCTATTTATTGCGCTATCAGATCGAATATCTTCGTTGTAGAACAATAGAAAAAGATACCCAGCTTAAAACAATTATGAATGTTACCAAAATAGAAAGAGAATCGACGGAAAATGCTTTTGTTGGGACTTGGCATATTGATGAAATGTCTGAGTGGGACGAAGATTATTTCAATATGGACGTTCGAGCCTTTGTTGAAATTCAGTCCAATAGTTCTGGTGAATTTCAGTTTGGATTGGTCAGTGGCAATCTTGACGGCTATATCGAAAACATCAGAGGAAAAGAGAGACTTTCCTTTAGCTGGGAAGGCTGTGACGAAATGGATGAAGCTAGTGGTAGCGGTTGGCTGGAATTAGAAAGTCCCGACCAAATTCAAGGCACGATAGCGTTTCACTATGGAGATCGTTCTACATTTGAAGCCCATAGAGCTGACTAGAGTTTTTTTTGGTTATGGAGATAATTTTTTGAACAGATGTGCTTGCCTAAAAGATAGCCCCCTAGAAATTGCTTATCACGATAATGAGTGGGGCGTTCCCGTGACCGATGACCGAAAGCTATTTGAATTCTTGATTCTTGAAGGGGCGCAAGCTGGTTTGAGTTGGAGTACGGTTCTAAAGAAACGGGAGAACTACCGTCAAGCCTTTGCCAACTTTGACCCCAAACGAGTAGCTCAGTTTGATGACCATAAACAGGAAAAACTAAAACAGAATCCTGGCATTATCCGTAACAAGCTCAAAATAGCTTCAGCAGTAACTAATGCTCGTTTATTTCTTGATATACAGGCAGAATACGGTAGTTTTGCCAGCTATATTTGGCAGTTTGTTGAGGGTAAGCCAATCCAAAATCGCTGGGAGAATTTAGAACAAGTTCCTGCTACTTCTCCTCAATCTGAGGCGATGAGTAAAGAGTTAAAGAAACGAGGATTTAAGTTTGTTGGTTCTACGATTTGCTATGCCTATATGCAGGCTACGGGAATGGTTAACGACCATACAACTAATTGTTTTCGCTATGAAAAAATTAGCGCGATGAAACCCGTAGTTAACGTTGAGCATTAAATAATCATCGCGATTTCATAAATCATTCAAAGCTTTTTATACCAGTCAGTCTGTTGTCTTGGCTCGAAGTAACCAATAATACAATTAGGATTGACAATACAAAGCTGGATATGGTTTTTGTTGAGAAACCCCGCGCCTGGATATAGTTCATTACCTTCTGGGAACATACCTCTAACTGAATCGATAAAGTTAGGATGGCACTGTATTTGTTTCTTGTTTTCACCACTCATATCGGACAGTCCCAGTTCTTCGGCAATTCCTTCATTATTGAGTTGATGCAGCCTTAAAATGACTTGGCAATCCAATTCTCGAACAAAACTTACTCCATTAACAAGTACTCGATTTTGGGGTATAGCTTTGCCAACTTGTTGAAATTCTGTTTCTAATATTGTGTATATAGTCTTAACAGTTTGAATATGTTCGTAGTCGAGTAAATCGAGACAGTTACCTAGTTTAATGAATGCGCCGACTACTGCTGGCTCTGAAATATTTTTACTAGCTTTTGCCCACTGCAAGGCACGCTGATAGCTACCTTCCCAAAAGTAAATTCCATGTCCGAGCCAATCATAGTCATTTTCACTTTTAACAAGAGCTTCGCCATGCTTGATGACTCTATCGGCAACAGAGCGATCGCATCCGTGAAAACCAACGACAATTTCTGGGGAAACGTACACTTAGTTAGGGAAATTAAATTTACGAACGTTTCCTTGCTCGTCTAGAATGCCAGATTCAGTCAAAGAACGAATAATATACTCTTTGGAAGTATCATTTAACTCTACTTGAGTAAGATGAGCCTGTTTTGGAGGATTGGATTTTATTGGTTTGCCCTGGAGAGCAGCTAATCTCCGTTCCAGAGTTTCTTGTAGGTCGAACATTATCAGTTAGAAAGGATTCTCTTAGCTATAGTTTAACCTGTTATCAACAAGAAGTTAGACCGATCGGGTTATTTGAATCATGAAGAATCCATTTGATAAAAAGTACCCAAATATTGCCCGTTGGGTCGAAGAACATGAAGGTGTACTTGAGCTTGGTTATGACGTAGATAGCCCAATAAATTCTTTTGTTCGGGCTATTGATTGTGGAGGAATGCCTTGGTCTGGAAAAAATAGCTACGAAAGTATTGATGCTGCGCTACTTGATGCGGATAATGCCCTGGCTGAAGTTTTGAAGGATATTTATGGAGAATAAATTCTAAAGATTAAAAAGTTATGTCAATCTTGGCAGCAGGATTATTCTCATGGGAATTAAGAACGTGGGTATAGATCGCAGTAGTTTTAGGGTCGCTATGACCCAGAAAATCCTGCACTTCTCTTAGATCCGAACCATTTCTCAATGCTAATGTACCAGCCGTATGGCGGAGACTATGGGGTGAAAGACTTCGCTCTAGATCGGTGTGTTTTAGATTACATTTTTCTAGATAGCCATCAATAACATGACTGATGCCACTTCTAGATAAACGTTGACCGTAACGACGATTAGATAAAGAGATAAACAATGGACGGTCAGCATTTACCTTTTCTCCACTTTGAGCGCGAGCTTGACGATACTCTACTATTTCCTGAGCTAGATCGGGGCGTAAAATAGCAGTTCTAATGCTGTTTTTACCATCCAGCTTAAGATAATGCTGACCTCCCGATTGGCTAATATCTCCCAGATTAACCCGATACATTTCGACGCTGCGACAACCTTGGAGAGCCATACAAGCTAGTAGAATGCGATCGCGCAATACCTGTACTTGGGCAATTTTATCTCCACGAATTTTGTAAGTAGGAGCGACGCTATCAAATATCTGCTGTAACTCTTCCTCGGTTAGATACTTAATGGTGCTACCAACTTCTCGCTTTTCCCTTGGTGCTTTTACCCCGACGACAGGATTGTCCTTGACCAGTTTTTCTGCCAAACAAGCGGTATAGAAGTGCTTGATAGAGATTAGAGATAAACGTATTGTGGGGGATGTTTTGCTACCATCAACCAAATGTTTGCGGTATTCTAGAATATTTTCCTTGGTAATAAGGGCTGGATAAAGCTCCCGCTCTCTGCACCAACTAAGAAATTGATGAACCCGACTGCGGTAGGTTTTAACTGTATCGTTACTGGCATGACCATCAGCGATAGTTAGGTTAAGATATCTCTCAAAACAGTCCCGCATTGCCTTCACCGTAGGTAAAGTAGAGACAATAGCTAAGGAACGATTACCTCGATCGTATTTTCTTTGGCTCGAACGTCGAATAGCCATACCTTCTTCCCAAGCAAACATACACGAAAATCTTACAGCATAGAATAGGTGTTATTTGCACTAAAAGCTGTAAACTGGACTAGTAATTAGAGGAAATCAGGACATATTCTCGGTTGTATGTTCTCTCACCACAAGAAGCGGAGCTTAGGGATAAATTAGAGCATCAGGTACGGACGGGGTTCGTGCTTCGAGGTCAGGCACTACGGATGATTAAGCGACTTGGGTTATATCGCGATCGCTTTGATAATTTTGAATCTTATTGTGAATCGGTATTTGGTTTTACGATGCTTTACATCGAGCGATGTATGACCGCAGCCGAGACTTATTTCTTAATTGAAGAATATCTAAAGACCCAAGGTCTAAATGACCCAAAACCAACTAAACAAAAGCAATTGCGACCAATTTTCCAGGCTCATTTAAGTCCAATTGAAGCTGGTGAAGTTTGGGTAATGGCAGTGGAAATTGCTCAGGGTCAAGTACCTTCTTATTCGATTGTCAAATCGGCAGTTAAGGCTTATCTCAAGCAGAAATATCCGCCTGTTAATCCTTTTTCAATTGGCGAGATATGTCGCATTAAATCGGGAGTTCCAGGTAAACAGAATTGTTGGTGCGTCGTAGCGGAAGTTAGTCAAGATGAGTGCGTGGTAGATACTTGGGACGATCGGTTTGTGGTTTCGGTTGATGACCTAATGCCCATGAAGTTCACATCTCAAGAATCGGAACAAATGCTGGATTTAGGCGCGAGAATGACGGCTTTATCTGAGGTTGGGGAATTAGATGAAGCAGCTACCTGGTTATTAAAGGGGTTAGAAAAGCTTAATCGCAGCCAGCTTAATTCTCTGGAGGAACGGTTGCTGATGGTGCTTGAGGAGGTCTATTTAGATTAAAGGCAATCCAAAACAACTAAAATAGCGTCTTGATTAAATAGGTATCGATGTAATCTTTAGAAACAATCAAGCTTGCTCCTGTTAGTTCGGATACTCGTTTTAACGCTTCGGGTTTCTTGCCGTTTTGCGCCAGTTGTCTTAATTCTTGTTCGACACTTCTGGGAAGACGAATAATTCTTCTTTTAGCATCGTAAGGATAAGGTGGTTTCTGAGATTTATCCTTTTGTGATTGATGTAAGGTGTCTAGCTGTTTTAGTAGAGGTATGGGGTAATCGCGCTTCTTGATTTTCCTGGTGACAAAATCAGATTCCATTGTCATTTTCTGACTCTAAATGCTTATTTACTAATGGTATCGAACTTAGAAGATGTGAAAACAATAGACACAATGAAGCTGTTGCTTTTAAGTAATCCATAACACTCCTGAAGACTGATTATTAGGTTTTAAGGAATTATGACGAATATAAACCGTCAAGAGGTTGCGGAGTATTTAGCAGATTATAATGTGCCAGAATTTCTGATTGATTTAATTTGCGAAGATGAATCGGGAGAGAAACTGGTACGGGGTTGGCATCAAGCAGAGCTTGAGTTCCGTTTTAAGGTACTTTCAGCTATCGAGCGGTTGGATTTATATGCTGATGGTCGTAGGATTGAGCATTTCATCTGGGATGCCGTCAGCGAACATCCGCGATCCTTTATCTCCCATGAGATAGAGTACCTTAAAAGCAATAGCATCTTTCGCTCGGAGATTGTTTTTTGGTATGAATCTAACAATAGCGACGGCTGCTGGTCGGATGAAAATGTAAAGTTAATCCAAGAATTTCAACGCCAAGCTGCGGTTGAGAAAGTGTTAGCTGATGCGGAACTTTTTTGCCCTATTTGGGACGCAGAACAGTATCGAGATAGTTTAGGCATTAGCGAGATTGAGGCATCTGAAATGATTCGCATCTCTAAGATTGAGCCAGCCCGTAGAACTGTTGAGGAATGGCGGTTTTTAGAGCGGATCTGGCAAGTGGGTTATTTCCAGGCAGTTACTAAGCCCGATTTTTAATTGCTAGCTGAGGACTGATAAAGGTTTGATTATTATCGGTCTTCCCTATAAATCCGTTCCAAGATCGACTAAATTAGCGATCGCATCCTCAATAAGTCTTAAGTTTTCAGCAGTAGATCGACTTTTTTTTCTGACAGTCCCATTTTATTAACTAACCACCACCGAAAACGTCGATCGCGTACAACTACCCTACTAGCAAAATCGTCGCGCTGGGAATCAAAGTAAGGAATAAACATCCGAGGCAATTCAGAGAGTATTTCTCGGTCTATTTCCTCAATTTGAGATGGTTCTAGTCCGTCAAAATAAATAGTAAATTCTGTTTCCAGGGCTTTTTTATATTCTTTCCTCTTCTCTTGTTCGATTCGTTTTTTTTCCTGAGAATGCTGTACCTGCTTCTGCTTTGCTTTTCTGGCTTTAAACTCAGCAATAGCCCTGGCTTTGTGTTTGACTAACCCACCAAAGAAATCGGGTCGGTTTTTGTAGTGACAAATTATCGATATTATCTCCTTGGCATCTTCCAAACTATCGATGCCCAACATGAAAGCTGCTGCTTTCCCTAAATCTTGATGAGATACATCATCTGGGGATATTGCCACGCCATTTCTCGCCCGTTCAAAGTGGATGACTAATTTTGCTACCTCCTCGGTATCCGATAGAAGTTGAGACGTTTCTGGTAAGGGTTTTGGGGGACTAATTTTTAGCTGTCTGATTTTTTTTAACTGGCTTTCTTTTTCCAGTCGTTCGGGAGTTTTGGCTAAAAAGAACTTGACCCCAGCCACCTTCCTCTTTTTAGCAGTAACGGTTTCATACTCAACTTTAAAGGTAGACTGCATCGAATTGGTGTTAATTTCATCCACTGCTGGATCTAAAACTCTCTGTTTAAAATGACTCCAGCGAGCATATTCATTATTTCTAATTGATAAGACTTCTTTGAGGTCATCGAGACTAATCTGGATAAACCGTTCTGCTTTATTGGGTACGAGGGAGGGATTAAACTTGTCCATGCCCACTTTTGATTCCAGGAATTGATAGAGGCTTACCGCATATTTGCCACTCAATCCAATCAGAAAGTAGGTATCCAAGCGAGCAAAACAATTTGCCGATAAGATAGCCTGAGCCAATATTTCGGGGATTTGAAAGTAGATATACTCCTTCTCTTCATCTAGGTAGGCACTGGCAAACAGATGGGTAACACCTCGAAGCTTTTCATCTCGATAAACAATCTTGATTTCTGAAAGATTCTCCAGATACTCCCACAGCCAATCCTTATAGCTTTTGGTGCTACAAACCTTTCTAAATACCCCTTTGATTTTGTCAATTTCTATTTTATGGGTATTGGTTTTACCCAGTTCGTGCCACACCGCATGAACCAAGAGAATAAATAGCTTTCGCTCTCTTTCTCTAATTTTGTCTACAACCCTATACTTCATCACATCGGTTGAAATACAAACAGTTGCGGGGGTTTTATCGTCCAAATCCAATGGTTTCCCTGTTGGCTCAATACGGTAATTTCTAGTCTTCATTTCCTCGATCGCTTTAAGGTTATGGTTATCGGACAGCCTATAGTTGCATAAAGAAACACAAGCCTCAACAAAAATGTGTTATGTGGCTTTGATGCCCGAATTTGTGTCTTTATCCCCGAATCTGTGTCCTTAACGCCCAAATATGTGTCTGTATCCCCCGAATCTGTGTCCGTAACGCCCGAATCTGTGTTTTTGACCGCACTTAAAATACTGAAATTATTACTTTTTTCTCCAGGAACAATAGAACATAAAGAACAAAAAGAACACACCCCCCTTTGCCCTACAACTGCCCTGGGTCAGTCGCTACAGTACCGCGTTTTTAGTGTGTGTGTTTTTTTTATTTCGGGTTTTGTCTTGAGGCAGATAGCAGAGGAAACAAATCGTCCTCCCAGAAGCGAGTTAAAGCCGAAATTCGACCATAACAGCCCAAACATCATTAGGGTTGTAAATTATGGTTTCCTTCTTAAATACGGCTTCTCTGGCTGATTATCGCGATGCCCAAGTCAAGCGAGCAAGAGAGCTTTTCCAGGCTCTATCATTTGGTTTACAGTCAATTCAATACGAATTTGTGTTGAAGAACGATTGCAGAGATAAAGCGATCTGGAGCATGAAGACGGCAGAAGAATTCATTGCCAAGATACCAACTATCAATGAACACCTTCAAAAAGACCCATTTCACGTCTGGTTTCGCCCTAACGTAAGCTCTTACATCTTTATCGACGATCTAACCCTAGATCGGGCTAGAATCATGTTCAAAGAAGGCTTCGAGCCGAGTGCGGTGATTGAAACCAGCCCCGACAACTATCAAGTTTGGGTCTGCGTTGCTAATGTTTACATTCGTGCCAGTCACGCTACTACTATCGCTCGTTATTTAGCCGAACGCTTTGGGGGCGACCCTAGCTGCTGTAATTACCGTTATTACGGTCGCATGGTAGGATTTCCCAATGTCAAACAGCAATATCGTACTACTGACGATCGCTATCCCATAACTCGGCTTCACTATGCCCAGCATACCGTCATTAGTAAAAGTCACGAACTGCTGGTTGCTACTAAAGCAAAAGCTAATGCTTGGGAAAAAAGCAGAGAAAGGATTGTAACTGGCGATCTGGACGATCTTTGGCAGGAGTTAAATGATCGCTTGATAGTGGCAAGAAAACTCAATAGGGATAAATCCGCAGATGCAGCAGCAGAAAAGCTTTACCGTTCTATTGAGTCTGCCAAACTGCTTAAGGGCATTGATGTTGCCAAACAACGCAGCGAAACTGATTTAGCGGTAGTTTGCCAGCTAATTCATCGCGGATACTCGACAGAAGCGATCGCTGATGGGGTAAGAAACCATAGCTTTCGCCTAGAAGAGCGCAAAAAAGGTCATGTTGAAGATTATTTACGTCGTACCATCGAACGGGGGTTACTTAATGTGATTGAAGAAAAACAGCAGTCAGAAGAAGTTGCAATGGCAGTATAGGTTTTATTCTCTTGTATGCGGTTCTATGACGAGCCGTATACATTCAATTCCCCAAAGTAACTCAGTTTAATAGTTAATAAAAAGCTAATAGCCATCCCAAGATTACTTTTCGGTTTTATATTTTAAATATGAATACGATTACTTATAAAAGCGATCGCTGGAAAAGTGCTGCTTGGCGCAGAGGAACGCGCTACTACTATTGCCAGCTACAGCAGGACTTATTTGGTAACTGGATTGTTTGTAAGTCCTGGGGCGATGTGCGCTCTAAAAGGGGGAGAGAGATGATAGTTAACTGTACTTGCTACGATGATGCGGTGCAAATATTTTCGGCAGTGGAAAAACGCAGAAAATACAGAAAATATGAAATGGTTTGAGAGGCAAAAGTAAAAAATAAATACTATCTCCTTTTTATTTATTTTTGTTTAAAAAGTATCACAATAAAGCTAATAATTATCTTCTATTATTGTGTAACAAAAGTTATTTTTGAGACTGGCTTTCGACCTTGGTATTGACTAAAAACTCTATAATGTAGATAGTTTCAGGTACTCGCTACATTACAGGTTTTCATCGTGTCTCTCTACATTTTGAACGAACAAATTAAGATTACCTATTGGACAGAATTTAAGGCTCTTGTTGCGGAAGTTAAAGCGATCGCCGAACAAACCAGAAAAGAAAGTAAACGTAAGTCTCATTGCTTTGCTAGCAGTATTGTCGCTCGCAAGATTAAAGATATTATCGCTCCCATTTCTGGTAGTGTTGTAAGGCGATCGCCTATGGCAGTGAGTGAAGTTCAATCGCCTGAATAATTGTTATATGATACAAAATCAATGTTTGACTTATTGGCAAACTCGATCTAAAAAATAATTTATTTCTTGTTCGGCTGTAGTTAGCCAACAACCAAATTGATATTTCTTCGTTTTAGTTCTGAGAATACAGCTTTCTTGATTTGCTTCAACTACAACTGAAATAATCTCATCAGTGCTAATTTCCACTTGCCTTGTAAAAATTCCATAGGCATATTGTATTGTTAGCGATCGCTCATTGAGTTTTAGTTTGATAGTTGGAAATTTATCTTTGATGAAGAAAATAAAATTAACAGTTAATGCAAATAATTCATAGACTAATAGAAATATTGCGATTCCAGTCAATAAAAGTCGAATATAATTAGTATTAGCTATGATATTTGGTGTTATTACAATCAATAAAAACAATATCAAATTAACCATACTAAAAATACCAAGAAAAAAAAGAAAAACTAAGCCATCTGCTGAGATAGCCTTTAGCATTTCTGATAATGTTTTTCCTAGAAAAGCTAAGATTTTTGATAGTTTTATTAATAGTCCTTTTAGATTCAAAAATATTATTTGACTTTCTGAACAATATTTATGCCAATAATGAAAAAATCAGATTTTTTTATAGTTTTCCTCAAAAGAAAAGTTATATTCTAATTGGCTATAATCTCTTTGAGATTTTGCCAATCTAGAAATAATTGCAAAATCTTGGTATTCTTCTTTTAGTATTTGGAGTGCTTGAATTGCCGATTGAAATCGATCCTCTATTATTGGTTCGATCGCCCTAGTTAACCAAGAACAAAAAGTTTTAGATAATTTTACTTCAGAATGAAAATTGATTTTCATCCTTTTTTGAGGTAATTTACTAGGAGATTTAGCAGTTAAGATGAATAATAAACTACAGCCTAAACTATATAAATCTGAAGCAGGAACAACTTTACCTCGATATTGTTCTGGGGGCATATAGCCAAAAGTTCCTACAGATGTACCGTCAATACCGATGGTGTGGCGGTAAACATTTTGCACTGCACCAAAATCGACTAAATAAACTTTGCCGTCATCTCGGCGAATAATATTTTGAGGTTTAATATCGCGATGAATTACTGGTGGTGTAATTGAATGTAGGTAGATCAGAATATCCAATACCTGAGTAGCAATATCTTTTACTTCCTTTTCTGTAGCGTGCCATCCCTGTTGAACTAATTCAGCTAAAGATTTTCCCTCAACTAATTCTTGTACTAAATAAAATCTTCGATCATCTTCGGTATCTAACTGAAAATAATCGAGGTAGTTAGGAATATAAGGATGATTGAGATTAGCTAATACTTTGGCTTCTCGCTCAAATAACTCTAGTATCTTCCAATCTTGTGTTTGACGTAGCGAGACAACCTTTATGGCAACTGGCTGTGAGTTACTTAAATCTATCGCTGCATAGGTAGTTCCCATGCCTCCCTGTCCCAAGATAGTGGTAATTTGGTAACGACTATAAATAATTTCCGTTTGTTGATGTAATGCTTTCATCGTTAGTTTTGAGATGACTCTAAAAAATCAGCTATTTCTTGCGATATCCAGTTAAGTTCTCTAGTATTTAAATCATTAACTATAAAACCTGTGAGAAAATGTTTTAAAGTTGATAAGCGATCGCTATGATTTTTAGAATATGGTAAATTTGTTTTTTCTTGGGAAATAGTAAAAAATGAAAATTTGTGGACAAAATGCATTTTGTTATTTTTTACTCGAACAATATGATTCCCAAAAATGTAGTTTAATATTAACCATAAAATATCTATAGCTAAAACCAAAAGCAGAACATATATTGCTAAATTCATATTTAATCCATACTGGAGCAAAATCGGCGAAATTTTAGTTTGAATAGAAGCAGCAAAAGTAAATATTGAAACGATAAATGGTATTAATAAAAGAATTAAAAATACAGGCTTTGCCATAGCAATTGTTGTTAACATAATTGTGTTGATAATGACAATAATTAGGTTGATTGTCATCGTCATTAAAAGCCGATGAACTCCCCGAAACTTTTGTAATCCAATAAAGTCTGTACGAATCAGAGCTTGAGAAAATATCTTTTTGATTCCTGTAGCGATCGCCCAGAGCAAACTTATAGTTATACTTTTAATTTTTACTGGTATTGTTATTAATATTTCATGGTCTTTATTAATAATATGAATACGACTAAATTTAGGTCGGTTTATTTTTTCTAAAGCCAGATTATTTTTTACTGTTTTAGGTGTATTTTTTTTAAGAGCATAAAAACCATTTGTCTGAGAAGCTTCAAGAGTTTGATTTAAAATATTACCAGAAACAAAAACTTGATAATTTGGTAAGGCTATTAAAGCATTTTCCGCAGACTGAAAACGATCTTCTGCTATTGGTTCAATAATTCTTGTTAGCCATTGAGCAAAACTAGGAGAAATATTAACTCTAGAACTAAAATCAATTCCCATACCTTTCTGAGGTAATTCATGAGGCGATCGATGAGTTAACAAGAATAATAAACTGCATCCTAAGCTATATAAATCCGATGCTGGTATAACTTTGCCCCTTAACTGTTCGGGAGACATATAGCCTAAAGTCCCGACAAAAGTTCCACCGATACCGATCGTATGGCGATACACAGCTTGCACCGCACCGAAATCTACTAGATAGACTTTGCCGTCATCTCGACGAATAATATTTTGGGGCTTGATATCCCGATGAATTACTGATGGATTTAAAGAGTGTAGATAAACTAAAATTTCTAATAATTGTCTGGCAATATCTTGGACTTCCTGTTCTGTAGAATGCCATCCTTGTGTTACTAAATCTGCTAAAGATTTTCCCTCGATTAATTCTTGTACTAGATAAAATTTTCTGTCATTTTCTGTATCTAACTGAAAATAATCAAGATAGTTAGGAATATAGGGATGATTGAGACTAGCTAAAACTGTGGCTTCTCTTTGAAATAACTCCAAGACTTTCCAATCATTAGTCTGATGCAGGGAAACAACTTTAATCGCAACTTCTTGGGAGTTAGTTAAATCTATCGCAGCATAAGTAGTACCCATGCCACCTTGTCCGAGGGTAGTAATAATTTGGTAGCGGTTGGCAATAACTTCTTGTGGTTGATGTAATGTATCCATCGGTTCACCAATACCCTAAGGCTTTAATTTATTTATGGTTATGGACGATTTTTTATGCCAAAAAAGTTGGGAATCATTATTTTTATACTTAGTTTTGCTTTTGCCAAATATACCAATTAGGAGCAACCCAAACCCAGTAACCTGCTTTACCTGTTTGTTCACACCAGCTTCCACCACCCCAATATCCCCAGTCATCAAAATCGCCATAGTTAGAGCGATCGTTGGGACAGTTTAAGACTTGAATTAAATTAGAATATTTTTGATTAGCAGAAGCTAATGCTGGTAATTCTGATTCATTAACAGTAGAAGAGTCTGCAATTAATTGGTCATCAATAGACGTATCTATTTTTGAGCGTTGATCGTTTCTTGACTCTGTTGAGAATTGAGCGACACTTGCTGACGGAGATAGGATATAAATACTTGCCAAGATGAATGTAACGTATGAGATTAGGCGAGATTTACAAGTGAGGCTGAGAAATATATTCATAGAAAACTATTTACAATATGTAGTTGATTAAGTATCAATGCGAGCCCAGGCGATCGCCTGGGCATCTTCCAATCTAGCTTGGCGAATAATCATGAAAAAAATCCAGGCTATAGTAAGTCGATATTTTTGTATGGATCGGTATTTTTGTTACCCAAGTCTCTCCTTTTTGATTTGTGCCATAAACCGAGTAAAGCATCTTCAGCAGACTGAAATCTTTTGTCTATATCAGGTTCGATGAGTCGATCCAACCAGTTGGTAAAATATTGAGATACATTCACCTGAGAACGAAAATCTATCTTCATTCTGGTTTCTGGTAAATCGGTAGGTGATTTTCCAGTTAATAAAAACAAGAGGCTACATCCGAGACTATATAAATCAGAAGCAGGTATAACTTTTCCTCGTAACTGTTCTAAAGGTATATAGCCAAGAGTACCGACAAAAGTATTGCTGATACTGACTGTATTGCGATAAATATCTTGTACCGCACCAAAATCAACCAGATAAACCTTACCATCTGCTTGGCGAATGATATTTTGGGGCTTGATATCGCGATGAATTACTGGTGGTGTAATTGAATGCAGATATACCAGTATTTCCAGCATTTGGATAGCAATATTTTTCGCTTCTACTTCTGTAACTTGCCAATCTGTTTCAATTAATTTCTCCAGAGATTCTCCCGTGACTAATTCTTGTATCAAATAAAATCTTCTATCGTTTTCTGTATCTAACTCAAAATAATCGAGATAATTAGGAATATGAGTATGATCTAGATTAGCTAAAACTTTGGCTTCTCTGGCAAACAATTCTAGGATTTTCCACTCGTTAGCTTGACGCAGCGAGACAACCTTGATGGCAACTCGACGGGAACTATTTAAATCCACCGCAGCATAAGTAGTTCCCATACCACCTTGTCCGAGTATAGTTATAATTTGGTAGCGATCGGCAATAATTTCTGATGATTGATATAAAGTTTTCATGTTTTAATTATTTTTGTTCATAAATCATTATTTAAGCTATGAAAATGTTTTTATAAATGTTGCTTTTAAAACATCATATTGATTTTTTTCTGAATATAATCAATATTTTATTTATTTGATAAATGCAGAAATTTCCTTTACTAAGTAGTTAGCTTCTTCTTCCGTTAAATCATAACCATCTCCAAATTTAAAAACTTCCTCGTCAATGGTGATAGCACAACTATTAATAATTAATGTTGTAGTTTTGCCATTTTTATCTTTGCTTTTGTCTATATCTACATTTAGATTGACAAAATCAATTTCTGAAATATTGCCCCATATATATTTTTCTACCGAACCCATCAGCCCAAAGTCTGTCCACTGTAATCTAAATTTATTATTATTAATTATTAAATAAGTCTTTTTCTTATTTTCATACTGTAATCCTAAAAAAGAAAAATACAACATAATAATCCCAATAAAACAGGCTAAACCAGCTACAAAATCTCCCTGCAATAATCCCAGACCCCAGCCAAAACTCCACACAATACTACAAATAATTCCCAAAATAGGAAAACATCCGAAGCTGTTAGAAGGAATTTCAATCCGTAAGTTTTGTCGGTCTTTTTGGATATTTATCTTAGTATCTATCGGTTGATGAACTTTGGGTATATCAGAATTAATTGAACTTCCACCCCATAATGCTTCCTCAGCAGATTGATAGCGATTATCTACATTTGGTTCCAGTAGTTTATTCAGCCAATTAGCAAAATAAGGAGATACATTTACTTTACTAGTAAAATCAATTTTCATTCGTTGTTGAGGTAACTCATTAGGATTTCTATGGGTTAATAGAAAAATTAAGCTGCATCCCAGGCTATATAAATCAGAAGCAGGAACGACATTACCTCTTAATTGTTCGGGAGACATATAGCCTAAAGTCCCTACAAAAGTTCCACCGATACTGATAGTATTGCGATACACTGCTTGCACTGCACCAAAATCTACAAGATAAACTTGACCGTCATCTCTGCGAAGAATATTTTGTGGTTTAATATCGCGATGAATTACTGGTGGTGTAATTGAATGAAGATAAATCAAAATATCTAAAATTTGTACCGCAATATCTCGTATTTGTTCTTCTGTAGCATGCCAACCTTGTTTGACTAACTCAGCTAAAGATTCTCCTTCAACTAATTCTTGTACTAAATAAAATCTTTTATCATCTTGGCTATCTAACTCAAAATAATCAAGATAGTTAGGGATAAAAGGATGATTGAGGCTGGCTAAAGTTTTAGCTTCTCTCTCAAACAACTCTAAAATTTTCCAGTCGCTAGCCTCTCGTAGAGACACCACTTTAATTGCAACCCGTTGAGAAGTTTCTAAATTTATTGCAGCATAGGTAGTACCCATACCACCTTGTCCTAAAGTAGTGATTATTTGATAGCGATTAGCAATAATTTCTGCTTGTTGATGGAGGGAGGTCATGGCATTTACTATTATTATTTATTATTTGATTTTCAAAGCAACCTCTACTAAATATTTGTTTAGTATTAACTAGCTCCGTATTTGCTCTAAAAAAGCTGATATTTCCTTAACTAACCATTTCGCTTCGCGATCGTTAATATAACCAGCACCAAAATAATATTTTTTCTCTTGTCCTTGTTGGTTAACAGCAATAATTACTTGGCTGACCCTTCCTTTACCCGTTATTAAATTCACCAAAGCTATATTTTGAGTATTACCTTTAGCTTGCTTTTTAGATACTTTAAAAGAAACAGATTCTGTCCATTTTAAGATAAATATTTGGGGATTAATTTCCAAAGAAGAATTCATTCGTATATTGCTATATATACTAAAAAAACAGAAGCTTGCGAGGGCAATACCTACTAAAAAAAAAGGCAATAGAAATAAGAATTTTTTTATTTCAAGATTAATAATAGAGCTAAAAAAACTGGGAAATATAAGAATATCCCACAAAATTGTCAAAGCAATTATAGGAATCTTATCATTATCAAAATTGTGAGACGGAGTTTTAATTAGCAAACTTTGAGAATTTTTTTTGAGAGTAATACGACTACCCTCTGGTTTTTTCAATAGAGGCTTAATATAAGAAACTAAAACATCACCATCTAAAGCTCTTAATGCATCTTCAGCAGACTGATAGCGATCTTCCACTATTGGTTGCAGTATTGTTTCTAACCAATTAGCAAAACCATGAGAAAGATTAACTTGAGAGCTAAAATCGATCGCCATTCCTTTTTGGGGTAAGTCAGTTGGCGATTTGCGGGTTAGTAAAAATAATAAACTGCATCCCAAACTGTATAAATCCGATGCTGGTGTAACATTACCTCGCAAGTGTTCTAGAGACATATAGCCGAGAGTGCCGACGAAAGTGCTACCCAAACTCACGGTATTGCGGTAAACATCTTGTACCGCACCAAAATCTACCAGATAAACTTTGCCATCATCTCGGCGGATAATATTTTGTGGTTTGATATCGCGATGAATTACTGGTGGTGTAATTGAATGAAGATAGATCAGAATATCTAATACTTGTTTGGCAATGTCTTTTACTTCTGCTTCAGTAGCACGCCATCCTTGTTTAACTAATTCAGCTAAAGATTGCCCTTGAACTAATTCTTGTACTAAGTAAAACCTTTTGTCGTCTTTAGTATCTAACTCAAAATAATCAATATAATTCGGAATATAAGGATGATTGAGATTAGCCAATACTTTAGCCTCTCTCTCAAATAGCTCCAGAATTTTCCAGTCATTTGTTTGACGAAGCGAGACAACTTTGATGGCAACTCGTTGGGAACTCTGTAAATCTACCGCAGCGTAAGTAGTCCCCATGCCACCTTGTCCCAGTGTAGTGACAATTTGGTAACGGTTGACAATGATTTCCGCCTGTTGATGTAAGGTTTCCATTATTTTATTAGTAAACCTCTATAATTACCTGAATAATATGTCTGCAAAAGGGTAATTATGCATTTGAATCAAAATTACGAATAAATTTGGCGCATTTATCTACGGATTTGTTCTAAAAAAGCTGATATTTCCCTAGCAAGCCAAATAGCTTCTTGTTGACCAATTAAACCGTTACCAAAATTGAGATATGTTTTTTTGTTGTGTTCCAGAACAACAATAATTACTGTATTTTTGACTCCTTTACCTCTGATCAGACTGATCCAACTGATATCGGCAGTATTCCCTTGATGTTTATATTCTTGTGGAATAACAAACAAATTGAGTTTTCTCGATTTCAACTTAAATTTTTGAGGATTAATTTCTAAAGTTTCATCATGAATCGAAGCAATCTCCAGACTTTGATAGGGAATTTTGATATATAGATTATTAGATCGTATCTTGAGATTGATACGGCTTTTTTCTGGTTTTCTAAAAGTAGCTGGAACATAAGCGATCGCAACCTTATTATCTAAAGCTAAAATCGCATCATTGGCAGATGGAAACCGTTCTTCGACTATTGATTCTAATATTTTTTCTAGCCAATTAGCAAAGCTTTGAGATATGTTGACCTTGGAACGGAAATCAATCCTTAATCCTTTCAGGGGTAATTCATCGAAAAATGTTTGAGTGGATACCCCTTGCTCGCTTTAGCAGGGAGGGGAGGAAACGAAAACCAGTATTAAACTGCAACGGTGAAATTCTTTCCCTGTGTACAAATGAGTTTTGTTGACCGTTGCAACAACCTAACCTTGGATGCAGTGAATTGCCCGATACGTTTCCAGGCTGCATTCGAGATGCTAATCTGCCTAGCTGTATCTCCAGAACACCATCCTTGGGATGTAATTCCAGCTTTAACTCCTTCTACAAAGTCTCCTTTTCGGATACCTTGATGACGAGTAATAGTGCCACCATATTTTCTTCTGTTTCCACCTTTAGAGGGCAACATTAGATGCAGTTGTCTTCTACTAATAGGTGGTCTTCGGATAACCAAAAATGGCGCATCGGTAATAGTTATTTTTCCTTGCCAGCAATGACCTCTGCCACCTGAATTTTCAAAAGGTAAATAATCAATAAATTGAGTTACTGCAAGAACCAAACCGTCAACTGCATGAGTCGCTGGAATAGGTTCTTTCTTATTTAGTTTCTGCTTAGGTAAACCCAAGTGTTTTCTTAGATTGCTCGTTTGCCAACCAAATTTGGTTACGACGGGAGCAATTTTGGATAGTTGTTCGATTGCCCATTTCTGTCCTACCTGAACAGGTGAGAAAGAGCATCCTTTAATTGTTTTAGCCTTTACATATTCGTAGACAATAGAGCTTATTGGATACAACTTAGATAACTCAGAAATAATAGAAATTTCGAGTAACCTATTGGCTTTGATGCTTGGGGCAACACCTTTCTGTCTGCGGTTAGAAAACCTTTTTTGTCTGTGCGCTCTTTGAGAAAATTCAACCTTGCGATTAATTCTTCTTCCTCTTCTAGAACGACGCATCATTAGACGCTGTTCCATGCGATTTTTGACGGTTTCAAAAGGTAGAAATACATGAGCAGTAAAGAGAGTAAACTTGCTGCTTACAAGTCCAATTCCAGAATAAAATTTGCCTGGATCTAGACCTACTGAAATTGATTGCATCTCTCTACCGCTAGGATCTTTAACTAATTGAATATAGTGGACTCCAAGCTTATTCCACTTGCCTACCGCCTTACCATCTCGCACCATTCTTCTGGCACGAGAGCATTTGGTGGGCATTAATGGACTGCCGTTTTTGTCTACAACTGGTACTCTTTGCATTTGGATATAATCCTCGTTTGAGTTTTAGTCCCTTCGACCACCTAATCCAAGATGTCCACCTTTTAGATGAATCTATATCCAGTAGATTTAGAGATAATCCAGACTAGGGAAACATCTGGAAGTCTGTACCAGGATTAGGCTCTTGGTCTATTCAACGTTTCAGCCTACTGGGTTGGGCATTCTCACACCTCGTCTCGTTAGAGCAGGTGTGAGTTGTTGAAGGGGCGTTCGATGGGTTAACAAGAATAATAAACTACACCCTAAGCTATATAAATCTGACGCAGGTACAACTTTCCCGCGCAATTGTTCGGGTGACATATAGCCCAAAGTACCGACAAAAGTTCCACCGATACTAATAGTATTTCGATACACGGCTTGCACTGCACCAAAATCTACTAGATAAACTTTGCCATCTGGTTGGCGAATAATATTTTGCGGTTTAATATCTCGATGAATTACTGGTGGGGCAAGGGAATGCAAGTAAATTAGTATATTTAATACTTGTCTGGCAATGTCTTTTACTTCAACTTCAGTAGCACGCCATCTTTGTTCGACTAATTCAGCTAAAGATTTGCCCTTTACTAATTCTTGTACTAAGTAAAACCTTCTGTCATCTTCGCTATCTAACTCAAAATAATCGAGGTAATTAGGAATATAAGGATGATTAAGGCTAGCTAATACTTGAGCTTCTCTGGCAAATAGCTCTAAGATTTTCCACTCGTTAGATTGACGCAGCGAGACAACCTTGATAGCAACTCGACGGGAACTATTTAAATCAATAGCAGCATAAGTAGTACCCATACCACCTTGTCCGAGTGTATTGACAATTTGGTAGCGATTAGCAATAATTTCTGCTTGTTGATGAAGTAATTTCATTTTTCACCTTCATAATTAACCACGAACATGTTTAAGAAATGCCGATATTTCTTGAACTAAGCAATTGGCTTCTGCTTCAGTTAACTGGTATCCATTACCGAATTCATATTCTTGTTTGCCAACAGAAATAGCACAACTACTTACTATTGTTTTTTCGATCCTTCCATTTGTAGTTTTAGTTTTATGTAGATCCAGATAAAGATAAACTGAATCAATATCTTGAGTGAATCCTGATACAGATTTATTTTTCGCACCAGTCCAACTCCAAGTTGTCCAATCCAATTGAAAACTTGTAGGATAAATAGCTAAAGAAGTTTTTTTTACAATTCCGTAATATGTGTTGAGAATCGCAACATATAAGGCAACAAGACCAATTGAAAATATTAGACCTAGACCTAAATTTCCTGAACCCAAAAATCCTAAAGCAATAAAACTTAATCCCAAACCTACAACTAAAAATTGCGCAAATCCAAAAACTAAATCATCTACAGTTCCAAGAATTGTAATATGTAATTTTTGATTCTCTTTTTTAATAACAATACTGCTATTAGGAAGTTTTTGAATAATGGGTTGTGAATTAACAACTGGTATTTTTGGGGATTTTCGTAATTGACTAAGCGCGTCTTCGGCAGACGGAAAGCGTCTTTCTAAAGAAGGTTCAATTAGTCGATCTAGCCAATCAGCAAAATCGTCAGATACATTAGCCTGAGAACGAAAATTTATTTTCATCCGTTTTTCTGGTAAATCTGTAGGAGATTTGCCAGTGATTAGAAAAATAAGACTACATCCCAGGCTATAAAGATCTGAAGCAGGCACAACATTACCCCGTAACTGCTCTAAAGACATATAACCGAGACTACCAACAAAAGTATTACTAACACTAACAGTATTGCGATAGACATCTTGTACTGCACCGAAATCTACTAGATAGACTTTGCCATCTTCTCGACGAATAATGTTTTGTGGCTTGATGTCGCGATGGATTACTGGTGGTATCAGTGAGTGTAAATAACCTAAAATTAACAATACCTGTGCAGCAATGTTTCTTGCCTCATTTTCTGTTGCCTGCCAACCTTGTTCAAAGGATTCAGCTACAGATTTACCCTCTACTAACTCTTGTACTAGATAGAATCTTTTGTCTTCATTTGTATCCAACTCAAAATAATCTAAGTAATCAGGAATATAGGGATGATTGAGATTAGCCAATACTTTAGCTTCTCTCTCAAATAGCTCTAGTATTTTCCAATCTTGTACCTGGCGTAAGGAAACAACTTTGATGGCAACTCGTTGGGAACTCTGTAAATCTACCGCAGCGTAAGTAGTCCCCATGCCACCTTGTCCCAGTGTAGTAACAATTTGGTAACGGTTGACAATGATTTCCGCCTGTTGATGTAAGGTTTCCATTATTTTATTTCTGCTTCACTAACATGCCATCCTTGTTTAACTAATTCAGCTAAAGATTGCCCTTGAACTAATTCTTGTCCTAAATAAAACCTTCTATCATCTTCGCTATCTAACTCAAAATAATCGAGATAATTAGGAATATGGGTATGATCTAGATTAGCTAAAACTTTGGCTTCCCTCTCAAACAACTCTAGGATTTTCCACTCGTTAGCTTGACGCAGAGATACAGCTTTAATTGCTACTAGTTGAGAGTTAGTTAAATCAATAGCAGCATAGGTAGTGCCCATACCACCCTGCCCGAGGACGGTAATAATTTGGTAGCGGTAGAAAATGACCTCTGTTTGTTGATGTAATGCTTTCATTTTCTACCTTTACTTACTACAAGTCCTGACCCTTTGTAAAAATTCAGACGTACTACCAGAGGTTATGCTACCAGGAACTTCTGCATCAACAATATCGGGTATAAACTTTAATGCAGGTAAGTGTCCTGCAACCGCAGTTTGAGGATCGAATGTTAATTCTGAATATTCTAAATATTCAGTTCGACCAGCATCTTCTTTTTTCCAGCCTACTTGAACTGCAAATTTATCTAATGCAGTATCTCCAGATGAAGGATTCCCCCCCATATTTTCCCATATTTGCCGCTGGGCATTAAAGCCAAACTTACCATTACTATATTGTGACCACAATTGGTCTATTGCGTTGAGATCCAAACAGGGAAAATTGGTAACGCTTTCATCCTCGAGATAACCTACTTCTTCTGCCCCACCAGCTTGAATCATCAAATCTCTGGTTTCTTGATGTGCTTCTTGCCAGTCTCCTTCAGCTAAAAGACTTTCTAAACGGCTATAGTCAATGCTTGCTGCATTAGATTGGGCAATGCTTTGTCCTCCAGTAAGTAAAACTGAAGCAGATAGAGCGATCGCAAATTTATGAGAAAAAATCATTTTTAAGATCTTATTAATTTAGATTGGTATTGATTGTTGTCTTAAATGAAGTCAAAGGATAAGTTAATTACACTGATCAAGACCAAGGCTGCTGGGGCTTGTCTGCCAGGTAATCTTAGGTATTTTGTCCGCTTTAGCTATGATAGGTAAGCAAGTTAGCATCACTGCACCGAGGTGTAAGGTAATTAATCTGTTTACAAAAGTCATTGTTTTTATTAAAGATATTTAATGAGATCGGTGTTAAATCCAATATTAATGAGCTTTGAAAGCCAAATGAATTGTTAGGTAGTATAAACTGAAGTTAGCTGGCTGCTGAATTGTTTGTTACTTAATATTTTCTAAGTCAGGCAAGTTATCTGGATCGGGAAGATTTTGCAACAACTTTTCATAGTCGGGGGAGTTCTTTAAATCATTCAAATTATTTTCCCGGTTGGGCAAGTTTTCAGAATTGGACAAGCTTTCTAATAAGTCAGACCAGGACTGCTCATCTACAAGTTCAGGTTTGATGGCTCTGACACGCTCCATATCAGTTTTTACTTGCTGTGAATTGCCCTTCATTAAATAAGCCATACTTCGACTCAAATAATACAAGGGGTTATTAGGCTCAATAGAAATCGCGCTATTATAAGCTTCAATAGCTTCAGAAAGACGATATGATTGACTTAGTAAAGAGCCGCGAGAATGATGAAGGAGATCGTTATTGGGATTGAGAGTGATCGCCCGATCATAAGCAGCTAGGGCTTCAGATTTTTCTCCCAACTCCTCTAATAACTGAGCTTGTTCTCGCCAGGCTGGCTCGAAATTAGGATCGAGTTCGGTTGTTTTCTTAAAACTAGCGATCGCTGCTTCATAGGTGGCGCGATCAAGTTCAAATTCGTCCTCATTTAATTCTCGATCTAGTTGTTCTTGATCTACAAAAGCAACTTCTTCTTTGGTTTTTAAAGAAATAGCCTTGCCATAGTGAGCTTGAGCTAAATCTGGTTGTAGTACGATTGCTTTGTCAAAAGCGACAATAGCTTCTTCATTACGAAATAAACGCCATAGCTTATTGCCATAATTGATCCAGTCAGTTGCTTTAGCATTAGCTGTTGGTGGTATCACCTCAAACAAACTTTCAGTAATAGCTGTTTCATCTGCTGCGGTAATTAATGGGGGTAGAGATGTCTCAATTTTCAGCCATTCGGGCTTGATGCCAGCTTGTTCTACCGAATCTAAGAAAATCTGAATTGGTACACCTAAACTTAATCCTAATTGAATTTCTCTCAAGCCAACTCTTTCGCCTTCTGCTGCTGCATGAATGCCAACTACTCTGCCCTGATTATCTAAAACTGCCCCACCACTCATTCCTCCCTGAGAAAAATTAGTATAACTAAGCTGATAACCTTTTGCTTGGGTGAAGGCACTAATATCTTTAAAAGCAGTAGTCGCTTTATCTTCTTCTGAGAGAAAATTAATTCGGTCAGTGAAATCTCTCCCAGCAGTTAACCTAGGTTGAGAGGAGTCTTGTTGCCTTTGCCAGCCAAAAAGAAATAGCCAAGGAACGAGATTTCTGGATTCTAGATGAATTGGATCGTATTTTCGCAGAATCTCTTCACTAGCTGCTTTGGAAGTTTCAGGATCGCTATTAGTAGCCCATAATTCTTCCATCATTGTTTCTCGTCTAGTTTTATAATCACCTAAAGTGGCAATTTGATAGTCTTGCTTGCTAGTAAACTGAGCGACGGCTAAATCCGAGCCAGCTATTTTTTTGACCTTGCTATAGTCTAGGGAGTATTGCTTACCATCTGAAGCTACTATTTTATATTCCTGTTCTTTGGCAACTACGTGTTCTGCTGTTAGCACATAGTAGGTTTCTCCTTGATGAGCAATAATTACCCCTGAACCGTTGCCGTTAGAAACATCTATGCGAACTGTAATTGGTTCAGCTATAACTTTTATTTTGGCAGCCATGCCCGATAATTCTGCTTGGGGAATAACTTGTTCTGAGCCTAAATCTGAGGCTAAATTGGAGTCTGAATTAGAATTTTGTTCGATAGATGTTTGAGCCTGACACCCGCTAAGATATAAGACTGATGCTGGTAGTAAACAAACACCAAATAAGATAAAAGACAGATAACGACGATTCATTGAGATAAACCTCCTGTATAGATAAGAGCGATCGCTTTAGTGATTATTAATGAATTCACTAAGGTTGACTAAGAAAATCTTCGACATCTACTTCCACATAGAGTTTGTTATCTTCTGAATAAGATATACCTCCAGAACTTTGTTCCAATGCAGAGCTTGCATAACCCAACAAAATGTCGCTCAATTGTTCTAGAGTTCTCTCGGCATTATCTTCGTGTTTTAAAGTAATCAGTAGTGTCTGACAGTCGCCACCTACTGCTGAAGAGGTACAGATTACTGGCTGCTCGTTCATTTCACCGTGAGTAATGTATTTAAAACTGCCACTGTCATAGGCTTGTTGAAATCGAGGTGATACTTCTTCACAACGGGCTTGAGGAGGATAGTTGTTCCCACTAAAATCTTGCCGTTTCCAGACAACTATCGGCTTTTTATTGGCTGGATTCCAGGCAACAGTTGAGTAAACGTATTGGTCACTATTTTTATCGTAGGTTTTACTGCAAATAAATTGAACAGTTTTTCTAGGTTTTTCTTGACTCGTAGCAGAAGATGATTTTACTTGTTTGTTTACACAACCAAAACTTACTGTGGTAATGGCGATCGCAGAAATAATGAGTCTTGCTAATTTTAACCCGATCATTAGTTGAATATAAGTCGTATTAATATTGCATAAATATTACACCTATATTTTGCTGAATACTAATTGTTGCCGCTCAATTTAGCATTACTTAATCTTTGCCCTAATCGTATATTTTCCTGATTCTCCAACAGCAGAAGTTCTAGCGATCGCCTTATATTGACCACTTCGGGGCAAATTCACCGTAATTCTGGAGTTCCAATCTTGAGGAGATATATCGTTGTTGATAGCTAATTTATTACCATCAGGTTGGCGTATAACTAAATAGGAATCGAATTGCTGACTATTCATTTCAATAGTTATTGTTTGTCCTCTTTCTCCTGAAAAAAAATATTCTTCGCAATATACTTGTTCCATAAAATTGTCGCACATATCATTTTCGTCTAATAGACTTTCTTTGGACTTGTTATCTAATTTTAGTTGTGACAATGACTGCTGTTCTAGATTAGATTTATTAAATAAAAGATATATAGTTGCCACAGCAAATAAACCAGAAATAAGTGCTGATGCTCTTAAGATAATATTTGAAGTTTTTGCTGGAGAAATCACGTTAGCTTCAGCTTTGGTGTTTAAGATATTGTTTAATACTTGAAGAGCTTCTGTAGCAGATTGATAACGCTGACAAGCATCTTGAGCAGACATTTTGAGCAGAAAATCTCTCAAGCGATTGGCTTTGCCCCCATTCGAGGATAAACCACTGCGCGGAGCGCTATCGCTAAGTTTTGAATTATCCTGGCTTAATATTTCCTGCCAATTACGATCATAATCTGGTGTAATTCCTGTTAAAGCTTGCAGAGCAATAATCCCAACTGCATAGAGATCACTGCTAAAAGTTGGTTGTCCACGTAATTGTTCTTCTGGTATGTATTGAGGAGTACCAATAATAGTTTGTTGTTGTGGAGTAGCAGTCACTTTTTTAACTGCTCCAAAATCAATCAAAATTAGTTGATTATCTTCTTCCCTAAGAATAATATTTTCAGGTTTAATATCTCGATGGATAACATTTTTACTATGAACAAACTGAAGTATTAATAGTAGTAGTTGCATAATTTCTGTTACTTTTGCTTCTGGTAATGGCTGTTCAGAAATTAGTTCTGTATTGAGAGTATGACCACTAATATATTCTTGAACCAGATAAAAACGCTCATTTTCGGCAAAATAAGCTAGTAAAGTTGGAATATTAGGATGCTTGCCTAAATTTTCTAAAATTTCAGCTTCACGATTAAATAATTCTTGTGCTTTAGCAAATACTTCTGGTGTAGAGAAATTTGTCTTTAATTGCTTGACTACACAAATAGGATTACCTGGACGTTTAGTATCTTGAGCTAAGAATGTTTTTCCGAAACCTCCTTCTCCCAAAACCTCGATCATTCGATACCTGCGATCTAAGATTTTCCCAAGAGGTAGTTCCATAGATCATTCTTATACTCAATATAATTCTTTAAAGTAGTTTAACACTAAAATTTTAGGGGTTTTATTGCACAAAAAAAATGGCAAACAGTCAAGAGGATAGCTTGTCGATTGATCTGTTACGCATTTAGTTTTCTTATACATTTCTGGTTTTTACTACCGATAATTCTTCACTATCGGGACTTCAATTTACGACAGAATAGGGGTTAGGGCGATTGTCTAAATTACACTCGATTTTTATTGAGAATAGGAAGTGCTATTGATAATACCTGATTATTATTGCGAAAAATTGCTCAAAAAAGATAACAATAATTTATAATTCAATTGATTCTGTATTGTGATGTTTATTTTTTTATTCTTTTCTGGCTTTTTCGATAAGCGGGATCGCCTTTTATATTCCAATCTTTTAATCTCTTAACTACACCTGGGTTAGCTTTACCATCTCTGCGATAATGATAAATTAATGAGCTGCTAATACTTAAAAGTTTACCTAGCTCACTATCACTTAATCCTTCATCTGACGGTATTTCATCACTAACTTCAGCATTATTGGTTTGCACCTCCTATAGTTTACTTTCTACTTCTGATAATCGCATATCTAATTGCTTAATCTGTCTTTTCAAATTGTCTGTTACCTTTTCATCCGCTACAGGCAAATTAGATTCTATGTGTGCGATGCCAATCTGAATTAATTCGAGAATGGTGGGGGTAAAGCGGCAGAGCCGCAGCTATAAGCTATAAGCTGTAAGCTGTAAGTCAATTAGAAGAGGCTTTAACCTCTCCTAATTGTAGACCACCAAACTTCGTTTGCTGGGGGCATTAAACCCGATAGCTATAAGCTGTTAGCCGTTTACCTAAGTAAACTTTAGAGCTTATAGCTTAAGGCTTAGAGCTTATAGCTTTTTAAGGTAATTTCGGGCTTTTTGCTGCGATGGTGAATCTTGGCGTTGAAATGATTAGTCGCTATTTCCTGAATTTGACTGTAGAGATGATTTGGGATGCGAATATCGACTCTGGTTACTGTATCGGTTTGTCGGCTATTCATATCGGATACTATCGGTGCTTATCGGATAAAGTCAATTTTACCATTACAGATGAACCTATTACCTCTTATCTAAAAATCAATATCAAGCCATTCTTTTGCTTCGGTAAAGCGGCTGAGGTGTTTGACATTAGTTGTGGCAATAACAACATATCTACCTGGGTATTTTTCTGCCAGCAGTTGGTATTGAGCGCAAATAATTACATCAGCATCGAGACGATTATCATCGGCAGTTGGTAGTCCTTTATTTCTAGCTTCTGCCCATAATTCGGCTGCTAAATCTAAAGTAGGTTCGTCAACAACTAAAAAATCAACTAAGGCTTTTAATTGGTTTAAATTATTGATTTCTTTGACATTATTTCTTCTAATCAACTCTCGCTTTACTTCGTAATTACAAATAGCTGAGGTGACTACTAAGGCACTTCTTGAGAGTAGGTAATAGAACGGACATTTCGCAGGTCAGTCAGCAGATTAAATAATATTTTTGGCAAGGGTTTCCAAAAAACCGTAAGATCTTCAGTCGGGTGTCAGTAAGATTAGAAACTTGTATTTGATGATTCAAATGAACAAGATGAACCGCCTGAAAACACTGAAATACCCATCTTAGTGTAGGAGTAGAGGTGGGTTTCTTGAGTTGGTTGGGAATAGTCTGCTCGGAATGAGCTAAGACTTGTCTTAATTGACGTTGACCGAGAGTATAAACTAGCAAACACAAACCCATAACCATTGCCAGGGCTGCCACTCGCCGAGGAGTATTCAAAAAGACACTCGAAGTAAAAAACAGAGGATCTTTCAAGAATCGGAAACCCCTTTCCGAACTTTGCTGACCTTTATATTCAGTTAAAATCTCATCATTAGTCAGAATCTTCTCATCGAGAACATTAGTAGCGAGAACAAACCTTCCTGCTTGTCTTCTGGCAATCTCAATTACCTCATCTACAGGAACAACTTGAGCCTCGATACGATAGGTAAAATGTTCAGGAGACTGATTTTTCCTAGGTCGTCCTGCCTTTGTGTAGTGAGCATCAGTCTCAATGTCGATTAATTCTAAGGAATGATATTTCCAGTTGCGGCTAAGTTTTTCCGCCGCTTTTTTGGCATCGGCAGCACAGGCAAAATCTTGTCTCATCAGTGACTTAAGTTCACTTGTCGCTATTTTAAGTTGTTTTGTTAGTCGCTTTTCGAGTTGCTTGAGATCGCTATTAAGACGCTTTTCACTTTCAATAATTAGCCAACGTTGATGAACTCCTCCATAATCGCAACAACATGATGCAATACGATAACCTGGAATTTTGCTCTCAACCAACACCTCGCCTTCGATTGATTCAGCTAAGATTTTGGCGGTTTTTATACTTCGAGGGACAAGGGTAATCCAGTTTAACTCTCCCAGTTGTTGAATATTTGCTGAACTGTAAAGCGCACTGTCAGCAACGTAGATACTATCCAGATTCCATTCCTGTTTAAATTGCTCGATCAATTGAGCAAAAACAGCACGGTCGGATTCGTTTCCATTTCCTATCCTCACAAACAGGGGGACATCTCCATCTCCTGTACAGATAACATCCATCATGAATTGTTTTAAATCTGGTCGATGATCTTTGGAGTAGCCGTAAGTTATCTTGACGGATTCGATTGATTCGGTTGATTCGGTTGATTCATCTGCGGTTTCTATTTCATAGCTTCCCTCCAAACTAAAGCTACTCGAATCTAGATGTAGACTCTTGGTCAAAAGGTTAAATCTTTGATGGGCTAACATCGCAATGCTAGTGAATAAGGTCGTTAATCCTTGATTCGACAAGCTATCCAAAGCTCTTCCAATTCGGTCATCATTCAGATGTTCTGGTTTAATCCCCTCTCCTAAAAGATGTTCCGTTGCTTTGCCAACGAAAAACTCACTAAATAAGTACAGCGGTGCACTGACAAACCCTAATCCATTGAGAATCATAGCTTTCACCACTTGTCCTGTGCTGATGATTTGTTGGGGATGTTGCTCTATTTGCTTATCTATTTCTTCAACTAATCCTATTTGGTCAACGATTCCTGCTACTATACCTAGGTGGTCTAAGTTTTTAACTTGGATATCCATTCAGAGGTTATTTTAACTCTTCATTTTAATACCCTATCTTTATTCCTCAACCTGCGAAATCCCCGATAGAACCAGTTTTGGCAATCAATTACTTTTTGAACTTTGCTATCACTAATTAGAGTATGAAGCACTCCTGAGTCTAAAATTACAATCACGCTTGGTTTGATAGATAAGTTGTTTATAACTAAGATGTTTGCTCGGCTTTAGCGGTTTCTTTTAAGAGACTCTTGGATATCTTGATATTCTCGTATTTCCTCTTCTGTAAGAGGTTTGCCGTTTTTGTGTGACTGCCATTGTTTGATTAATTTCATCAATGGCTGATTTTTTTTGAGTTGTGTTTCTTTATCCCAATGTTGATTAGTATGAAAGCTATGGGTATCTAGTTTAGATTCGAGCTTTTGGTTAATAAATTCAGCATCAGTAGCATCAATATTAATCGTTTGATTCAATCCATCTAAGCTCAATTGATAATTATTTTCTGCTGAATTATCATCTTCTAATAAAGCAACAAAACGAGATAAATCGATTAATTTACCACTAGGTAATTTAATTGTTGAACTCATCTAAAAATCTCCTAACTATTTGAAACTATCTAATATTTATTTTAAGCTTTTACAATCATCAATTTCTTGCCGTAGGGGATTAAGAGTAAGGGTCATTTTCTAAATCTACAGACTTCTAAAATAATGGTACTCCAAACCTCAATGCGGGGTTATTTTTCCAGCGATCACCTACGTGGGCATAGATAGCCGTAGTCCTGGGGTCGGCGTGACCTAATAAATCCTGTACCTGTCTTAAATCCGAACCAGTTCTTAGTGCCAGCGTACCTGCGGTATGGCGCAAACTATGAGCAGAAAGCGTTCTGCCAGGGGTATGTTTGAGGTCGGTGGCATTAAGATATTTATCGACAATCCTCTGTATGCTGCGACGGGTAAGTCTGTGACCGCGATTGTTACGAGCTACTGAGATCAACATGGGCGTATCGGGGGTTAATTCCTCTTTGCAGTGCAGTCTGGCTTCTAGATACAGTTCCAATAGTTTAACTAAGTCTACGGTCAGGGGGACTATCCGCAAAGAACGTTTTCCTTTAACCCTCAAGCCTACATTTTTACCCCGTCGAATGATGTCTTTGATATCGAGGCGGTGCATCTCGACAGTGCGACAACCTTCTAGCATCATTATGGCTACCAACAGGCGATCGCGTAAAGATGCGACAGACAAGTCTGTAGGAATGGCACTTAATAGATGGGGGACTTCTGGCTGTTCTAGATAGGTAATGCGTTCGGCGGGGTCGCGACATTCAGAAGGAGGCGATACGCCAATGGCGGGATTGATCGTAATTAATCCTCTTTCTACAGCAGCAGTATACAATCTCCTGACCACAATTAACTTAAAAGCGATGGTGGCTGGCTTGTACTGCTTTACTTCAATTAACCAACGACGGTACTTTTTAATATCATCGCGAGTCGCTTTGATAGGTGCAATGCCCTCACAATCGCACCATTGAAAATACTTTTTTGTTTGACAGGCATAATTTTTAATCGTGTCGTCACTAGCATCCCCTGATGCCACATCCACATTGAGAAAGTGAGCAAAGCTGTCGATTAAGTCAGTTTGAGCTAAATTAGGCGGATTAGAAGTAGCCAGCATTATTATACGACGCAGTAAAAATAACGGAATAATATCGATCACAAGCGTTTTAGATCGTATAATAGTAATTATACGACTCATTATGCGATTATTTGCTTACTGCTTACTATAGATAGTGATAGATTAATTATTCAACAATTAAAATTCAGGCGATCGCTTTTAAATCTATCAGTTCGCTAAAAAGCGGTAGTGCATCAAGAATCTGTGGGATAATTTAAAAGGAAAAAAATCAGCCAAAAATATGACTACTGAATGTCTTCTGTGCGGTCACAAAAAAGCCCATAAACACGGAAAAACCGCTAAAGGAATTCAGCGATATAGATGTCCAAAGTGCATTCAAACATTTCCCGAAAACATAGGTACTTTGTATTATAATCGACATCTTAGTCCACAAGAAGTTCATCTAATTCTCCAGTCCCACGCAGAAGGAAGTAGCCTCAGAGGAGTCAGTCGAATTAGCGGTAGAGCTTATAACACAGTAGTCTCACTAATTAGAGATGCTTCAGTCAAAGCGCAGATGATTCACAATGGGAAAATAAAGCAAGTTAATACTTCCGAAATTATTAGCGATGAGATGTGGTCGTTTATTTTTAAAAACAAAAAAACTGCACCACAGAAGATTTAATGATGGGAGACTGCTGGATTGGAATTAGTTTGGCCTCAGACAGTGGACTGATTATTGCTGCTCGCGTAGGAAAACATACTGATAGTTTTCTCGAAGAGTTATTGGTCAATACAGAAGGAAAAACCGATTGTAAAAGCTGGAATACAGATGGTTGGGGCGGTTACGAACGAATTCTAGGAGAAGAATACGAGCATTACATCGGGAAAGAGCGAACTCAACGTCTCGAACGAACGAATGGAATTGTGAGGCAGCAAACAGGTAAATGGCATCGACGACAAAATAAGTTTGGAAAGATTTGGCAACAGACAGAAATAACAGCCAGATTAATAGTTAGCTATTTTAATTGGATTTGGTCAAACATTAGATGTGGTACTACCGCAGCACAAAGGGCTGGATTAACTTCTCGGCAATGGAGTTGGAATGATCTGGTTAGCTATCCCACAGTTTTTTGATGCACTACCGAGTGTCCAAAAGGGAGCGTAAGCGAGAAATAGCATTAAGAACTAAAGGAGCAGGAACTAAAGTAGGAATTTCAAACTGTAAAGGTATGGATTCATTGCGTCGTTTAGCAGCCCCAACAAAGAGGACTGAAAACTGAGAAACAAGTTCAAAGGAAGCAGTTTGAAGAACTTCGCCAATCCTGCGACCAGTGGCGACAGCCAACCCAGCAGCAAGATCAGACCATTGAGCGCTAGAGAATAAGTCCAAAGCAGTTTGGGCGATGGCATGAGGATGATCCAAGAATTGAGTAGAACGATGGGCACGTTGAGCAGCTTTTTGATTAATTTCGATCCATTGATCAGAAGAGAAAGCAACAACATCGAGGGTAGGATGATGGGGGTCAAAAACCTTAATCGCATTTCTGACATCGGTAAGACGATTCTTTTGTTGAGAGAGAGAAGTAAGACCACGCTCAATAAACTTATCTTTGATTAGAGCATCAAACAGTTTAGCTTTTGACTGATCGCGCTCGCTATTAGTAAGAGGAATTATCTGAGGGAGAAATTCTTCTAAGAGCTGTTTGAGCCATTGAGTACGAGCGCAGTCAAGAGCTTTTTGAAATTGAAGTGAAGAGGTATCAACTCTCATAAAAATCTTGAAGAGGAAAGATATCAATATCAATATCTTTAATATAATGGTATGGGTTATCAAAAGTCAATAAAATGATATAGATATTGAGATATTATTGTTGGCTGTTACCAAAATAGTAAAAAACAACGGCAGTACCAGAGGAGAGGACATCTCCAAGTAGATTGTAATCAACCACTTTCAAGTACAAAATAAAACAGGGTGTAGTGAGGAGTCGGAGAAGAAGTAGCGGAGAAGAAGTAGCGGAGAAGAAGAAAAGGTAATAACGGCTAATGAGTTTCAAGCCATTGGTTGAGGTCGTCTAAGGTTTGAAAATCTAATAAATCCTCAGTTAAGTTATCTAGCTGGTCTGGATTTAAGGATTTGATGCGGGAAGCGAGCGCATTATCGAGAGTGCCGAGCTTACGGTTGAGGAGTCTTAAGATAGTATTGCTTTGCCCTTGGACTAATCCTTCGGCAATACCTTCTTCTTTCCAGCTAGTAGTAATTTGCATAATCTGTTCCTGCTGTTGTAATTCCATTTTATCTAATTCGGACTGAAAAACTTGCTGTTCATTTTGGTTGAGGCGAAGGTAAGTATCGACAAAACCTGAAATCAACTGCATCTTAGCGGGGTTAAGTTCGAGAGTAACCATCAGACGTAGACATTCAGCTTTAACGAGAGGGCGGTCTTTGGGAGTAATTCGCATTTTTGCCATCAGCGCGGCGGCTACGGGGTTCGGACGTTGAAGGAAATCGCGCCAGTTAAGACGATTGAGTTGCACTACTTTATATTTAAATTGTAGAGGAAAATAACGGTCTAGTCCTTCAGGAAAATCAATCGAGAAATCATCTCTGTCGGCTCTTTTTGGGTGGTCGTAAGCAAAAATGACAATAGGATAAATGGGGCGATCGTACTTTAAAAAAAGGCTACAGTAGTAGCGAAACATTTGTTGGTTGTATTGGGGATCGTTGCGAGCCTGATTTTCGATATGGATGAGGAAAGTATGATTCTGCTTTTGAAATTTAGCCAGAGCAACGACATCCATGATTTTTTTCTTTCCTTTAGTGACATTGGTGAACAATTCTTTATCGACGAAAGAAATGGTCTCGACATCGAGGAATTCCAAGACTGAAGGAAAGAATAACTCTAGAAATTCGATAAAAAAGGTAGTTAGAAGCTCTTTGAAAAGCTGATCATGATTAATGTTAGGCATGATTAGTATTTTAGGGGAAAAATGAAGCTTTAGATCACTAAAAGAATTGAGGGAAAGTGTAGGGCGAACGCATCTTAAATTGAGTGAAAATGATAGATTAATTTGGTAGCAAAACTAAGGCATAACTGAGAGAAAATGAAGCTGAAGCCGAAGGTTACTCTGTTAGATCATTTTAGCAATTTGACCGACCCTAGAATAGACAGAACCAAAGATCATAAACTCATAGATATTATAGCCATTGCGATCTGTGGAATGCTGTGCGGTGCCGATAATTGGGTAGCTATGGAACAGTACGGGAACGCCAAACAAGAATGGTTACAGCAGTTCTTAGAACTACCTAATGGCATACCATCTCATGACACCATTTCTAGGGTGTTTGCCAGGATAGACCCAAAAGAATTTGAACAATGTTTTCGAGACTGGGTAAAAACAATATCGGAACTAATTCCTGGGGAGATAATTAGCATTGATGGCAAAACGGCTAAACATTCTGGCTCCAAGAGCAAAGGAAAAAAAGCGATTCATATCGTAAATGCTTGGGCAACAGAGCAAAGATTAGTTTTGGGTCAAGTCAAGGTCAAGAACAAATCAAATGAGATTACAGCAATCCCAGAATTAATCAAAGTTTTGGAACTATCTGGGTGTTTAGTAACCATAGATGCGATCGGGACTCAGACGAAGATAGCTCAGTTAATTCAAGATAACGGTGCTGATTATTGTCTAGCATTGAAAGAAAATCAGCCGAATCTTTTCCAACAGGTAGTTAATCTATTTGACCAAGCAGAAGAGATTGATTGGTCGGAAGTAGAACATGATTTCCATCGCACTATTAATAAGGGTCATGGTAGAACGGAAATACGTCGTCATTGGACGATGGCAGTGAGGAGATTGTTCTTTGATGAGTCGAAATGGGCGGGGCTTCAAAGTATTGGCTTAGTGGAATCTGTCAGAAAAATCGACGGCGAAACAACCACTAATAAACGTTATTATCTCAACAGTTTTAGAAGTAATGCTCAAGTACTAGCTAATGCTGTACGCAAGCATTGGGAAGTGGAAAATAATGTTCATTGGATTTTGGATGTGGCATTTAAAGAAGATGATTGTCCCGTTCACTCCGACCATGCTCCTGAGAATCTAGCTCAATTGAGAAAGATATCTTTGAATCTTTTATCAAGCGAGAAGACCGCCAAGGTTGGTGTAGCTAATAAACGACTCAAAGCTGCTTGGGATAATCAATATCTGGCTAAAGTTTTAGGTCTTCAATAACCTACAATCAGCTCTCACTCTTTCTTGGAAATGTTTGTTCTCTGAGTAACGAGAATCAAACAGAATTTTGAGCTGCCAAAATTTGCTTTATATACCTTTGTTTCTTTTATATCAAGGTTATTTTGGCTTGTTTCAACTTATCTGATAAGTTGATTTTAATAATTTCATCGTAACTCCTTTTTTCTCCAGATTTAGATGCGTTCGCCCTAAGTATTACCGCTATCCTCCCAAGCGGTTATCCACTTTTAAGGTTTTTTCTTATGCTCTCTACTATTGAAGATATGTTTTCCATTTACTCTCAAGTCGTTGCTCTTCTTGGCTATCCTCAAGAGTTTGACGCTAACGATAACCTTTGGTCTTGCGGTATTGATGAACTTGCTGGGTTGATCGCTATTACTGATTCTGAGCTGAACACTCTTAGTTTCTTCCAAGAATGCGACCGCATTAACGAGGCTATTGAATCTCTCGGTTACGAGATTTAACTCCATCAAAGCGATTGGCGAAGCCACTGCGCAAGGGCGCAATCGCTTTATTCTATAACCTCTATCTTGAGACTAAAACTTCTTTTTTGTATATCATCAACCTTAATATAGATATGAGTTAATGATAATGATAATGAAATAAATAGATAAAGAGAGAAAATACAAATGCCATATACTCAGACTGCTTTCTCCAAAGCTATTTTTGAAATGTTTGAAAATCTTGATTCTTGGCTAACTCACAAGTATTCTGAGCTTCCCGAACGTGCTGTTGCTGTTTATCTCTTTGGTGGTTGTGCCATGCATCTTCACACCCAAGCTAGAACCAGCAATGATGTAGATGCTGAACTATTATCCATTCCCCAACTCCAACTCAGTACTCTTAAACAAGCCATTCAATCTGTTGATTTTGATGATGAGAATGGTTTTCCTCGTAGCTTAGATTGGGATGGCGGTTTCGATTTATCCTTTGCTCCTGTCGATCCTGCTTATGATGAAAGAGCAACTTTAATACACATCACTAAATCCCGACTCATCTTTATTTATCTCGTTTCTGCTGTGGATTTAGCCGTTTCCAAACTCGGTCGATTTGAATCAGTCGATCGCCAAGATATTCAACGCCTTTATCAACAAGGTCTATTTGACGAACAAGATTTTCTCGATATCGCATCCGAAGCGAAGAAATACTACTGTGTCGCCATTGATAAGCTACAATTTAACATAGATTTAACTGTAGAATTTCTTCGAGAATCAGCACAATGAGTTTGAATCAACAATTTCGGAAAATTGTTCATTCTCCTCTATCTGATATTTCAGTAGAAGAGTTGAAACCCATTGCTTTAGGAATTTGGCATGAAGGCTTCACCCCCAACCTTCATGGTCTAAATGATGAAGAACTTCAAAAAGCTGGCTATTTAATTGATCGTTTAATGAGATTTAATTGTGTTCCCGAGCGCAGGAAGCTCGAACTTATGGCAATAGTTACCGAAGTTAAGATTTCTCTGAAAAACGTTTTGATATCTCCTCCATCTTCAATTAATGTTGAGCCTTTGGCTAGAAAGTGGAATCTTACTGAAGATGTCTCTCTTCTCATTCAGCCACTACTTGAATTTCAGACACGCCATTATACACACTCTCTCAACTGATTTTCAACATCTCATTTTCCTTGATTCCTCTTGATTATCTTCTTTAAATACTCTAGTGAATAACCCCGCTTGACTGCTTCTGACCATCTCTCCCAACTTCCAGACAAACAAACCCATTGCTCCCTCTCTTTGATTGCCTGACCCGAACAATACCCTAGCTCTCTCGCCAGGTCATACCAATGACAGAATATCCCTTATGTATCTACCTTATTTTCCTCAGTAGAAGAATTAGCTACCGCCATCTTCTTCCCCGCCCAGTTGCCCTTTAACGCTTGGACAAAGTAGCCTGATGGATTCTCTATCTGTTGTTCTCTCTTTCTCACCTTGAATAAAGCGATTGGCTTTGCCACTGCGCGACGCGGTTGCGGAGCAAGTCGTTAGACTCAGCAAGTACATGCGGCTTAAGCCTTTGTTTAGGGCGGAGCGCAATCGTACGCTCCACTTGCTCCGACTCATACATTTTCAGCAGGCTCACTATCGTTTTGTTGATTGGTATTTGTGTACTATCTAACTCCTTTGTTCTCACAATTAAGATGCGTTCGCCCTAGGTCATAAAGAGCTTTATAGCTTGAAAATTCAATTCCTCTCATCATCATCAATATCACTTTCTTGACTTTTAATAATCTATACCGCAATATTGAAGTATTGATATTGATGATTGTGTTTGACATTGATATTGATGTATTCCCTTTTCCAGTTTTTTTCTCATGTTCGATACCTCTTCTCCACAATTTCAGGATGCTATCAAATGCGCCCGTACTCAATGGCTCAAACAGCTTTTAGATGAATTTCTTCCTCAGTTAATTCCTCTTACCAATAGTGCTCGCGATCGGTCAAAAGCTAAACTGTTTGATGCTCTGATCAAAGATAAGTTTGTTGAGCGTGGTCTTACTTCTCCCTCTCAACAAAAGAATCGTATTACTGATGTCAGAAATGCAATTAAGGTTTTTGACCCCCAACATCCTGTTTTAAGTGTTGTCGGCTTATCTTCAGATGAGTGGATTGCGATTAATTCTCAAGCTGCTTCTCATACTCATCATCGTTCTACTCAATTCTTGGCTCATCCTGATGAGATCACCCAAACCGCTTTGGATTTACTCCAGAGCCATACTTGGTCTGATATTGCTGCTGGCTTGGCTGTCATCACTGGTCGTCGGGTTAGCGAAGTTCTTCAAACTGCATCCTTTGAACTGGTTTCTCAATTTTCCGTCATGTTTGTTGGGGCTGCTAAACGTCGTCACGAGTCTGTTCCTTTAGAATTTGAAATTCCTACTCTGGTTGAAGCTCCTTTCGTTCTTGATGCTATTTCTCGCTTGCGTTCTCTTTTGGACACTCAAGATCTGACCAATCGCCAAATCAATGATAAGTATGAACCAATTGTTGCTCGGACTTGCGATCGCCACTTTCGTGATTTAGTTCCTACCAGAGATGGTAAGAATAATCTTTACTCTCATTTGTTTCGTGCTGTCTACGCTACTATTGCTACTCATTGGTTTTGTCCGACCTCTGTTAGCGATTTGGAGTTTCGAGCCTACATCCAAGGACATTTTAAGATTCTCGACGAGAAGAATCCAACTAAACAAACTGACATGGCTTCTTCCCGTCATTACTGGGATTATAAAATTAGCGACGGTCATGGTAATGTTGACGGTCGTTTGGGTATTCGTCTCGATGAAGATGGAGTTGAAATTCTCAAGGCTTTTGCTCCTCAACCTCAAAAGACTTCTTCTTCCAAAAATCTCGGTCGAATCGTCAAAATTACTGTCACACAACGCGATCGCTCTGCCCTGGCTCACATTCAAGAGCGGTTTGGTCTCCAAACCCGAGCTAATGCCAATCATTACGTTCTGAATCTTGCTCAATCTCTGATTGATAATGCTGATCGCCTCAATCTTTCTCCTGAAGCTCTGCTCGAACGATTAGATAGTTTTGAAGAGTCTTCTTCCTCTGTTTCCGCTTCCGAAGCTACTACTGATATGGAAGAGAATCAGGAGCCTGTTTTCGCCACGGAAGACAGGGAACCTGTTACTGAATCAGAGTCAAAGGTTTCTCATACTCAAATCCTTTTTGAGAAGATGGATCAGCAATTAAACCAAATGAGTCAGCAACAACAGTCTTTGGATCATTTGACTCATGCTATTGGCGAACTTGTTCATGTTTTTGACCATAGTCTTTCTTCCATCTCTCCACCTAAGGTTCCTCCGCAACCAGCTAACTCTTCTCCTCTTTCTAAGAGTACATTGGTTCAATCAAGTAAACCTACACAGAAGACTCAAAAAACTCCACCTAAACCACAATCTGAAGTTTCCCCGCGCAAGTCACATTCGATGCAAGTTCGCCAGAAAGTTAATCAATATATCGATGCGATTATGGCTTTTAACGATACTCTTGATCGTCCTCATGGCGAAAAATGGTCTATTAGTGTTGCTGGCTTAAAACGTCTGGCTGGTTGTGGTCAGCATCCTGTCTATGCTGTCTATAACGCTCGTAAATCTGAAATCGACGCTCATCACCAAAAACATCAACTCTCTTCTACTCACAATAAGAAAGATAAGTCTTTTCCTCCCATTGAATCTGTCATTTCTCTCTAACTTTTCTTGACTATCAGCCTTATATAACTATAAAACACTATAAAACTTTATTATTTAATTTTATACAACATATAAGTCAATTGTGTTTATAAATTAAAGTACATATAAACAATAATTTGTATGTTTTATAGTTTATATAAACTATAAAACTTTATTGTTTAATTTTATACAACATACAGGTTAATTACATTAACAAATTAAAGTACATATAAACTATTAAATTATTTAACAAATATCCATACAAACTATATTACTCTTGTTTTTTTGAAAATCTAACTTATAATCATGTTGTTTTATTCATTAAACTAAGCGATGAAGACTTTAACTTCTGTTAGCTTGAGTGGCGGTCAAGGCAAATCAACCCTTGTCTATTTCTTATCTCGCTTACTTGCTCTTCAAGGTTTTAAAACTTTGGTTCTCGATTTAGATCCACAGCATAATATTTCCACTTTCTTGAGAGTCATCGTTAATCCAGACGAAGCTAGTATCTTTGAATTTCTCAAAGGCGAGACTACTATCGAATCTATTTATCCTGTTCCTAACTTGGATAATTTGTTTATTATTCCCGCCGATGATGGACTAGAAGTCGCTAATGACTTTTTGGCTGCCTCTGGTATGGGTATCATCCGTCTGCGTAACCAATTAAATAAACTTTCTCAAACCCACTTGGATTTCGATTTTTGTTTAGTCGATACTCCTCCCCAAAAGTCTCAATTATGTATGACTGGAATTGGTTCTTCTGACTATTTTGTGATTCCCGCCGAACCCGAAGTCAAAGGTGTCTTATCCTTGAATCGGACTCTTTCTGCTGTCAATGAAATTGTTGCTTCTGGTGTCGTTCATACTCAACTCTTAGCCATTTTGCCCTTCCGTGATAAATGGTTCGGTCTTAATCGCTCTATTGAAAGTGCCGCTGCCATTGAACAAATGTCTAAGTTGGTTGACTCTAGTTTTATTCTTCCTTCTTTTAGAGAATCTACTATCCCCAAAAAAGCTATCTCTACTAACTCCACTTTGGCTGATTTAGGAAAACCTGATTTAGCTTTTCCCTTTGAACAACTTGTTACCAAACTAGAGACCCTTAAAGATGAACGACATTTATCAACAGTTAGATAAACAAACTCCCCATAAGGTTAAGCCCCGTACCAATGATGGTTTTACTGACCCCAATCTCCATCAAGATGATTCTCTGACCCCAGAAGCTACTTCTCCAAAATCCCCTTCTCCATCCATAGCTCATCATGAAACTCATCTTGTTGTTGAAACTTCCAAGCCTAAACTTCTCACTTTGGAGATTGCTCTTCGTAAGGAGATTGATCAAATACTTTATGAACATCCCGATACTAGTTGGGACACACTCATGGAGTCTGCCCTGATTCTCTCTTTGAATAGTCCCACCTCCAAAAAGCGTCTTCTCAAGCTTGCCACCGAACGTTTGACTGCTCGAAAAAAATCTGCCGTTTATAAACGCTCCAAAACTATGGCTCAAAAATACACTTGAACATCTCAATACTCTTTAGATCTATTTTTGTGACTTCTCCTACTGTGATGGGTAAATTTATAGTTGGTGACGGTTTACTATAACTATCCGTCACACCTAGGTAGTGTTGCAAAAAAATAAAATATTAATGTAGTAGTATTGAACTGCTGTCTCAAGCTCAACATGAATGAATTCTCAACAACCATTTAAATGGCAACACTTTCAAGCAGATTTTATTCTGTTGTGCGTGAGATGGTATCTTCGATACCCATTGAGTTATCGAAACCTTGAAGAAATGATGCGCGAGCGAGGATTACAGGTTGCTCACACTACCATTTACCGTTGGGTAATTGCTTATTCTCCTGAGTTGAATCAACGTTGTCGTAAGCACCTGGGGTCAACCAATGATTCGTGGCGAGTGGATGAAACATATATCAAGGTCAAGGGTGAGTGGAAGTATTTGTATCGGACCATCGACAGTAACGGCAATACTATTGATTTCCTGCTGACAGAGAATCGCGATGCTCCCGCAGTGACAACTTTCTTCCTTAAAGCCTTTGGACACTCAGACACCAGAAAGATTAGAGTCATTAATACCGATAAGGATAAGGCTTATCCCAAAGCTATCAAGGATTTGAAGGAATCGGGTATTCTTCCTGATTCTGTGGAACATCGAGCCGTCAAATACTTGAACAACATCATTGAGCAGGATCATCGATATATCAAACGGCGAGTCATTGCTAGCCAGCATTTTCGGGAATTTGATAGTGCCAGTCGAACTATTTCTGGATATGAAACTATGAACATGATCCGCAAAGGCCAAATCTCAAATGTGGAACGAGACGACATTTTAGGTCAAATCAAATTTGTTCATTCCATTTTTGGGATCGCTGTCTAAAATTTAGGATAATCCAGGGTTTATCTTGACTTTTACCTTTATCCTTTATTTTCGCAACACTGCCAAATTTTGTCCAAATCTTTATACGAGTATGTTTTTTTAGGAAAGCTAATATATTTATGTAGTTTGTAAGTAATAATATTTAGTTGTTATTACTTACAAACTAAAGCCTAAAGATTAAATTAAAACTATTTTCTGGGAAACAGTTGAAAAATATTGCCAAAAGCTAATAAATATGAAAATGAATAAGCTAAAAGTTTTAATTGCATCATTCGTATTGCTTCCTTTTCTTTTTGGTTCTTTGGCTCTTTATGCTTTTTTGAAGCCCGATTTTAGTAAAGCCGAGTGCGAGGCTATTAGAAAAAATCTTAATAAGATACAGCTTGGAATGAGCAAGGAAGAAGTTTTATTAATTCTTAAGCAGGACGAGATAGAAAGCATAGTTTACCCAACAAGCTTATTGTTCCCAGAGCAAAAGAGCCAATGGGAATTTTGGTTGCTATGTGCCGATCTTAATAGTTGTATTGTTGAAGATTCAGGAAAAGAACAATGCTACGAATGGCATATGCTGGCGTTTGATAGCAAAACGGAAAAAGTAATTAAAGTCTTTTCTGATAGTCCTGAAAGGATTGGCTTTGTGTAATTATTTCAGCAAATTTTATTATTTTATTAAAGATATAATTATGAATTTTCCTTATCGCGATCGTTTTGGTGAAGTAAATGAAGCAGAGAGAAAAAAGCATCTTAGTGAATCAACAACTGTTGATTCTTTCATACAATATTCTAAAGGAAAAACCCTGAAAGAGCTTCAATTTAGCGGTGGACCTGCCAAGCCCGCCAAAGTTTCTGATATTGAGATATCAGAACAGGGATTAGGACCTAAAGGTCATCGGTATCTTCGAGACGTTCATAATCCAGGTAGGGTTATCGATATGCGCCATTTTCTCGAATCTGCGGACATACCTTTTGGTTTTGGAGAACCGTTGGGAGCAGCAATCGAAGTACAACAAGGAACAAAAAACTTTCCTAGCGCTCATCAAAAAGAAGACTATAACTCCAACTTTTTAGGTGCAGTTTTTAGAAATAATTATTATGATCCCGATAAAGAAATAAGCAAGCAGTTTCAGGAATTTTTTACAGATTATGAAAAAAGGGAATTAAAAGGTTTTGCACCTGCTGCGGAATATTTAATTAGTGACGTAATTGATTTAGCAAAGGATGGTAAACGCGCTCTCGAACAGCTAGGAGATAAAATAGATCGAGAAATTGACCGATTAGAAAAATTAGGAGATTCTGCTTCAAAGCAGCTAAAGAACAGATTAAAAAATGCTCTAGATAAACTGATTAGTTCTGTAGATCAGCCAGTTTATGCTGAAGAGATTGAAGCTCAATTTGAACAAGCAGAAAATCAAATCCAGCGACAATATTACGACCCTCTAATTTTAGATTTAGATGGAAACGGTGTGGAGTTAACATCTACCAACGATCTAACTGTTCGGTTTGATATTGATGGTGATGGTTTTCGCGAAGCAACTGGCTGGGTTAAACCCCAAGATGGTTTTTTGGTACTAGACCGTAACAATGACGGCCATATTAACGATATTTCAGAACTGTTTGGAAATCAAAATACGAGTGGTTTTGACGAACTCAAAGAGTTAGACAGTAATAATGATGGTCAAATTACTGCTGACGATGCTAACTTTGCACAATTGCAGATTTGGCGAGACTTAGATCAAAATGGTTATTCCAGTCCTCAAGAACTGTTCACTTTAGAAGATTATGATATTGTCAAAATTGACGCGACAGGTAACGCTGTTAGTATTAGCAACAATGGCAATCTAATTAATGAAATAGCTAGTTTTGAATTTGCAGATGGTACACAGCATCAAGTAGCCAATGTTTTATTTGATATCGATCAACAAAATTCTTATTACGATCCTTATTCTACATTTAATTCAGAGATTACTTTTACCGAACAAATTTTTACTCTTCCAAATTTGAGAGGTTATGGTAATTTACCAGATTTGCGGATTGCAATGGCAAAAGATTCAGAGTTGGTTGCCTTAGTTGAATCATTTGCTGCTGGCGTAAATTCGGGTGACATTTCTGCCGCGAGTGAGTTGATGCGTCCTATTTTGATACGCTGGGCAGGTGTCAACGTATCAAATTTAAGCAGCAATAGCTTTTATGCTTTTGACTATGAACTAGAATTTCTTGAAAAATTTGTTGGTCGAGCTTGGAACAATAGCAATCCTAGCGCTGCGGGCAGAACAACCATTAGAAATACCTTTGCCCAACTTGAAAGCGAATTAAAAACTAGGCTACTTGCTCAAATTGCCGAATCGCCAGTTATACTCTAGACGGTTGAGATCTGGACTTTTTTGAAGGACTGAAAATTCCAACTCAGTAGGCTCTCCAATTTCTCCTGATGTTCTGTGTTGGCGTTCTCAATGCAGTCGGCAATGGCGCTTTTGAAAGAAGCAAAATCTTCGTAGTACTTGCTGACTTTTCACGGTATCTTGGGTCGAAAAAAAACTAGGTAATAATGTTCGCTAACTTTTGTTCAATCTTGAGGTTTCCTCAACCAAATCTGACAAACCCATTGAAAGTGTACTCATCCCTCGCTCCAAAGCTTCAATTCGACCACGACGTGATAGAGCTTCAACCGCTTTCAAATAAGCTTGACTTCCAGCTTTATAGTCATTCTAAATAGGAAACATATGAAATAATATAAGCTAGATGAGAAATCAATCAGGTTAGATGACTTATAGTGTAGATTTGCGAAAGCGGGTAGTGGACTTTGTAGCGGCTGGAGGCTCCAAAGCCGAAGCATCAAGAAGATATGAGGTAAGTCTATGGTGTGTGAATGATTGGTGTCGAAGAAAGAATTTGACTCCAGCACCACAACTTGGAAGAAAGCGAAAACTAGACTCTCTAGCAATTGCCCAACATATTCAAGAAAATCCAGATGCTTTGTTAAGAGAAAGGGCGCAATATTTTGGAGTGCATACGAGTGCTATTGGGTATGCCCAGAAGCAAATGAAGTTAACTCGTAAAAAAAACGCTGAAATACACTGAACGTAAGCATAGTGAGCGAATCAGCTTTCTGAGAAATTTACGTAAAATTGTCATTCTTGACGGATCAAGCAATTTAGTTTACTTGGATGAATCAGGCTTTGAAGAATATGTCTATCGTCCTTATGGCTGGTCAAAACGAGGACAAAAAACTTACGGCGATTGCCCGAAGGGCAGTGGCTTCGCCAATCGCAATGGTAAAAGAGGAACAAGAACAAGTCTGATAGCTGGCAAAAGAGGCAAAGAGTTGTTAGCACCAGTTCTTTTTAAAGGAAGTAAATGGTGCTTTATGGTTTAATCAATGGCTCGAAGAGCATCTAATTCCCGAATTGAAACCAAACTCCACTCTAATTCTTGATAATGCGGCATTTCATCGCAAGGATGATGTGTTTCGCATTGCCGAACAAGCGGGTCACAAAGTTTTGTTTTTACCACCCTATTCACCTGATTTTAATCGTATCGAACAAGACTTTGCGACGCGAAGCTAATCCTTTAGGGCATCCTCAAAAAAAGACGTATTTATTCCGCTCCTGGTACTTCCTTGGATGACATCGTTAAATCATACGGAAATTATTTAGAATGACTATACCTAAATATTGATGACGAGAAGGATTGCCATTTTTGGTGACAAAAATCGGCTCATGGGACATCCATTTGTAATACCAATAACGACCACCCTTTTTTCCTTTAGCTTGGTAGCGCACAATCCAACAACCAGACGGAGCAATTTCACCTTCGTCCCTTATGTCTTGAATATCTTGTTGGAGTTGTTTAATAAGATGTTTAAGTTCATCTAGACGAGTGGCTAGATCCTTCTGTTGACGGGCATTAGCCATAGTTCAGCTCAGAAATAATCGGATATAGTTGTGTAACAAAGACTCGCCAACTATATTCTCATTCTAGTCCTCTCCAAAGTTACAATCAACTCGCTTCTAAACTTCAACCAGGGGAGCGTAATTGCCATCCTTCACATAAAGATTGCAGCTCTAAAAAGCCACGCCATAACACCGTGATGCCAATATTACTCTTTCGGCGATGACTCAAGTAACCGCCCAAACGAGCTACAGCTTGTATCGCCCAAGCTACCGTTAAATCTACTGCGGTGACTGATTTTCCAAATTTGGCAGCTAAAACCTCAATTTGTACCTGATTTAAAATTGAAGATGCAGGTGCATCTGGTTTGGTTCGATGAACATAGGTCATTTTTAACAATTGTGCAGCGATATTCGTTAAAAATCCCAGTAAAACTTGCATACTATCTCCAGATAGACGATAGCTTTCCGCTTTACACCCTGACTTGAGAATTTTATGATATTCTTCAATTCGCCAACGGTAAGTATACCATCGTAAAATGGTTTGTGCTTGTTCCCCATTGGTAACGGGTTCGGAGGTCAAGATCATCCATTCTACGGGTTCACAGCCTTCTGGGGGGTCAATTTCTACGGCATAAACCCCATAAACTTCAAAATATTCTGGTTCTTTCATTCTGGCAGGACTGCGAAGTTTGATGGGTGCATATCTAATTGCCAGAGTAGCGGTTCGCTCTTTTCGATTTGGGGTTTTGGCTAATTCTACTGCTACTTCCATCTTGATAGATTGAGATGGGAGCCATGACCATAAATAACTGTTTGACTCTGATAATGCCCTATTATGTGCTGCTCTTACCACTAACCCTGTATTTGCGGTTTGACTGACTTGTTCAAAGACTTCCGCGATATCTCCTTCTCGGTCAAATACATGAATTACTTTGGTGCTAATACTCTCTGGTTCGGATTTTTCTAAGAGTTTCTGGACGGATTGGAGAGCTTCTATCCATTTATAAGATTCTTTTTGTTCAATCGGACGTCTTCTTGCTTCCGCTTGCTTTTTCTGCTTCTGTTTCTGAGTTAAACTCTTACTTTCTTCATGATTTCGATGCCACAGTTTTTCTGTTAATAATCCTATGGGTTGTCCATTCTCCCCATTTACAGCTAAGGTGCTATGTAAAATTAGTCCATTCCCACCATTGCCAATGGGTCCATATTCGGCTCTTTTTTCGCGGATTTTCTTGTAATCGAGATAGGTTGTATCTCCTACTGCTAATACGATTGAGAGTTCTTTAATCTGCTCTGCTGTTTGAAGATGATAGGGTTGGCACACACTGTTTAGGCTAGTTTTCGGATTGGCAAAGAATTCATAAGCTCTTTTCAGGTCACTTGCTCTCTCAAAAATCGCGGAGAGTGGTTTGCCATATTTTAACGATAATCTCGATTCGATGAACATAGCCCTTTTGGTTAAACGCTGATCTCCAAAGTCACATTTTTCGGTTATTAAATTTTTGGTCTGATTCATTCACCACTCAAAATCTGCTCAATTATTTTGCTCTATCGAGAGGGCAGATTTCTCGAAATGGATAAAATTGTTAGCGAATATTGTTACACAACTTATATACCCTTCAAAAGATGCCGTGAAAAGTCAGGTAGTACTTGGAGTACAAGCACTCATGGCGCACAAAGCGCCATAATCTCTCAATTAAGTTCAGATGGGGAGAGTAGGAGGGTAAGTACAACAGCTCAATCCCCAAAAAGCCAGCTACATCCTTGACAAAGCGACACTTTTGATAGCGGGCATTATCCAGGACGAGGGTGATCGGAATGTCCAAATCTAGCTCAGACAAATGCACCAACAATTCGCACACTGTTTCGGCATTGATATAGGTCTCATTGGTGACGCTCACCACTTCTTTAGTGACGGCATTAATCGCTCCCAAGACATTGAAGCGCTTGCGACCCGAAGGGGAGCGCATAAATATGCGGGTAAAACACCAGATGAATCCTAAATAGGCTCGATGGACAAAGTGAGCGGCATCAACAAAGAAAACGGCTTTCTTTCCTGCTTTGGCCTCTTCTAGTAATGGTTCCAGCTTTTGCTGACGGAAGTTTTCTTGCTCTTCAATCTTGTCGGGGTCTGACCCTTTGCCAGGGACAAAGCCCACCTTTCGACAGCCCATGCCGATACGGTAGAGAAAAGCCCTAATTTGTGTGGGATTGCGCTTGATTCCCGTGAGTTCTTCGATTTTGGCCTGGGCTTCAGCCACCTTTCGCGGCGGATGCTCCTGGAAGTAGACCTCAATAGTTTTGACCTGCTCATTGAGCTGACTGGGCTTCCCTTTGTAGTTCAATTGCTTCAGTTGCTCTATTCCTCCTTGCTGATACTGTCGAACATAGCTAACTAAGGTCGTTTTACTAATTTGGCATAAGCGACGAATCTCTTGATGGGATAGCCTCCGACTTTTCAGGTAGAGCACTTCCATCTTCTTTTGTACTCGGGGATGGGGATGATGATAGCGTTCGTAATTTAGCTGTTGAATTTCTTCTTCGCTGAACTCAATCTGGATCATATCTCGCCACTCTTCTTCAGTTGAATACTGCCGCATTATCCCACCTCAGCCCATCTCAAAAAAGTCCACTATTCACCCGCTCGGAGTATAAGAACAAAGGAATGGCGTGAACAATTTAATGTCCACGCCATTCCTTTTTACAAACTTACCCGCGATCGCGCTCCAATAAAGTGCGATCGCATTTGTAATAAACATTATACTACAAAGTGGCTTCTTCAACGCAGAAAAATCTAGAACAACGAAAAATTGGCAACAAAGACTAGTTGCTTATACGACACAAGTATGCTACAATTGATATAGAACAAATAAATATGGCATGTACAAATTAATTTGTATATGCCATTTGTTTTATAAACTTACCCGCGATCGCGCTCCAATAAAGAGCGATCGCATTTTGTGATGAATTTTGAAACATTTGAAACAATCGCCCAAAAATATAGTCATTTAGGCACAATTTTTGCTTATAACGGCAAAAATTGCGAAGGAGAAGCTTCCCCCTTAGGGGAAGAGAAAGAGGTATTTAGACATTGCCTCTATCCTGCTGAACGTAATAACTTCGCAGAAAATCTACAACTCATACTAGTTGTTGATCCCGTATCTCATATACTAATCCAAAAAGCAAACTTGTATTGCATTTGGGATACCTACAACCTAAAAGGTTTGTACATGATATTCGGTGATTATTCAATACCTACAGTAGGTATTGATGTTCGTCTATTAATAGGCGAGGAAGGCTTTAAAAGTCGGAGTTTAGATTATCTAATAGATAATTTAGAATACATCAAAACATCATCTATCTTAGATGAAGATGTATACGATGAACTGGTACGATTAAAAATGCGCGAGGACTGGCTTGAATGGATTCAACGAGAGTTCGTTCAAAGTTTAAACAAAAAATTTGACTTAGAGCTTGATCCTCAATTTTTAAGTCCAGAGGTACAACAAAACCTCGATGAATTATTTGCTGCCAAATGCCGTGAGCAAGAAATTCGTCACGAAATTTACAAAAACGAGTCTTCGTGGATAGATATAGCTGCAGCGACTGCTGCCGTAACTACTTCCGACCTCGAACACTTTAACCTTATCAATGTTATTTGTGCTACAAATATGTTGCAATAAGATAAGACAAATAAATATGGCGTGTACAAATTAATTTGTACACGCCATTTGTTTTACAAACTTACCCGCGATCGCACTCTAATAAAGAGCGATCACATTTTTGACAATGACTAACAAAAACATCATTGACTATCCTGAGATTGCCTTGCTGTGGCTATCTCAGGAAGACTTTTCTTCGCAAAATATCGATATCTCAGAGTTTTCACCTGAAGACTACAGCACAATCGCCGAGATGATGAAAGACGAACTTAACGAATCTTTCAGCGATATCTTTCACAGGGCAATCGATGATTTCAAACAAAATCAATTCTAGTTCTAAGCTCTAAGCCATTAGCTATTAGTCTTTAGTCTTTAGTCTTTAGCTAATAACTAATAACTAATAACTAATAACTAATAACTAAAAGAAGTCTTCCTAGAAGAAAGAGGCTTTAAACCCAAAGCGACGGTAAAAGTAATACAAATATGTTACAATAAACATATGAACAAATAAATATGGCGACGAACATTAAATTGTTCGTCGCTTTTTGTTTTATAAACTTACCCGCGATCGCGCTCTAAGAAAGTGCGAACGTCTTTTGTGATGAATACTATTTTAGACAACAACTCCGATAAAACCGAAGACGTAAGACGTATTGCCAAAGAGATCCAAATTTTAGCAGATGCTGATTGGATTGAATGGGGAGAATCTGACTTTTCACGGCATCTTTTGGAGGAAATATAAGTTGTGTAACAATATTCGCTAACAATTACTCATTTAGAGAAATCTGCGCTCTCGATAGAGCAAAATAATTGAGCCGATTGTAAGTTATGAATGAATCAGACCAAAAATTCAATAACGGAAAAATGCGACTTTGGAGATCAACGTTTAACCAAAAGGGCGATGTTCATCGAATCAAGATTATCGTTAAAATATGGCAAGCCACTCTCAGAGATTTTTGAGAGAGCAAGTGACCTGAAAAGAGCTTATGAATTCTTTGCCAATCCGAAAACTAGCTTAAGCAGTGTGTGCCAACCCTATCATCTTCAAACAGCAGCTCAGATTAAAGCACTCCCCATCGTATTAGCAGTGGGAGATACAACCTATCTCGATTACAAAAAAATCCTCGACAAAAGAGCCGAATATGGACCGATTGGCAATGGGGGAAATGGACTAATTCTACATAGCACCTTAGCCCTTGATGCCGACAATGGACAACCAATAGGATTACTAACAGAAAAACTGTGGCATCGAGAGCATGAAGAAAAAGGGGAAAATCTAACGAAGAAACAGAGGAAGAAAAAACAAGCAGAAGCCAGAAAACGCCCAATTGAAGAGAAAGAATCTTATAAATGGATAGAAGCTCTCAAAGAAGTCGAAAAACTCTTAAAAATCTCCGTTCCAGAGCCTACAAGGCCCAAAATTATCCATGTATTTGACCGAGAAGGGGACATTGCGGAAGTCTTTGCTCAAGTCAGTAAAACCTCAAATACAGGGTTAGTAGTAAGAGCAGCACATAATCGAGCACTTGAGGGAGAAAACAGTTATCTATGGTCATGGCTACCATCCCAACCGATCAAGATGGAAGTAGCGATAGAACTAGCCAAAACCAAACAGAGGACAGAGCGAATCGCAGTTTTGGCAATTAGATATGCACCTATTAAACTTCGTAGTCCCGCCAGAATTAAAGAACCAGAATCTTTTGAAGTTTATGGGGTTTATGCCGTAGAAATTGACCCCCCAGAGGGCTGTGAACGCGTAGAATGGATGATCTTGACTACAGAACCCGTTACAAATGAGGAACAGGCACAAACCATTTTACGGTGGTACACTTACCGTTGGCGAATTGAAGAATATCATAAAATTCTCAAGTCAGGATGTAAGGCGGAAAGCTATCGTCTATCTGGAAATAGTATGCAGGTATTATTAGGATTTTTAACAAATATTGCGGCACAATTGTTAAAAATGACTTATTTAAATCGAACCGAACCAGAAGCACCGGCATCTTCGGTTTTAAATGAGGTACAACTTGAGGTTTTAGCTGCCAAAGGAAGAAAATCAGTCCCCGTAGTAGATTTGACGGTAGCCTGGGCGATGCAAGCTGTAGCTCGTTTGGGCGGTTACTTGAGTCATCGAAAGAAAAGTAATATTGGTATTACCGTTTTATGGCGCGGATTTTTAGAATTGCAATCTTTGTGTGAAGGATGGCAATTACGCTCCCATTTTAAAGTTTAGGAGGGAGTTGATTGCTACGAGGTGCGGGAGTAGGATAAGGATTTGGTTAGCGAACTTTATTACATAATGAATTAGGACTTTTTCTGGTCTTAACTATGCCCAATGCCCGTCAACAGAAGGATGTAGCCAGTCGTCTAGATGAACTTAAACATCTTCTCAAACAACTCCAACAAGATATTGAAGACATCCGCTCTGAAGGAGAAATTGCTCCGTCTGGTTGTTGGATTGTCCGTTACCAAGCCAAAGGACAAAAGGGGGGTCGTTATTGGTATTACAAATGGATGTCCCATGAACCGATTTTTGTCACCAAAAATGGGACTCCATCTCGTCATCGATATTTAGGCAAAGCTGGAAGTAAAGATTATTTGAACGCGGTTGAAGCTCTATCTCGTCGTGGCCGAATTGAAGCATTGGAGCGAGGGATGAGTACACTTTCAATGGGGTTGGAGGATTTGGTAGAGGAAGCATCAAGATTCAGCAAAGGTTAGCGAACATTGTTACCTAACTTATACTCTTTTCCAAAGATGCCGTGAAAAGTCAGGGTGAATCGGTGGGGTTATCACACAGGTTTTTCCAGTTTAACAGGGGCAAGCTCGAGCTTCGCGTTTATATCTGGGGGAAACCCCCAGACCCCCATACGCTCGGCAAGGGTAGTACGGAGCTGCGTCGTGTCCTCCTTGCCCTTGCCTTCGCGGTAGCCCCTGTTTGACTGGAACCTGTTGAGTTCAATTAACAAACTATGGCTATCGAAATATCTCGGCTTCACGCTTTTACGCGAACTTTGACCTTTCAGGCTTCTTCACCTTCTGAGCTAGTTTGGGGACAGAGCGTAAGTTCTTTTGCTATCGTTGAAAGTCTGCCCGAGGGGATTTCTCCTTGTGAGCCGCAAGTTGTAGCCCACGGGTATACTGGCGAAGGTGCTTGGTATTCCTACATTGAGATTCGTTCCTACGCCGATAAGTTCATGATTTTGAGCTATTGCGAACTTGAGTAAAGTTTGCTTGCTCTTTTTTAGGTAGGTTGTATATATATACAACCTGCTTTTTTTTGGTGTTCAAGGTGATCTGATCGCCTTGGAGTAGAGAGAGATGGGCTACGTAGTTTGTTCGCAAGAAGTAGGGGCAACAGTGATTGTGAGCTTAGTTTAGGTGTCGTTATATTGTGTTGCCCCTCCTTCCTGCTCACGGAGGATTGATCGGTGAGATTAGGATGAGAGACTTTTTCTGTTTTTATTATTAAAAATCTAAAGCTGTAGAATTTTATAATTATAAAAAGGTATAAATGTAAATTTTTAGGATTATACAAAAATAGAATTGTGAGTTAGATTGATGCGGTATAAACTAGTAGAATCAAAAAAATGGATGTCTGTTTAATAGGACTAAAAGGCGGAATCGGAAAGACAACAACGGCGATACATATAGCATCGTACTTGCAGAAGTTTGGGTAGTCCCTACAAAACAGTGGAGGTCGAGAATTTATGGGCATTTTCAGGGATGGGTGCAAGAATCAAATCCCGCCATTCTAACTGAGTTGTAGTCAGACCCATTTTCATCCCTGGAGTAAAATGTTGATAGCGACGTTTGAATTTCTCAGACTCACCAGTTAAGTCTTGACGTAGACTTTTATGAGATTGACGATAGTTATAATCAAATAAATTAATCCATAAGATCTGCTGAAAGTTCTTCTGATGTTTACAGTAGCCGAGGGTTTTGCGCTGTAGATAAGAGATTTTTTGTCTCAAAGTTAGATTAAATCTTTCGATGTAAGAAGTATTCTTGGTCTTGTTGCCGAAATCACTCTCTTGACCTTTGACGATCCTTTGTTTAACCGTTACGAGCCTCTTTTTTCGGCGTTGTTTGACAATTTGAAGATAGGCGTAGCGAACTTTCTGGAAATGGCTGGAGATCGCCTTCTCATAAGCTGCCAGTTTATCTGTTGTGACTAAAAGGAAATGCTCAAACCCCCAAGGCATTAGGTAAACTAGATTTTTAAGAAGACGATGAGCAGTATGAGAGGTGCGAGAGCCTAACTCGAAGTTAACCCAGAATTTAGTCTTTGATTCTAACGTAATAAATAACCACAACTGACGTTTCTTTTTCTTTAAATAAGACCAGATTTCATCCATTTGAATGGATATCAAAGTTAGCCCGATTAAGGAACACAAAGCCAAATGAAAGCTTTTGCATTTATAACTTAAAGCTTTTTGCCATGAGCAGATGGTTCGCTCGTCTCGTTCTAAAACATCGGCAATTTGTTCTGTACTTAAACCATAGCCAGACATTTTGGCCGTTTGAACATATTCTTGAAAACTGCCATGATGTCCAAATAAATTGGAATATGCAGTCTCGGAAAAGCGATGTTCTCCTCCATGACAGTAAAGTCTTTGTCGTTTTCGACTATCATTTTTGACGGAATATGTCCCATCAAGAGTAATGTAATTATCTAAGTCCAAGTAATAGGAACAGTTTTGACAAGGGCAGTAGCGAGGGAACAGTCGATGAATGAGTGAGGGATCGTAAGCTTTAATTGTCATCAATAAGTCAGCGATCGCTAGTCTGAGAATAATCTCCTATTTTATCTGATGCTAGAGAGGTCAATTCTCGACCTCCACTGTTTTGTAGGGACTACCGTTCAACTATTAGATTGCTATGAGCTAAGGTAGGAACGTTAGTGAGGTTAGCGATTTTAACCTGCTCATCGTCTCCTGTTCCATCACTGTCATAAGCAAGATCGCCACTACCAGCATCATAAATAAAGCGATGCTCGCTACTTGTAGCAGCAGTACCGACTGTAAACATTTCACTACTAACCATACCTACCGTAAGATTTCCACCAAAACCATTAGCAGACAGTACCAAAGCATCATCTTCAACTGCAAAGTCAGCAATAGTATCTACTCCTTGGTTGGAACTATTGAGGACAAAACGATCGGAACCTGCACCACCTGCTAGATAGTCGTTTCCTGACCCACTATTTAAAGTATCATTCCCCTGTTTTCCGACAAGATAGTCATTGCCGTTGCCGCCAAGTAAAATATCTCCTTGAACATCAACATCTATCACCGAAACAGTAAAGTTCGTCTCAAGAGATTGATTATTGCTATCAGCGACTTTGATGATAATAGTCGATTTGCCAATTACACCATCAGCATAGTTTAGAGTCAAAGCCTTGTCTTGAGCAAGGGTTAAACCATCAAAGAATCTACCGCTAGAGCTACTTTGGATAGAAGAAGAAGCACCAAGAGAATAAGCTAAATTGTCACCACTTTCTGCATCTTCAAAATAATCGGCAAGCTGAACAAGGCTATTAGGAGCATTTTGAGTTAGAACAAGATTGGGAATAGTTTTGGTAAGAGCAGGGGCATCATCAACGGCAGCAATATCAACTGACACTAAACCAGTAGCAGTAGAGCTACCGTCGCTAATGGTATACTCGAAGCTAGCATTCCCATAAAAATCAGCAGCAGGGGTAAATTTAACATTGCCCGATTCATCTAAGATTGCAGTTCCACCAAACGGACTATCTACACTGCTAATACTTAAATTGCCACCGATATCGTTACCAAATAGTTCGCTTGCCAACACGGTTACGGGTGTATCTTCGCTTGTGGAAATTGAATCATCAACCGCAGTAAGGGTTGCTTCATTTGATATTTCACCAACTGAATCCACAACGGAAACGACAAAATCTGTCTCAACAGATTGATTATTACTGTCAGTGGCTATAACTCTGATAGTAGAAGTTCCAACAACCCCATCAGCGTAGTCTAAGATTAACGATTTAGTCGCGGGATCAAACGAAAAATGATCGAAGAATTTGTTGCTTGTACCACCTTGAATTGAAGAGGATATACCAAAAGAGTAAGCTAAATTATCCCCATCTTCAAAATCTGAAAAGTAGTCAGCGATCGCAATAACGCTATTAGAGGCATTTGTGGCAACTGTAATATTAGGAATGGGACTAGTAAGAACAGGAGCAGAATCAGCAGCATTAACCACAACATTTACAGATGCCGTGCCGTTATTTGTGCCGTCTGTAACGGTGTAGTCAAAGCTGGCATTTCCATTAAAGTTGGCATTAGGAGTAAAATTAACGTTCCCTGAATCATCAACAACTGCCGTGCCGTTGACTGCATTATCCACTCCAACAATACTCAGGTCATTTCCCGTATCGTTACTAAGTAGTTCGGTAGCTAAAATCGTTACAGACGTGTTTTTATCAGTCGTAACCGTATCGTCAGCAGTGGTAAGAGTGTCTGCACTTGTTGTCTCTTCATTTGGATCGGCAATGGAAATATCAAAACTAGTTTTCACTGACTCATTGGCATTATCGGTAACTTTAACCTTGACTGTAGCAGTTCCAGTGATACCGTTAGCGTAGCCTAGAGTAAGGGTTTTGCTACTATCAATGGAGAAAACGTCGAAAAATTTGTTCTCACCAGTGCTAGTTTGAAAAGTAGAAACGGTTGCATCAAGCTTATAGGTTAAGTTATCGCCATTGTCCACGTCCTCAAAATAGTCAGCTATACTCCGAGCGGGTGAATAGTGGACTTTTTTGAGATGGGCTGAGGTGGGATAATGCGGCAGTATTCAACTGAAGAAGAGTGGCGAGATATGATCCAGATTGAGTTCAGCGAAGAAGAAATTCAACAGCTAAATTACGAACGCTATCATCATCCCCATCCCCGAGTACAAAAGAAGATGGAAGTGCTCTACCTGAAAAGTCGGAGGCTATCCCATCAAGAGATTCGTCGCTTATGCCAAATTAGTAAAACGACCTTAGTTAGCTATGTTCGACAGTATCAGCAAGGAGGAATAGAGCAACTGAAGCAATTGAACTACAAAGGGAAGCCCAGTCAGCTCAATGAGCAGGTCAAAACTATTGAGGTCTACTTCCAGGAGCATCCGCCGCGAAAGGTGGCTGAAGCCCAGGCCAAAATCGAAGAACTCACGGGAATCAAGCGCAATCCCACACAAATTAGGGCTTTTCTCTACCGTATCGGCATGGGCTGTCGAAAGGTGGGCTTTGTCCCTGGCAAAGGGTCAGACCCCGACAAGATTGAAGAGCAAGAAAACTTCCGTCAGCAAAAGCTGGAACCATTACTAGAAGAGGCCAAAGCAGGAAAGAAAGCCGTTTTCTTTGTTGATGCCGCTCACTTTGTCCATCGAGCCTATTTAGGATTCATCTGGTGTTTTACCCGCATATTTATGCGCTCCCCTTCGGGTCGCAAGCGCTTCAATGTCTTGGGAGCGATTAATGCCGTCACTAAAGAAGTGGTGAGCGTCACCAATGAGACCTATATCAATGCCGAAACAGTGTGCGAATTGTTGGTGCATTTGTCTGAGCTAGATTTGGACATTCCGATCACCCTCGTCCTGGATAATGCCCGCTATCAAAAGTGTCGCTTTGTCAAGGATGTAGCTGGCTTTTTGGGGATTGAGCTGTTGTACTTACCCTCCTACTCTCCCCATCTGAACTTAATTGAGAGATTATGGCGCTTTGTGCGCCATGAGTGCTTGTACTCCA
>NZ_KB235918.1:56824-69624 GCF_000332195.1 Pleurocapsa sp. PCC 7319
AGTTTTACGGTACATTTGTTCTTGCTCAGATAAGTGCAAGGGTCTTTTACCAATTTTAGGGGTTTTTCGCCATTTTTACTTAACTTTTTTCTGCGCCTAAAATCCTTATAACCTTTATTGGCTCAAGGTTGTCAAGTTATTCAGCAAACCCTAGCTACAGTTGGGCTTAATTTCGAGAAGGCGATCGCCCTGGTTATTAGTCCGATAAGCAGTTAAGATTACCTCTCCAGACTCAGTTACTTTAATTCCCCTAGCTGGTTGAATTTTACCTTGGGCTGTTTCAATGGGTTCGGGAACATTAGCGGTAGGATTTACTTCTCCATTGACTGTGACATTGAGAGAATTTAACGGTTCTCCTGGTTCGGGAACAATACCACCTTTTCCTTCTATGACAAAATTATTTTTTGCTGCACTTTCTCTATTTGCTTCACAAGCTTGAACAGTGGTTTGTTCTGATTCTATTGGATTAGGTGGGGATAATGTCGCAGAATCAAAAATATTAACAACAATACCTTCCTCTATACTGAGGCTCGAACTAGCATCAAAATCATTACTTCTATTACCAGGTGTTGCTAATCTCTCCGATATGCCAAAAACTCTATCTACTGCTACATCAATATTTCCTCCACTGCCTTCGCCAGAATTAGCAATAATATCACTACCGTCTCCAGGTAACTGACTGGGAAATACTATGATAAAGCCCGCATCAATAGATACATTACCTCCCGAAGAGCCAAAAGATTGAGCTACAATGCTGCTGTTATTTCTTAATTGAATTTGCTCGGCAATTTTAATATCAGCATTCGCTCCTGCTCCACTTTCAACACCAGTACTAGCTGTGATTGTTGCATTACTGTCCAAGGTTAGGTTATCTGCATTCAAAATAACGTTTCCACCGTCACCAAAACCGTCACTGTCTACAGTAATCGTTGCATTATTAGCAATTCTTAATTCCGACGAATTGACAGTAATATCTCCTGCACTACCTAGAGCTTCTGGAGTTGAGTTAGCAAATAAACCACTAGGAAATGACGTAGATTCTGAGCTTCCACTAATTGTGATTCTGTCTGCGTTGACAGTTAAAATTCCACTATTTCCCTCTCCAAAAGTACCAACACTGATTCTTCCACCATCTGTAATGCTAAGATTGGAAATTTCAATATTAATATTTCCAGCATTTCCCTCTCCAAAAGTACTACTATCAAGAACAGCATTGTTAATCAATGAAAAATTGTCAGCCCCAATATCAATATTTCCAGCATCTCCTATGGCTCCTTCACTAGTATAGCTAACTGATTTTAGAATGATTCATTTTATTTAGCTGTGCAGCCAAATTATCAGAGAAGTGCTCAAAGTCTTTTTTTGCGGATTTGACATAATGTTTGAGATTAGCCCATGCATGTTCGATGGGGTTTAGATCTGGAGAATAGGGGGGAAGATTTATCAGTTGGGCACCAGTACTTTCAATGAGATTTTTGATGTCATTTCCCCGATGCCAAGGAGCATTATCCATGATAACAACCATCCCATGAGTGAGATGTCCCTGAAGGTGAGATTTAATCCAATCCATAAAAACCTTCTTGTTGACAGTATGGTCATAAGTGTTTGTGGCAAAAAGTTTATTATCTGTTGACCAAGCCCCAATGATATTGGTTCTACCCTGTCTTTTGCCATCAGTTAGACCGTGTACTTTTTCTCCCTTGAGAGCATAGCCATGAGTTCTTTGCAAACGATGACATAGCCCACTCTCATCTAGATAAACTCTCTGTTGTTCGGGATACTGTTCTATCTCTTTTAAATAATCGTTTCGCCTTTGTTGGTCCCGTTCTCGGTACTGCGGTGTCTTTTTTTTCGACTAATCTTCAATCTTTTAAGTGCTCGACATACGGTATTTTCTTTGGCTCTAATCGCTTCTGCTATTTCTGCTTGATAGGCATCGGGATTTAATGCGACATAAGCTTTTAATTTTTCATCATCTACTCTAAACCCACCTCTTTTTTTGGGGTAAATAGCTGCAAGCTCTCCTCTTAAGGCTCTTTTTTCCCATCGAAGAATACTTGTTCTACTAGCTCCAAGCATTCTTGATATTTCTGTTTTGCTTTTGCCTTCTTCTAACAGGTCTAATGCACGTTGCCGCATATCTAAAGAATATGCCATTTTTAGGTTTTATTTTCGATTGTTTAAGGGTTATTATCCCAATTTAGCTTTAATTCTTCAGCGATTCAAACTTATTTCAGTTAGCTATAAATGTAGAAATACTTCCAGCATCAATTGTTAAAGATTGAGCATCAATGATTAAATCACCTGTATTTCCAGACCCAAAACCTCCAGTAAATAATTGACCTCCATCTAGAATAGAAACATTTGGAGCATTAATAGTTATATTTCCTGAATTTCCCTCACCTTGAGGATTAACAGTAGTAGCGATCAAGCTTGAAAAACCTTCTTCATTGTTTCCGCTTAGAGTTAAATCATCTACGGCATCAACCACAGGTAGTCCCTACAAAGCAGTGGAGGTCAAGAATTCATGGGCATTTTCAGGGATGGGTGCTTGAATCAAATCCGACCATTGTAACTGTGTTGAAGTGAGTCCCATCTTCATAGCTGGGGTCAAATGTTGATAACGACATTTGAATTTCCGAGTTTCACCAGTCAAATCCTGACGAAGACTTTTGTGAAAGGTGCGATAGTTGTAGTCAAATAAATTAATCCACAATACCGATTCAAAGTTTTTCTGGTTCTTACAATAGCCCAAAGTTTTACGCTGTAGATAAGAGACTTTTTGTCTTAAAGTTAGGTTGAATCTTTCGATATAAGAAGTATTCTTGGTCTTGTTGCCGAAATCAGTTTCTTGACCCTTGACGATCCTTTGTTTGACTGTCACAAGTCTCCTTTTTCGACGTTGTTTGACAATTTGAAGATAAGCGTAGCGAACTTTCTCAAAACAGTTAGAGATCGCTTTCTCGTAAGCCGCCAGTTTATCTGTCGTCACTAAAAGAAAATGTTCAAAGCCCCAAGGCATTAGGTAAACTAGATTTTCGAGAAGACGATGAGCAGTGTGGGAGGTGCGAGAGCCGAGCCTAAAATTAACCCAGAATTTCGAGAATCATTTTTCACAGGATATGTTCCATCAAGAGTGATGTAATTATCTGGGTCTAAGTGATAGGAACAATTTCGACCAGGGCAAAAACGGGGAAAGAGTGGATGGAGCAGTTTTGGATTATAAGCAGAAATTGTCATCCCGTTTTTAGAGCGATCGCTTGCTTGAATTACATTTCTCTAATTTAACTGGTGTAAGACCCATGAATTCTCGACCTCCACTGTTTTGTAGGGACTACCCAATTTTGTACGCACTTGTAGTCATGAATGTACACAGTTAAGGTATCTGCTATTGCTTCAACAAACTTTATCACAAATATCCCACCTTGTACTCAGTCGGGAAAATGGACAGCTACAAAAATAGCTATTCAAACCTACCAACAAAATGCCAATAGTCGTCATGTTGATTCAGCAGAAGAGTTTTCAAAAATGCCGTCACTGCCGTCACAAGAAAAGCCTGAAAGCTATACTGCTGTTGATGTGACGGATAGTTTTAGTTATCCATCATCAGCCATAAATTCACCCATAACTGTGGGGGATAAGGTAACAATTTTCGACTGTCCAGGGCATTGGTTATGGGCTAGCCCTTTTACTGTACAAGAAGTGGAAGGTGAAATGGTGAAGCTAGAAATGATAGAAGAATTGGTAGAAATGGGTCAATTAGAGAAGTGGGATAGGTAAGAATAAATTGGCATTAAAATAATAATCGAATGTCAGGATAAGCAAGTATCAACTTGTCCTCAGTCAAAATTATGAGATCGTGTTGTAGAGCCTGAGCCATGATGAGGCGGTCAAAGGGATCTTTGTGAAGTAAAGGGAGTTGGACCAAATGAGCAATACTATTTTCATCTACAGTCAAAGTTTTAATCAGATGTTTTCTCCTTTGAATTGGGAGATAGGTTTCTGGAGAAGAGGGAAAATCTAGTTTGCCTATCTGATACTTAATGACACATTCCCAAATCGAGACAACACTCAACAATATTTCATGATCGAGATTATGAATGATGTGACGATATCGATCTGACAAACGTTTATCATTATCAACTAACCAGAGAAAAATATGAGTATCTAACAGTATTCTCATTGAGGATTATTGAATAAATCTAAAATTTCATCGGGTAGGGGATTGTTAAAATCATCGGGAACAGTAAACTCTCCCTGAGCAAGACCTATGGGTCGTTGTTTATTTTGCTGACGATAGGATTCAATAACTCTGTCAACATCCTCATTGGTCATAGGATAGTCAGAATTGGTAGGTGTAGTTTGATGTTCTATGGACTCGACAAATTGACGAACTAAATGAAGTTGTTCGGGAGATAAGTTATTTAATTTGCGGTCTAATTCGGCTCTAATGCTAGTCATAACGATAAATTGTGCTAGTCCTCTAAACTAATTTTACGTAATGAGGCACTCAAAAGTTCTATGGGCTGATTCCATCAAGAAAGAGTTAGTTAATTAAGTAGTACGAATGTCATAAATAGACTGTGGACGATGGTGATGGATAAGGTGACGGATGTTATAGAATATGTGATGGCTGAAAGTATTGCTAGTGATAGATGTGACGACAGTGACGGTAAAAATAAAAAGTCCTCTGAAAATAATGATATTGTAGAAAGCAAAGCTGACTGTAATACGGTTAATAAAAGTCAACTAGAGAAAATTGATTTGGCAGAAGAGTTTTCAGAAATGCCGTCATATGCGGAGCGGTATCCTTTAGGACACTCGTCACAAGAGAAGTCTCAAAGTCAGACGGTTCTGGGTGTGACGACAAATCTAAAGTATCCTTCACCAGCTATGGCTCAACCCATCACAGTAGGCGATCGCGTAACAATAGATGATTGTCCAGGTCACTGGTCATGGGCTTCACCCTTTACAGTAATAGCAATAGAGGGAAATATGGCAGCATTAGAAATGGTGAATGAAATGGTGGAAATGAGTCGTTTGGAGAAGTGTCAAAGATAAATTTTTTACCTGATACTTTTCTAGCTGTAGTAAAGAGTTTGGTCTTATTGGGTGTAAATTTATATAATGTCATCATGTCAGATTTGACATAGTATAATGAACATAAATAAACAAAATCTAGAGAGTAGTGAATCTCAAGATAAAGTGCTGGTCTGGTTTGCGGGGGAGGTAAAAACACCTCCATTCTCAAGAGAGGCTCGTATTGAAGCAGGTTATCTACTGAGATTGCTGCAAAAGGGGGAATTGTTATCGATGCCTCAATCTCGTCCAATGCCAAGCATTGGGAAAAGGTGTCATGAGTTACGAATTAATGATGAAAGTAAAACATGGCGGATTATTTATCGTATTGAGGAAGATGCCATAGTAATTGTAGATGTGTTTGCTAAGAAGACAAATAAAACTCCAGAGGCAGTACTCAAGCGATGTCAAAAAAGACTGAAGCAGTATGAGGGAATGTAGTCAAGAATAGAGGAGATAGAGATGGACTCTGAAAAAAGAAAAAGACTAGAGGCAGGTGGTTGGGTTGTTGGTGATGCTAGTGATTTTTTAAGTTTAACTCCTGTGGAAACTGAATTAGTGGAACTAAAAGTAAGATTGGCTTTGTTTGCCAAGGAACAAAGAAAAGTGAGTAATCTGTCCCAAGATGCCTTAGCGAAGAAAATGGGTTCTTCGCAATCACGCATAGCCAAGATCGAATCGGGAGATCCATCAGTATCATTAGATTTGATAGTTAGGGCATTGTTAACAAGCGGGGCGACTCGTCAGGAATTGGCACAAGTAGTTATGGGTTCTGATCGTTTAGAGAAATTAGAGAATTGAGCCAAAAACCTGCACTTAAATTGAGTGTTTGGTAGCTAGTGCAGCTGAGCGAAAGTAAGCCACCAGGTTTAAAAAGAAACCAAATTCAGATAAACTGAAATATAATTCAATGAAGCCAAAGGATAAATCTTGGAGTCGATGCCCATTACCAAAGCGTTGCCAATCCAACTATCGAAGCGACAAGAAACACTACTCCAACGGATAGTTAGAGGGACGACCAACTCCTATCGTCTCGTGAGAAGAGCCAAGCTAATCTTAGCGGCAGCATCAGGAGGGAGCAATAGTTCAATTAGTCGAAGATTAGAACTAGACCGAGAGCAAGTGCGCGTTTGGCGAGAGCGATGGAGAGAGTCCACTTCAAAACTGACAACAGCTGAAGAGGAACAGGTAACGGATAAGAAGTTAATGGCCTTAATTGAGCAAATCTTAGGAGATCGTCCAAGACCAGGGACAACAAAGTCCTTTACGGTCGAACAAGTCGTCCAAATCGTGGCCATCGCCTGTGAATCCCCCTCTAAATCAGAAAGACCAGTAAGTCATTGGACGGCAAGAGAGTTAGCCTCTGAAGCAGTCAAAAGAGGAATTGTCGAAAAGATTTCACCTCGAAGTGTGGGGCGTTTTTTAAAAAGAAGCCACACTACAACCACATCGCCATCGTTACTGGTTAAATCCTAAAATTGATGACCCTTTAAAATTTAAAAAGCAAGTCAAATATATCTGTGAACTTCATCAAAAGGCCTTGACGTTATCTTAAAGCTTTTAGCCTTTAGCCTTTAGCCTTTAGCTTCTAGCCTTGGTTTGACTGCTAAAAGCGTAATTGAGTTTAAGACTCCGACCTCTTAGGTCGTCGACAATCAGGTAGAGTTTAAGACTCTATTTGATTGAAGCTAAGAGCTAATAGCTAATAGCTAATAGCTAGTTATTAGAACAAGGTGTTCATTTGGTTAGTACAGATGAAATGACAGGAATTCAAGCTCTTGAGAGATTATTTCCTGCCAAACCAGCCAAACCAAACCAAGTGGAAAAAATAGAATTTGAGTATGAACGCCACGGAACATTAAGCTTAATCGCCAATTGGGATGTGGCGGTGGGCAAAGTTCTAACTCCGTCAATTGGAGCTACTCGAACGGAACAAGACTTTGCCGAACACATCGCTCAAACGATCAAAACGTCTCCAGATGATGGATGGATTTTTATCGTCGATCAACTCAATACTCATAAATCAGAAAGCTCACGGGGTGACAATTAGGCTAAAAAGTAGTTTGGATGAGTCTTTTAGCCCTCAGACCTTGTTGGTAGAAAGGTAACTTATTGGGAGTGAATATCATTAACTGCTCTACCAAATCATGACAAAATTCATAGGTTTGAATCCATAATCCACCATACAAACCCACCCAGAAATTACTGTGTCGTTTTGTAGTTCTCATGGCTAATTTAAGACGACAAACATACTTTTGAATCCCCATAGATTTGATTTTTTTGCCTCTTTTAATGGCACAAGTATAAGCGATCGCTATTAATAAGACTAAAGCTAGTAAACGTTGCTCATTGCCATAACATTGTTCCAAATTATAACCGCCTGTTTTGCAATCTTTAAACATTGCCTCTATACCACTACGATGCCGATAAGCTAATACTGCTTGTTTTAAATTGGGCAAATTTGTAATCAGATACCATCCTTCATCTTTTTGCTTCTTTTTGGTCTTCTGTGACCAATGACCAGCGATATTAACTACACCAAAACCTTTTTGTTTTGTTAGTTCAACCGATGCTAAATAAAAAGATTTTCCGGGTTTAAGTCCTAAAGATTTTAATAACTGATAATTTTCTCCTTTTTGCTTGATGTATTTATCGTCTTTGGTTCTGATAACGTATTGGCATTCCTTTCTTTCTAGCCAATCTGCCAATGATATATGACCAAACTCACGGTCTCCTACAATAACAATTTGGTATCCATCTAAAAGGCGTAATACTGATTTGAGCAATCTCTTTTGTTCCTGAAAATTGCTATTGCCCTTTTTGTCTAGTAAGAGCCAATGTAGAGGAATTGCTCTTTTATCTTTGATGAGACTGGCTACAAATAAATTTCGTTCTTTCCATCTGGTTCTATCTATAGCTACATAAGCTATTTTATTAGCAGCTTGATTGATTTTTAGCCATTTTTTGAGAACAGGAAACCAAAGACATTTCACCTTCAACTTGGGTGAGATTAATAGTCTTTGAAGATGACGACGACGGCTCTCATATTTGATCGGGATTGGTAGTACAGCAGCTAATTTCTCAATCTGTATTGTTCTGTAACTTTGCAATAAGAAGATAATTATTTGTAACGTAGTATATTGCCTTGAGGTCAACAACTTAGAGAAGCATTTGTGATAGAATTCTGGCAACATTTTTGTTTAGGGGTTTTTCTCAATAAGTTCGACCCCTTTTTTCTACCATCTTCTCGCTCTCTTGACTGTTCATCGTCTATTCCACGGGGTTGTCACCCCGTGAGATCAGAAAGTTTAGTCAAATTAGTGGCATCAAGCTGTGGAATTACGACAGATTTAGGAGTAAAAGGAAAAAAAGGAATTCTACTGTCTATGGTCAGCAGGGAGACTTTTTTATCAGATGAATCTCATCGAATTCGCTTCGTTTATGTTCCAAAACATACATCTTGGCTTAATCAAATTGAGTGTTGGTTTTCTATCTTAGTCAGGCGTTTACTCAAAAGAAGTAGTTTCTGTTCAACTGAAGAGCTATCCCAAAAGATTCTGAGTTTTATTGATTACTTTAATTCACATTTTTCTCAGCCATTTGTTTGGAAATTTAAGGGCTTTAAAGATCATGACTGACTGCTGGATTATTTCCGCCATGCTGCACTAGTGTTTGTAATGCGATCGAATTTATTGCTCCTAGGGCTGTTCATTTTTTAAGCCAAAATGTCCCCGATTTTGCTCCCTATAACTGCGTTATTGTCGAACATCTTCATCCCAACAGTTACTTAAACTTTGATGAATTTTTGGAAAAATACTATATCTTCAAACAAGATCTAGGTCACTGTTACTGGCACAATTTAACCAAAGAGGATTTTTATTTTTTAATCAAAGGTGAAAAAATCCCTAATTACCGTCAAATCCCTCCTTCTTTTTTTCATCATCGTTGGTCTAAAACTAAATTCGAGAAAGCTTGGAAATCTTTACGAGCTTTTGCCTATCCTCCTTATAATTTTACAATTGTAAAATTATAAAGTTTTATCAATCTCAAAATCTAAATTTCTACAATTTTCTTTTCTGCTGATTTACCCAGTCTTCCAGTAATTCGTTAATTAAGCTCTGGAGGTCTTTCTTTTCTGGGTTTACTGCCAAATGAAATCTCGCTTTAGCTTTGATTTCCCGATGAATATACACTGTTGTACTTTCATATTCTGGGTTACTACTCAGACTTTTGGGTCTTCCTACCTTTTTCTTCTTTGAATCTTCTGTTAGTTTTTCTTCCTTTAAGTTGGCAACTTTTAACTCTTCTTCTTTCTTAGCAGATGCTTCTATTTTTTGAGTTTCCCTCTCTGTGATTGATTCTGATTTATTTGCCCTTGCCTCTTTCCGCATCCGTGACAAATCTAGCAAACTCGGCTTATTCTTCCCCACTATAGATCTCCATTCCTAATTTCTCATAACATTCCCATGCGTTCGCTGAATACTGATCTTCGTATTGATCTACTGTTACCCCTAATAGTGGTGATTTTTCTAACGCCGTATATTGATATATCGTCGATTTAAACATCGGTACTTCTTCAATTGCTAATAACTCTCTTGCCTCTATTTCTTTGCTACTTGCCAACTTTTCCTTTCCTCCTGGTCTTCGTCTTGGTGGTGGGGTAATTGTCAACAGTGCTTTATAGTTAGCTTCATACTTGGACAATAGATCTCTTGTTTTTAGCAACGCATCTAAGTCCAGTGTTTTCGGCGGTGACGGTAAGATCAGCAAATCGTACATTTCCGCTGCTGCCTTGATCTCATCTTCTTCTGGTCTGGCTTTAGTGTCTGTTACTACATGAACCGCCTTCCTGACGTGCTTGACTGACCCTTCTAAATTACAGACCTCAAAATCTAAGATCCCTTTTTTCGCCCACTCGATTGCTGATGCATTTTTATCCGCATCGATCAATAAGGTTTTGCCAAACTTCTGCAAGTACGATGCTATATGTATCGCCGTTGTTGTCTTTCCGATTCCGCCTTTTAGTCCTATTAAACAGACATCCATTTTTTTGATTCTACTAGTTTATACCGCATCAATCTAACTCACAATTCTATTTTTGTATAATCCTAAAAATTTACATTTATACCTTTTTATAATTGTAAAATATTTATAATTATAAAATTCTACAGCTTTAGATTTTTAATAATAAAAACAGAAAAAGTCTCTCATCCTAATCTCACCGATCAATCCTCCGTGAGCAGGAAGGAGGGGCAACACAATATAACGACACCTAAACTAAGCTCACAATCACTGTTGCCCCTACTTCTTGCGAACAAACTACGTAGCCCATCTCTCTCTACTCCAAGGCGATCAGATCACCTTGAACACCAAAAAAAAGCAGGTTGTATATATATACAACCTACCTAAAAAAGAGCAAGCAAACTTTACTCAAGTTCGCAATAGCTCAAAATCATGAACTTATCGGCGTAGGAACGAATCTCAATGTAGGAATACCAAGCACCTTCGCCAGTATACCCGTGGGCTACAACTTGCGGCTCACAAGGAGAAATCCCCTCGGGCAGACTTTCAACGATAGCAAAAGAACTTACGCTCTGTCCCCAAACTAGCTCAGAAGGTGAAGAAGCCTGAAAGGTCAAAGTTCGCGTAAAAGCGTGAAGCCGAGATATTTCGATAGCCATAGTTTGTTAATTGAACTCAACAGGTTCCAGTCAAACAGGGGCTACCGCGAAGGCAAGGGCAAGGAGGACACGACGCAGCTCCGTACTACCCTTGCCGAGCGTATGGGGGTCTGGGGGTTTCCCCCAGATATAAACGCGAAGCTCGAGCTTGCCCCTGTTAAACTGGAAAAACCTGTGTGATAACCCCACCGATCAATCCTCCGTGAGCAGGAAGGAGGGGCAACACAATACAACGATACCTTTACTAAGCTCACAATCACTGTTGCCCCTACTTGCTGTGAACAAACTACGTAGCCCATCACTTAGGCGATTGCGCTTCGAGCGATCGCCCTAGTGATTGCGCTCCGCGCAGTGGCAGAGCCAATCGCTTGCAAGGTGATTGCCCGAAGGGCAGTGGCAGAGCCAGTCGCTAAATTTTTAGTTGAAGATTTTTTTTGTTGATGACTTATTCCCGAAGAACAAATACCAGAAGAAGAAGGACTCGCTCAACCAGTTCTCCAAATGAACAGAAACCTATCTTGCCCACTAATCTCAACTCAACAGAAAATAATATAGGACGAAGACGAACTCGCTCACTCAGTTCTCCAGGTGAACAGAAGCCCATACTAACCACACCAGAGCCGCAAGAGGAGAGCATCCCTAACCCCCTCACTGATTCAACAGAGGCAACTAAGGAAGCTTCCAACCCTCAACTAGTCAATCCTTCCTTGACCAATACCATTAACCAAATTCGCTCTGAACTCTACGAGGAAATTCGTTCTACCCTCGTTGAATCTGATTATTGGGATGAAACTCATTCCTGGGGGGCTGACAATGAAATCGAATCTGACGACTATTGGCATTTTGTTGGTCGCTTTGAATAGTTTCTCTAAATATTCTTGCTTAATACCTTTCTGCAGCTAGCTACCAATTACTCAAATAGGAGTGCAGGTTTTCTACAAAAATACTACTAAATCCAACCTGATTCACTTGGCTCCATATCCTTATCCAGCAAGCTTTTTGGGACAACCATCAATTCTTATCTTGACCCATTTCAAGGCAAAGAAACACGAATTACCTCATCTCCCTTGATTCCTGATTTGGGTAACATCACTGTTCTTTTTACTTTTTTCCCATTTTCCATGACTGTTTTTCTCTCGATTTTGTACAGCTTAAATGCCTCTTTAATTAACTCTGACTTTTCACGGTATCTTGGGTCGAAAAAAAACTAGGTAATAATGTTCGCTAACTTTTGTTCAATCTTGAGGTTTCCTCAACCAAATCTGACAAACCCATTGAAAGTGTACTCATCCCTCGCTCCAAAGCTTCAATTCGACCACGACGTGATAGAGCTTCAACCGCTTTCAAATAAGCTTGACTTCCAGCTTTATAGTCATTCTAAATAGGAAACATATGAAATAATATAAGCTAGATGAGAAATCAATCAGGTTAGATGACTTATAGTGTAGATTTGCGAAAGCGGGTAGTGGACTTTGTAGCGGCTGGAGGCTCCAAAGCCGAAGCATCAAGAAGATATGAGGTAAGTCTATGGTGTGTGAATGATTGGTGTCGAAGAAAGAATTTGACTCCAGCACCACAACTTGGAAGAAAGCGAAAACTAGACTCTCTAGCAATTGCCCAACATATTCAAGAAAATCCAGATGCTTTGTTAAGAGAAAGGGCGCAATATTTTGGAGTGCATACGAGTGCTATTGGGTATGCCCAGAAGCAAATGAAGTTAACTCGTAAAAAAAACGCTGAAATACACTGAACGTAAGCATAGTGAGCGAATCAGCTTTCTGAGAAATTTACGTAAAATTGTCATTCTTGACGGATCAAGCAATTTAGTTTACTTGGATGAATCAGGCTTTGAAGAATATGTCTATCGTCCTTATGGCTGGTCAAAACGAGGACAAAAAACTTACGGCGATTGCCCGAAGGGCAGTGGCTTCGCCAATCGCAATGGTAAAAGAGGAACAAGAACAAGTCTGATAGCTGGCAAAAGAGGCAAAGAGTTGTTAGCACCAGTTCTTTTTTAAAGGAAGTAAATGGTGCTTTATG
>NZ_KB235919.1:0-37212 GCF_000332195.1 Pleurocapsa sp. PCC 7319
TACTTGGCATAAAGTTGCAGCAAATAGGCTCTATAATTGTGATTATTGGCGATTAGTTGTTGATATTGTTCTTCACTGCTAACGGGTAAACAAATACTTTTATCTCCTCTGATAGAAACTGCCATGCTTGTAATTTTTACTGAAAATCAATTGATTGTTTGTTGACTTTATCTCAATTTGATTTCTTTTGTGCTTCAAGCCCCATTATCCTGAGTATTTCTACTACCCACAAAATCCGTTAGAACCAGGTCCCGACATAGCAATTGTATTGTGGGCGAACACCGTTCGCCCCTACCAAATATTCATTATCAATTGAAAAGATGCCTCTATACGAATATCGTTGTAATCCCTGTGGAGAATTTGAAGCCTGGCGCAGTATGGCAGAATATAACGCACCGATAAATTGTCCTCAATGTAATCAAACAGCAACCAAAATATTTTCTGCACCCAATATTAATCTCAATTCTCGAAGTTTATCCACGATCGCGCGATCGCAATCTTCTGAACCTAGATTAATCAAACAGGAACAAAAAGAACCCGCTAAACCAAGGTATCAGACTTCTACTGGAAATCGACCCTGGATGGTTTCCCATGCACCAGCGAGGTTTTAAACAAATAAGTTGGGCTTTAGTTTAACTCCTATAATCAACTAACAGCGATCGCATTACTAGATCTTTCTTGACCAGAGAAATTTCCTTTCCGATTCTTTAATCGGCACATCATTAATGCTGGCTTCTCGTCGCTTCATTAAGCCATTTTCGGCAAATTCCCAATTCTCATTTCCATAAGCCCGATACCAAAAGCCCCCATCATCATGCCATTCATATTCAAAACAAACGGAGATACGGTTATCCATAAAACTCCAGAGTCTTTTTTTAAGCCGATAATCTAGTTCTTTTGCCCATTTACGCTGAAGAAAGGCAATAATTTCCTCTCTGCCATTGATAAATTCAGCACGGTTGCGCCACTGAGAATCAATAGTATAAGCAAGAGCTACTTTTTCGGGATTGCGAGTGTTCCAACCATCCTCGGCAGCTTGAACTTTGGCTTTAGCGGTTTCTAGGGTAAAGGGTGGTAGGGGTGGTTTTGTTTCCATATATTGATTACTGATTACTGATTACTGATTACTAATTACTAATTACTGATTATCTTTAAACAAGGCAAGCTTTAAAGTCTTGGCGTAGCTGTTCGGAATCGAGATTACGACCGATAAATACTAGTTCGTTTTTGCGTGTCTCTGATTGTTTCCAAGGACGATCTGGTTTACCATCAAAAATCATGTGGACTCCTTGAAAAACAAAGCGTTTATCTTGATCAGCTACATTCAGGATACCTTTCATACGGAAGATATTAGGACCTTGAGTTTGCAACAATTTGGTTAGCCAACTATTGAGTTTTTCCAGATTCACTTCACCTGATTCAACTATGGCAAAGGAAAAAACAGATTCATCATGTTCATGAGCATCTTCACCCAAAAGTTCCGGTTCGATTTCTAACGCTTTTTCTAAATCAAAAGCCCTAACTCCTAAAACAGAATCCATGTCTACATTGGCATTTTGGGTAGTGTATATTTTCACCATGCCGTTCATTGAGCGGATTTTTTGTTTTAATTCTTCTAGTTCCTCACGTTCAACTAAATCTGTTTTATTCAGCAAAATCACATTAGCAAAGGCAATCTGTTCCTGAGCTTCGTCGCTATCCCAATGGGACCAAATATGTTTGGCATCAACTACCGTAACTACGGCATCTAAATCTAACTGGGTTTGAATCTCTTCATCAACAAAAAAGGTTTGAATGACTGGTGCAGGATCGGCAAGTCCTGTAGTTTCAATTACCAGATGGTCGAACTTATCTCGCCGACGCATCAAGTTACCAATAATCCGAATTAAATCACCTCTAACTGTACAGCAGATACAGCCATTGTTCATTTCAAAGATTTCTTCATCGGTATCAATCACTAACTGATTATCAATTCCAACTTCGCCAAATTCATTAACGATTACAGCAACTTTTTTACCATGTTCATGAGTCAAGATACGATTGAGCAAGGTAGTTTTTCCTGCGCCCAGATAGCCTGTTAAAACTGTAACGGGGACGGCATTATTAGTAATTTTCTCTATAGTTGCAATCATTTTGGTTTGATAGTGTGGGGTAGTTAATTGATTTGTTGAGTAAGCTATCAGCTATTAGCTTTTCATGAATCCGTGTTTAGTTGTCCATTCTCCATTCTCCATTCTTAAACCCTTTGCCAGAAAGAGACTGTTGCCAAATAATTGATTTCCCATCCTGTCCTCCTGCTGCTAAATATTTTCCTGTCGGATGCCAAGCTAAACATGAAAATCCATTGCTGACTCCTTTGAGAGTTTGTATTTGTTTTTTGCCTTGCCAAAGTTGGATATATCCATCGTTGCCAGTAGAGGCGAGAAGTGAGGAATTGGGAGCAAAAGCGATCGCCTGAACCGTTTTTTGATGTTTTAGAATATGGCTACACCATTTGTTTTGAATATATTCCCATACGCTAATTCCCTCCTGACAGGATGCTGCTAATAATGGCAGATCTTTATTCTGCGACCAAGTTACCTGACTTACTTTCCCTGGAAAACCCTGCATCAACCAAGGAGGAGGATTATCCCAGTGGAGCAAAGAAATAGTGCGATCGAGATTCCCTGAAGCTAAATATTTGCCATCAGATGACCAAGCACAATCTAAACTAGCACCAGGGGCTTCTAAGAGATATGGCTTTTGCATCCAGTTTTCACTCTGCCAAACTTTGACCCCACCATGTCCACTGGCAGCTAATAAATTTCCTTGAGGATGCCAAGCTAGGTTAAATACTGATGAATTTTTAAAATCTATAGTAGTAATTATTTTTTGACTATCTGCATCCCAGATCTTTACTTGGCGATTGACCCCAAAAGCTAACAGGTTTTGTTGTGGATTCCAGGCTAAAGAATCAATCCAAGCCTTTTGATGATTGAGAGTAGTAAAAAGTTTAAAACTATGGGAATGCGATCGCCATACTTGAACTTTGCCAGCTTGTCCTGCTACTGCTAACCATTGTCCATCAGCAGAAAAACCCAAACAATCTAAGGAATTATTACTTTTAGAGTTAAGAAAATCAATTTTACCTCCTTGCCATAAAGCTAACTCTCCAGCAGCGGAAACTATAGCTAAGCGATCGCCGTTGGGCGACCAAGCCATGTCTGTAATATATTCAGCAAAACACTTTTTATCGGTTAGCTCAAATCTTTTTTTAGCGATTGATTTAGCAGACACTTAAATTATTAATTATTAATTACTAATTATTAATTCCCCATCAACCCATAACTGCCGAAGAAAGAAAGACTATCCCACAAGATGCGATCGCGCCTCCCGCAAACCGAGTTAAATATTTAGCAGGGATACGTTTAATAGCTTTACTGGCAATAAGATATGTTCCCAGAGAAATTACTAGTTGAATAATAGTAAAACCAATTAGATAGGCAACCATAGGAGTTGGTTCTGCACCAAAAATTCCTTCTCCGTAAGCATAACCGTGAAATATACCAGCTAATGCTGCTAATCCTTCAAGCATTAAGGCATAATTATGATTTTTCTGTTCTTTACCGTAAATTGCCAGTAAAATTCCAAATAATACCACCGAAGCAGCAATAATTATTTCAGGAATGGGTAAATCAATAGAGACTAAATGAACTACCGCACCGATACCTGTAGCGACCACAAATGTAATAGGAATACTAATTCCGCCTGTAATTCTCAAGGCAATTAATCCGCTAGCAATTATAAAAGCTAGATGATCGAAACCAATTACAGGGTGTCCCAAACCCGACATGATGCCTTCAAAGAAGTTAACCGGAAGTTTACCACCAATGGGATGATGCGCCCAGGCTGGTACGGAAATTAATAGTTCAATAGCAACAGTCATTGCTGCTATTGTTAACATACTTAGATATGAATTCTGCTTTAATGATTTCATGTTTATATTTTCTCTTTTTCACCCTTAAATTAAACAAGTAAGAAAACCAGATCGAAGCTCGGATTCATTGAGATTACGACCAATAAATACCAATTCGTTATTGCGGATTTCGCTAGGTTTCCATGGTTTTCCTGGTCTACCATCCAGAGTCATGTGTACTCCTTGAAATACAAATCTGCGATCTTCATCATCAACATTAAGAATTCCTTTCATGCGAAAAATATCCTGTCCAATTGCCTGTACTAATTGATTTAGCCAACGATTGAGCTTCTCCCCGTTGACAATTCCTCCATTTGAGATCGACACAGAAGCGACCGAGTGATCATGTTCGTGAGTATCTTCATCTAAAAATTGAGGGTCGATTGTTAGGGCATTTTTGAGGTCGAATGCACTTATCCTCAAAACTAGATCGATGTCAATATTACAATTAAAAGTAGAATAGATTTTGGCGATCGCATTTATACCTCGAATTTTTTGGGCTAATAACAGCAATTCTTCGGAACTAACCAAGTCAGTTTTGTTAACTAAAATCACATCGGCAAAGGCAATTTGCTCCTGTGCTTCGCTGCTTTGCCAATGATCTTGAATGTATTTGGCATCAACAATGGTAACAATAGCATCTAGTTCTGTTTGCTTGTATAAGATTTCATCTACAAAAAAGGATTGAATTACAGGTGCGGGATCGGCTAATCCAGTAGTTTCAATGATTAAATAGTCAAAGCGATCGCGACGTTCGAGTAATTTACTGATAATGCGAATTAAATCTCCTCTTACTGTACAGCAGATACAACCATTATTCATTTCCAGAATTTCTTCATCAGAATCGATAACTAGTTGATTATCAATACCAATCTCACCAAATTCATTGACAATTACAGCTACTTTTTTACCATGTTCCTGAGTCAAAATATGGTTGAGTAAAGTGGTTTTACCCGACCCTAAATATCCAGTCAGGACAGTTACAGGTATTTTGCTCAGCCTTTTACTTCTCATCTTGTTTACAGTTAATTAACTCGGCAGTGCGCAATTCTAATTCCTTAGCTTCAACCAATTCCGCTTCAATTGCCATCTGTTCTAAAGCGATCGCCCAACGTTGATAATAATCCCAACTAGGATCGTCACGATCATGTTCTGATTCCCATTCCTCAATCGAAGCGATTAGCTCTTGGCGAAAGTCTTCCCACTCATAATGACCTTTTTTAGCTAAAGCCAAAGCCATACCAAAAGCTAACCCTTCCCAGTCGCGGTCAAATTTTAGTTCGCCATTATTTCTTGGTGGTGATTCTTCGCTACCTAGTAAGCTAGTTGCAGCAAAATATTCAAATCTTAATTGCATGGTTATTAATGGACAATAGAGAATGGACAATGAAATTTTAAGCAGCGGTAGGGGAGTCAACTAAAGCTACGCCCATCATGGCTTCTGGAGTAATTAATGCAGCTAATTTCTCTTCGCTCATGCCTTTTGTTCCTTCGGGTTGTTGAGGCAGCACAAACCAACGAATCTGCGCGCTGCTATCCCAAAGTCGTATTTCAGTATCTTCAGGCAATTCCACCCCAAATTCTTTCAGTACTGCTCTCGGTTCTCTAGCAGCTCTGGCACGAAATGTAGGATCTTTGAACCAATAAGGAGGTAAACCCAAGGTAGGCCAAGGATAGCAGGAACAAAGAGTACAAATTACGATGTTATGCACTTCAGCAGTATTTTCAACTACCTTCATGTGTTCTCCCTCTGCACCAGACATTCCCACAGGTAGTCCAATATCGGAGATGGCAGCATTACAATCTTCCAATAGTTTGGCTTTGAATTCCGCGTCAGTCCAAGCTTTTGCCACAATTTTTGCCCCGTTAAAAGGACCCATTTCTGTTTCAAAGTAGTTGAGAACTTGATTAACGGTTTCGCTAGAGATAATACTTTTTTCTATTAGTAGAGATTCTAAAGCGCGAACGCGAGCAGCACTATATATTTCGCGATCGCTATCGTAACTAAAGCCGTCGTATTGAGTCATAAACTCGTTTCTCCTTGCCTATTACCTATTACTTCCTCATCCTTTATCCCTCATCCCTCATCCTTTTCCAGATACGTTTCAAATAAATCGTTGTAGTAAATATTATTGGGTTCTGCCATCTCTCCCCATAATTCGCTGGCTTCAAACTTGACGTTGTATACAGGCATCGGTTCACCTAAACCATCTGTCGTAGGAAAAAAATATGTGTAGGGTGAGTCGTAAACCACATCAATTGTGCCGATTTTTCCCTGAAGATTTCCTGGTAGACGAGTATGTTCTGTGGGTGGAATACTTTTTACACGAATGCGATCACCTACAGCAAATTTAGGCTTAACTGCAACATCTCTTTGAGGTGAATCACCTTCTCTGAGATATTTAATTACTTGTTTGTCGATTGCAGGTTCGGGTTTACTGGGTAAGGGTGCATTGCTTAAATTGCCATCTTCTAAGTAGAGTGCAGTCTTAGCGTCTAGTTCTTCGACCGTAATATATCCTTCATCAATAAAAAAACCAGAAATACCCCCTAGCCATTTTTCGTAATAACGAAATTTAAAATAGTCAAAAGGGTTCATCGCCTCTGCACCCTGACGTAGATGCGCCCAACTCCAAAAACTTTTGAAAGTAGTAGGGACTGTACTTAAAGAATAATCGGGGACGGAATCGGTTTCTAAATGGTTACTTAATGCCATCATCGCCACATGAATACCAAAAATCCGTTCTTCCCAAGGAACGATAAATACTCGTTTTTGGAAATCTATTTCTCCTAGATTTTCTAGTCCTGCTAGATTATGCTGAAGTTTCATCTGATTACTGATTGCTGATTACTGTATAAAGTGATTTGCGATTCGCTCCTACCTAATTACAAACTTATGGCTACGCGAAATCCGAGCGCCCGATTTAAAGAATCGACTGGATAGCCAGAACGGTGCGCCGAACGACAGTGGGATGGTTTATTGGCCCAAGAGCCACCCCGAAGAGTACGCCATGCATGATTACCTCCCCTATTCCATGCCTTGCCATTACTCGGTGCGCCGTAATAGTTTTCGTGCCACGGATCGGCACACCATTCTCGAACGTTGCCATGTAAGTCGTATAAACCAAAGGCGTTAGGCATAAAATTACCTACTTTGGTTGTTCCACCACGATAAGCAATTACTGTTTCCGCAGCATAAGCAAAAGTAGAAGCATAGTCAGCTAATTGACTGGTTAAAGTCTCTCCATAGGCAAAGGGTGTTTGAGTATTTCCTCGACAGGCATATTCCCACTCAGCTTCGCTCGGCAAGCGATATCTCTTCCCTGTCTGAGCCGACAGGAGATCGCAAAACTCCATTGCCTCAAACCAAGAAATACTTTCTACGGGGAGGCTGTCACCTTTGAAGTGAGAAGGATTAAGTTTAAGCTCTCGTTTGACTCTAGGAAATTTTGCTACCTTACGCCACTGTGCTTGAGTTATGGGATATTCACCGAGTAAAAAGTTGGCAACTGTAACTTGATGTAAGGGACGTTCGCGATCGCTGCTATATTTTTCTTTAGCTGTCGCACCCATGATAAATTTCCCCTTAGGTATAGACACCATGGTTAGAGCTTGGAATTCGCCCAAACTTTCTATATGCAGTCTGGCATTATGATAAGTTCTTTCTTTTTCTTGTCCTTTTTGATTTACTTTAATAGTTGAAAAATCAAAGCTGGGCAGATTTGATAAATTAGCATCAGGCACGGTGGCGTTAGAGTGAGTTCCTCGAAGTGCTGTTACCAAACCTACTCCTCCATAGCCCGTCAATTTAATAAGGTTACGTCTTTTCACATTAACTATGATTGTTGAGATTAATCGAGAGGTTTACCATTTTTTGTAGGGTAAGAATTTGCCGCACATAACTATCTGCACGCGATCGCCTTTAGGATCTGGCACTTTATTGACTTCAATTGAAAAGTCGATGGCACTCATAATGCCATCACCAAATTTTTCGTGAACAACTGCTTTTACTGGCATTCCATATACTTGCATGATTTCATAAAAACGATAAATTAAAGGATCGGTAGGTATTTGAGGCTCTAATGAACCTTTGAGAGGTGGGACTGTCAGGGGTTCAGCCATTGATTCTGGTAAACCCAAAGCAGTAACAATTTTGGTGGCTTCGTCTAAGTCTGCACTAGCTTGACGATAGATAACTGATGCAATCCAGGTTTCATCCCGACCAACAGCTACTTCTAAATCTTCAAAGGTAATGCCTTTTTCTTTTTTGGCTGCTAATAGTTTTTCGGTAATTTCTGAGATAGGCATAATTTTTTCTCCTCAATAAACATAAATTCCTAACAAATTAATCTTGTAGGGGCTATTTGCAAATCGCCCCTACGGTTTGATTCTTGCTTCTTCTACTGCCCTAGTTTCACGATACAAATGATCTTCCATTTCTTTTTTTAGCTTTAGGTAATCGGGATGATTCTCCACTGTGGTGCGATCGCGAGGACGAGGAAAAGGCACTTCTAAAACTTCATCTATCCTGGCTGCGGGTCCTTTGGTCATCATGACAATGCGATCAGAAAGTAGTAGGGCTTCTTCAATACTGTGGGTAATCATAATTGCTGTTTTACGCTGTTGTTCCCAAATACGCTCGATCTCGTCTTGTAGAAAACCACGGGTAAGAGCGTCTAAAGCCCCAAAAGGCTCATCCATGAGCAAAATCTGCGGGTTTATGGCTAAAGCTCTAGCTATTCCCACTCTTTGCCGCATTCCTCCTGATAATTCGTGAGGACGTTTTTTTTCTGCTCCTATTAGACCCACTAGTTGAATATTTTCTTTAATTACTCGCTTTTGTTGTTTAACAGGCATCTTCGGATAGACAGTTTCTACAGCAAACTTGATATTGTCTTGTACCGTCATCCAAGGCATCAGGGCATAGTTTTGAAAAACCATCCCGCGATCGGGACCAGGCTTGTCTACTATTTGTCCATCGATCTTCACCTCACCACCAGTAGCTGAACTTAAACCAGCGATAATATTCAGTAGGGTAGACTTACCGCAGCCAGAAGGTCCAATAATAGTGACAAAGGTATTGTGTTCAATATCGAGATTAATATCTTTAATCGCCACAAAATCAGAACTTGCTTGTCCCGTAATTTTATTTAGCCAACCAGTCCTACCAGAAAAAATCTTGGAAATATTTCGCAAGCAGATCTGAGCCTCGGTAAGACTATCTTGAGTCACTGTGTTGGAAGAGAATGAAGTATTAGTCATGATTGTTTGCCGAAAGAAACCAATTTTTCTAGATAGGCAAAGATTTGATCGAGAACAATTCCCACAATGCCAATAATGAAGATAGCTACGAGAATGTTAGGAATATAAAGGTTGTTCCACTCATTCCAGATAAAGTAGCCTAAACCCGTTCCTAATAGCATTTCTGCTGCTACAATTACCAGCCAGGAAATTCCCATACTGATTCGTAACCCAGAAATTATATTAGGTAAAGCAGCAGGGATAATGACTTTAAATATTGTTCGCCATCGTGATGCGCCAAGGGTTTTAGATACATCAAGGTAACTAGGGTCTACGTTGGCTACACCAAAAGCAGTATTAGTTAAGGTAGGCCAAATACTAGCAATGGTAATAATAAATATCCCCGTCAATTCCGAATCACGGAAAAGATAGAGTCCCAAGGGCAACCAAGCTAAGGGTGATACAGGTTTTAGTAGTTGAAAGTAGGGATTAAATGCTTTAAAGGCAATTTTAGAAATTCCTACCAAAATGCCTAAGGGCACAGCTATCAAAGAAGCTAGAGTATAACCGATCGCCACCCGCCTCAAGCTAATCAACAAATTCCAACCTATGCCCAAATCATTAGGACCATTGTCATAAAAAGGATGAGTTACCCAATACCATAATTCTTGAATAGTCAAGGAAGCAGTGGGCATCCCTTTGGCAAACCATTTTAGCTTCGCCCCCATTTCCCAAAACAGCAGAAATATTCCTAACGAAAGCAAGAATAACAATAAAGCCTTAACGTTATCGTTATCAAGTAATTTATTCCCTTTACTATTTTTGATTACTCTTTCTGGCACTACTGTCATTGATCTCCGATCACTGGTAACTACTAACTACTAACTACTAACTACTAACTGAAATTACACGCCATATTTCTTGATTTGTTCATCGATGTATTCCTGAGGTTTTGCAGGGTCAAAAGTATCAAACTCTAGAGTTTCAGTACGATAAATCTCTGCTGGCGGAGTTTGTCCCACTTCCTCGGCTAATTCTCTGGCTAAATCGGTCATAAAGATTTCTTTGCCGACTTCTTCATATTTATCTTCGGCGATCGCAGTTTTTACCTTCCCATCTCCCTGTAAATCCCAACGCACTAGTTGAGAAGAAATCCAGTTAGCAAAACTTTGCCAAGGATAGGGGTCAAAATCAATGCGATCGGGTACTTCTTTAGTGTTGCCCTGACCATCTTCAAAATTACCGGTCAAAACTGCTTCTACTACCTCTACAGGTTGATTTAGAAATGCTCTTTCTGAGATCGCCTGGGCGATTTCGGGACGGTTTGCGGGATCTCTGGCATAGCCCGCAGCCTCGATAATGGATTTATTTAACGCCCTAAAGGTATTAGGATTAGCCGAAATCCATTCATCACTGGCAGCAAAAGCACAGCAGGGATGCCCTTCCCATAGTTCTTTAGTTAACTTGTGAATAAAGCCAGCTTCTTCGTATACTGCTCGCTGATTGAAAGGATCGGGCATTAAGTAAGCATCAATATCCCCCGCTACCAATTGAGCGATACTATCTGGTGGCGGTACGGGACGAATTTTTACATCCTTATCAGGGTCAATACCTCCCGTAGCGAGGTAATAGCGCAATAGGAGGTTATGCATTGAATAGGGGAATGGCACACCAATATTGAAGCCTTTAAAGTCCGCAGGACCATTTACTTTATCCTTGTATTTATTGGCAACAGTAATTGCCTGTCCGTTAATGTTTTCGATACTGGCTAATTTAACTCCAAAGGAAGCTGAACCCAATCCCAAAGTCATGGCGATGGGCATTGGTGCCAGCATATGATAAGCATCTAATTCACCAGCGATCGCCGAATCTCGAACTGCACCCCAGCTAGGCATCTTAACCACTTCGGCATTAAAACCATATTTTTTATAAAACCCTAAAGGTTCGGACATAATAATCGGTGTGGCGCAAGTTATGGGGATAAAGCCAATCCTCAAATCTGTCTTTTCTAGATTTTCTGTTCCAGCAACTTCTTCGAGCGGCTTATCAACAGTTTCTTCTGCTTGTTTGGGGGCACAATTAGTTAAGGTAACAAGGGCTGCACCTACAGCCAAATTCCGTAAGAAACGACGGCGACTAAATTCGCTGTTATAAACCACATCCCCAAAGAATTCCCCAGCCTTTGGTCCAAATGCAGCCGCAAAAGCATTTTCCATGCCTCCTGCTTGTTTGCAGAGTTCTAAAACTAATTTTTCCCGCTTGGGGTCTCCTTTTCCTGCAACCTTGAGTAATAGGGTTTTACGTAGATCAGCAGCATTAACGGCATCTGCCATCTTGAAAGTATCTGGCTTGTAAATACCCATTTTTACCAAATCGCTAATCATATCCACTGGATCTGTCGGCATATCTTCCGCCATAAATTTCCAGTGGTCGGCAGTCATGTGAACACCGCCACACATCATACAAATTAAATCTATCTCGCTCAGATTTCCTCGTTGAGAGTTTATGTTACCCCACTTATCTGTAGCGTTTGCACTTGAGGAAATTACCATAACTGTAATTAATATTTTTCTATGTAAGTAATTAGAACTTTTTTGTTATTCACAGTTTGTAAGTATCGCTACCAAAAAGTACCTTAAAAAATCAATATTTGTTAAATATGCTGATTTGTTGACATAAATATACTAAATTAGCCGATCAATAAAATTTTACTTCGATTAAATATTAATTACTTTGATTTAATTTAAGATACTAATAATCTTTGTAGCTGAACTAGTAAACTTGGACGAGTTTGATTTGTGGGAGGATAAAAATCAAGATCTGCCTCCATTAGATGGTGAGTTTGCTCGCAAATAGAAATTTCATCAATTGAGTTCCAATGCAACCTTTGAAAAAATCGCACGTTGGGCAACTGAACCGTAGCTAAAAAGCGCTCGCATCCCCATGCGTTAGCCGTAGTTACCGCTTTATTAATCAATCCTTTACCAATTCGCCACCCTCTTCGATAATCTCGGTGTACCCCAAGTCTGCCTCCATACCAAAGTCCGGGTTGGGTTTCATAGATCCTGACAACTCCAACAACCTTATTATCGTGATTAATTGCAACAATAGGATAAGCAATGGAGTCATATTCATCGCGATCGCTTGTTGAAAAGATACCTTGTTCTTGGCAGAAAATTTCTTGTCTGAGTCGAAAGTAAGCTTTAATATGAGCAGGTGATAAAGCTAGTTTAAATTGATAGTCTTGTTTCATTTAGTATAGGAACATATAGATTAACCAGGCGAACAGCTATTTACCCTGACGATGATGCAGTTTCAAAGGTAGATAATGCCGAACAAGCACCACATTTAGCACAACCAGCCTTGATATTTTGTGAAGACATACCTACATGATTTAACATTGCACCTACCTTAGAGTAGATGGCGTACATAAATTCGCTGCTGGGGGGTTTGTGATTAGCTAGAGGGGTACCTGTAATGGGAACAAAAGGAACAACAAACGGATAGACCCCTAGTTTAATCAGGCGATCGCAAGTAATAATAATAGTTTCTAAACTATCTCCTAAACCCGCCAAAATATAGGTGCTTACTTGTCCCCAACCAAAAACTTTGACCGCCTCTGTAAATGCTTGGAAGTAATAATCTAAAGAGACTTTGGCTTTTCCTGGCATAATGCGATCGCGCACTTTTGGTTCAATTACCTCAAGGTGCATTCCCAAACTATCAATACCTGCCTCTTTCATCCGTTCAAACCAACTAAAATCATCCGGGGGTTCGCACTGCGCTTGAATAGGTATATTAACCTTAGCCTTTACAGCTTGGGCGCATTCGCTCAAATAAGCTGCACCTCTATCTGTAGTATTGGGTGTACCTGTAGTCATCACTAACTGTTCCACACCGTCTAACTTTACTGCTGCCGCTGCTACTTCTGCTAACTGTTCTGGAGTTTTTCTAGCGATAGTTTTCCCTGCTGATAATGATTGTCCGATAGCGCAAAATTGACAGGATGTGCTTTGATTGTTGTAACGAATACAGGTCTGTAAAACTGTCGTTGCCAGAACGTTATGACTATGTAACAGGGCAATATGACTATAAGGAATCCCATCAACAGTTTGGAAACTATAAAATTTAGGCTGGTGAGGAAATTGAATAGATGCAATACCCTTTCCCGCTTTTTCTAAAACATGAGATTTCTGATAGTTAACAGACTGTTGATGAAACTCAGCCAAGCTATAGTGAGACTGAGCAGCAACATTAGTGTAAACGGGTATCATTACCGTAGTTCCATCGATAATTACTGCTTTGTGATCCGATGGTCCAGCACCACCTTTTCTTCCAGATGCCCCTCGACTAGAGTCAATTAGCTTTATACCTTGCGACTGTAGATCTGTAATTAGTTTTCGCTTGTCCATTGATTTATCAGGGGTAAAGAAGGACTAGAATCGTTTAGGATTGGTTCATTAGATAACCTTGCCAGTGATTGTTGATCGGTAGCTTCAGTTGATTGATTAAAATTATCCTTTTGAGAATTAATTTGTTGACAGACATTATAAGAGTCTTGGTTTACTTCTAATTGCAATAGATCGGGACGAGAATAATGTCCTACAGAATCCATCATGCGTTTGCGTTTAGTTATCAGAGAGAAATCTAGATTGGCGATCGCCATTCCTTCTCCTTCTGTTATGGGTTCACACAGGGGAACCCCTTCAGGAGAGATGATTGCGGTGTAGCAACCACCAGTTAAAAATCTTTGTAGGTTTTCATCAGGACAGATTTCAGTAACTTGTTCGGGATTTAGCCAACCAGTAGAATTAACCACAAAACAACCAGCTTCTAAAGCATGATGTTTAATAGTTACCTCAGTTTGTTCTGCAAAAATTTGTCCGACCATCGAACCGGGAAACTGGGCGCAGTGTATTTGTTCTTGCTTAGCCATTAGGCTATATCTAGCCAGGGGGTTATAGTGTTCCCAACAAGCTAAAGCACCTAATTTACCAACAGCCGTATCTAATACTTGCAATCCTGAACCGTCTCCCTGTCCCCAAATCATGCGTTCGTGATAGGTAGGGGTAATCTTACGACGTTTAAGTAGCAGACTACCATCCGCATCAAAGATTAACTGAGTGTTATACAGCGAACCCCCATCTCGTTCATTAACTCCCAAAACAACTACCATACTGTTAGCTGTAGCTGCTTCACTTACTGCTTCTGTAACAGGACTAGGAACTGATACCGCTTCTTCGTACAAGCGCATATGTTCTTTCCCCATCAACACTGGTGGCTGAATAAAAGAGAAATAAGGATAGTAAGGGATAAAAGTTTCAGGAAAAACAATTAACTCTACTCCCTCTTTAGCGGCACTAGCGATCGCTTTTAAAACTTTCTCGGTAGTTCCTTCTCGGCTGTACAACACAGGAGATATCTGTACTGCTGCTGCTTTGACAATACGTGAATAGTCCATAATTTTAGAGGGATGAGTAACAAAGAGCGAGTAGTAATTACTTACTTTTTAGATTAATATTCTGAACTTTTCCTTATCGTTCATCCTTCATCCTTTATCTATGTTGTCCAGGTATCAAGTATGAACGCACCCTCTTTACGGTGAAGTAAAACAATATCCAAAACATCTAAAGGATTAATGGGTGTAATACCAGGAATCAGAGAAGGTTCACCATGTCCGTATAATGCTTGCAATGCAAAGCGACAAGCATAAACTTTTGCCCCCTCTTCCATGATTTTGATTAGCTGGTTATTCATCGCCTGATGTCCAGGAAAAGATTCATCGCCAATCTTGGGAAAGCCTCGTTGTATTCCTAATGTTACTCCTGGTCCATATAACAATACTGAAGTCTCAAAGCCTTTACGAATCAAGCGAGTGGCCTGTAATAGGTTTACCAAACCAATTGAACCCTCAAAAGCTACGGTATGAAAAGTAACCAATGCTTTTTCTCCTGGTTCAGCTTTAACATCGGGAAATACTTTTTCTTCGTAATCTACAAAATAATCACCAGCTTTGTGTGCGGGGGTAGTAACTTCAGGCATAATTTATATTCCTCTAATGTTTATTTATCTGTAGGGGCAGTTCGCGAACTGCCCTTACGAGCCTATCGCAGCTTCGTTAACAGCCAACAACGTACCTGGATAGGCATATTTCATCTTGTTGGCGATATAATCAGATAGATATTCGGCATCTCTGGCTATTCCTGAAAATCTTCCCGAACCCCAGGTATACAGCCAAGGAAGACCTAAGAAATACAACCCGTTAACGCTCGTAACACCGCGTTCATGGCTAGGATAGCCTTTTCCATCAAATACCGGAACATCTACCCAGCTAAAGTTAGTTTGATAACCAATACACCAAATTATTGATGTTATATTTGCTTGTTTGTAATTAAATTTCAAGACTTCTGTTTCTGGCTCCCATATTGGTTGATATAGTGATTCGGTAGGTGCAGATATCTGATTTTTGGTAATGTATTCATCAATGGTTTTTTTGATGCTTTCGGCTACTTCATCGGCGCGATCGAGGTTCTGTTTTAGATTAGGCTTGAATTTCAAGTTATTTCCTTGAATATCTTTTAACGAACCATATAGTTGCATTCCTTCTATAGCAAAAGTTCTCAAGTCAATTTCATGACCGCCACCACGACCAGTAACATAGTGGTTAGTCTTGTTTCTGACATTCTCCCGATCGGGATGATTATCAACAGTTAGATCGTAGTATCCTAGTCTATCTAGCCAATCTACTACATCTTTACCTCGATATTGGCGAGGCGATCGCGGTGCGCTACCAACACAGAGATGCACTTTCCTGCCAGCTAAATGTAGATCTTCAGCAATTTGACAGCCAGATTGTCCACTACCGACTACTAATACTTCTCCCTCAGGTAATAACTCAGGATTTTTATATTCAGAAGAATGTAGTTGAACTATATCTGAAGCAAACTTTTCAGCCATTCTGGGTATTTTGGCTTGATGATAGCTTCCAGTAGCAATTACAACCTGATTTGCTGTATGATTGCCTATCGAGCTAGTTATTTCAAACAGTCCTTGAGAATTATTTTTCTTGACTGAAAATACCTCTACTCCTGCTTTAATTGGTGGGTTGAAAGATTTGGCATAATCTTGAATATATGCAACAATTTCATTTTTTGCCATAAAACCATCAGGATCATTACCTGAATAGTGATAGCCGGGGAGAGTACATTGCCAATTAGGTGTTACCAGGCAAAAAGTATCCCAGCGTTTCTGTTGCCAAGCATAACCTACATAATTTTTTTCCAAGACAATGTGGTCGATGCCCTTCTGCTTCAAACAATAACTGATTGAAAGACCAGCTTGACCGCCTCCTACAACTATTACGGGGTAATGCTTTTTCATGGGTAACTTCAAGATTGCAACAGCGTCATCACATCAACATGATTGATGTTCTGATCACGGCTAAGTTATTAATAGATTAGAAGTTTAGCTCAAAATAAACCTGTGTATTTTGCTACGAAATTACTAACTCTAGCAATAGTCACAGTTTTCTAACAAAATCCAACCAAAATAATATGATTACCTGTCATTTTTGACAGGTATTTTGCCAATAATAAGCTAGTAGAAAATTACTTTTCCCCCATTCCAAATTCAAATAATTAACAATTGAGAGTATTATCAAGTTCCCAGTTAGTAATGTAGTTGCAGTATTCATCCCACTGCTGATATTTCAATTTTAGATAAGAAGCAATAAAAGATTCTCCAAAAGCGGTTTGTAAAACTTGATTTTTTTCCAGGCTACGTAAAGCATCTAATAAATTAGCTGGAAGTTGTCTAACCTTATCTGGGGGCAAGGGATCGGTATAGCTATTGTGGTCACAGCGATCGCCTGGATCAATTTTCTCCTCGATACCATTCAATCCTGTTGCAATTATGGCGGCTGGGAGTAAATAAGGATTTGCTGCACCATCGGCTAGTCGTAGTTCAAAGCGATCAAAATCGGGAATACGAATCATATGGGTACGATTGTTACCGCTGTAGCTGATAGTATTAGGCGACCAAGTTGCACCTGATAGAGTAACGGGAGAATTAATTCTTTTGTAGGAGTTGACGGTAGGATTGGCAAAGGCACATAGGGCGGTTGCTGATTTCAAAATTCCGCCGATGAATTGATAGGCTAGGGGAGAAAGTTCTAAATCTTCATCTGTTTCTCTAAATAAGTTGGTTTTGCTAGAACTATCCCAAATAGAAACATGAGTATGACAACCGTTTCCCGTTAAATTCCCAAATGGTTTGGGCATAAAGGTGGCGCGAAATCCATTTGTTTCGGCAATACTTTTCACCATGTATTTGAAAAAAGCATGGCGATCGGCCGTAGTTAAGGCATCACTGTAGGCCCAATTCATTTCAAACTGTCCATTAGCATCCTCATGATCGTTTTGATAGGGTTTCCAACCTAAAGACAGCATCCCATCGCAGATTTCACTTACCACATCGTAACGACGCATCAAAGCTTGTTGATCGTAGCAGGGTTTAGCAGCGCGATCGCAACTGTCAGAAATTTCGTGATTATCAGCAGATAACAAAAAATATTCGCATTCCACCCCAGTTTTAACCAAATATCCTCTTGTTTCTGCTTGCTTTAGCATCTGTTTTAAAATTAGCCTAGGAGTTTGTAATACAGGCTCACCATCTACTCCATATAAATCCGCTGGCATCCATGCTACATCTTTTTTCCAAGGTAATTGAAATAAACTATTGCGATCGGGTATGGCTAAAATATCAGGATCGGCAGGTGTCATATCTAACCAAGCAGCAAACCCCGCAAATCCCGCACCGTTTTCTGCCATATCATCAATACTTTGTGCAGGAACAAGTTTAGCTCTTTGGATGCCAAATAAATCGGTAAAAGAAATCAGAAAATAACGAATTCCACGATCGCGCGCCAGTTCAGACAAGAGCATATTGATAAGCAAGACTTCATACAACTAGGTCATACTATGGAGCGATCGCCTTGAGATATTTGTAACTTTTACTACTGTTACTATTTTAAATAGCATCTGAGTCTTGTTCTCCAGTACGGATACGAACCACCTGCGTTACTGGAGAAATAAACATTTTACCGTCTCCAATTTCTCCTGTACGAGCAGCAGCCATGATTTGTTCAACTACTATATCTGCTTGCTCATCTTCGACTACAACTATAATTTTGGGCATGGTTTAAAAACAGCCGATTTTAGGTAACAAAACAGCAGTAATCTAGCCATCTTTTGATGACTACAAACGCAAGACAATGAGCAGAAATTGAGGATTGTCTAAGCGACAATTGCTGGTTGTCGAAATAGATCAAAGCCCAATAATTCTAGCCAATGAGGATGAGGTTCTCCTGTTAATAATTGGGTGGGACTTTGACCTTCTCGTTCAGGGTGCTCACTCCGCAGAAAAGTGCGATGATTGAGGAAAAAGCGCAGCAAATCCAGATAATCATTACCTAATGTGCGTCGTAAGAAAAAGTAATTTCGGAGGCGGGAGTTGAAATTCTCAACGAGAGAACTAGCTCTAGGAGTTTCCTTCCTCGCTTGTTCGACAGCTTCGTTCAGGAGATAAAATTGATAACCAATTTGATGATGAAGTCGATTCCAAGTTGGCTAATAGGAAGTCTGTTGAAGATGTTGTTCTTGAAGAAGACAAACCTTTCTCACCAGATACAAGGGAACGTTAAAACGTTGTGAGATATCGGTTAATTTGTCATCCAGAACGGCGGCAAAAGCTAGTAAATCTTCCTTTTGGTTTTCTAAAGCTGTTCTGAAGGGACGAAGACGATGAAGACACAAAGCTTCACGCTGTTTGAGTTCAGCGACGATAAAATCCCACAATTCTTTTCTCTCAGACCAATCGGGACCAGCTAACGCCAAAATATCATTTCTGAGCCAATCACAAAGGATGGATACTTCAATAGCTAGTGTTTGGGCTTTTTGTTCATCGAGACGGGCTAAAGTTAACTTTTTCGACCAACGATGCCCTTGTCCCTTCTTTTTGGCCTTATTCATCTTCTCTTCCAGTTTTTCTCGTCGCTTTGTCGCGCCTTGGGCTCTTCGCTGTAAATAGTTTTCTAATCCTTCCCCTTGGTGCAAAATATGAAAGACATCTCCGTGACAGGGTTTCTCTGGCCATGCTGCTTTGTGTCCCGCTCTTAATCCTTTGCCCGCATCTGCAATACTGTAGTCTGGATTTAGTCCTTGCTCACTAGCCTCTAACAAATGATATCCCCAGGTATCTTCATCTCGATGGTCGGCCCCTGCCAGGAGATAGCAATAAGTTGAGAAGGCATCAATTCCAGCCAGTACTGGGAATTTGGCCTGGAAGATTTCGTCTTTCAAGCCCACCTTAATTCCTGATAGGTCCTGGTCTTTATTAATTTTTTGGGCTTTGGATACCACCGACTGTACTCGATTATGAACTGTGGCGACGCTCACTGGATAGTCGAATAGATCTCTGAGAAATTCTACCACCCCTCGGTAGGAACTATGACAGATGAAGATTAATGCCAATATGACCTGAAATATCCACTTTTTGGTCACTGGTATCCAATATAAAATCTCTGACTCTTCTGGGGATGGATTAAATTCTTTTTCTAACGCTTGATTTCCTTTCTGCTGTTGCTGGTACAGGAATTTCCGACTTACTTCCTCTCGGTTGGCGATTGGCTTTGCCACTGCGCGGAGCGCAATCGCTGTTAGTGTTCGACCAGAAGATTGCATTTCGATAAATAGTTGTTTTCTTTGTTCTGGCTTTAAACTAGCTGCTCTTGATGAGTTTTGACCCATCTTCCTCCTCACACTTTCAGTAACACTTATGTCTCTTTAAGTATGCTGTATTACGTTTTCTGTTTTCAAGCCATCAATGCTTTTTTATTTTGTAACCTTGATTTGAACCAGGCCATAATTTCCCTCATATCAACTGTTTTGGGACGACCACCAGTTTTAGGGGCTGGAATTAACGATTTGAGGATAGCCCATTGTGGGTCAGAAATATCTGTGGAATAGGGTTTTCTGTTTGTCATCACTCCTAGTTTATTTGTACTCAGGAGTTATATTTTAGACTTTTCGTACATCCTCTAAAACATATGTTCTACTAAATTGGGTTGTTTCCCAAAAAGTGTAACCCTCGTTTGAACAACGCCAAAAGGACTAAGCTGGAAGGATCTCTTCAACTCCGCATTCGCTTCTAATCGTCTCTCAGCAGGACTCTGACGCTTAAAACCAGACTACACCAGTGCCCTCTATTTGTCTAGACCACAAAATCCGTTTGAACCAGAACCAGATCAAAGCCTTTGTTAAAGATGTCATACTGATATTTATGAATGATTCTGTTTTTCAGCAATTTCTGGTCGACTGTATAGGTGAGTGGGTGTCTGAACGTACCTATCACTATTTGGACTATCAAAAAATAGAGAGATCGCGTACAAATTTTATAGTCAAGCCTCTAACAAGCCCACAAAAAACTCAAGTTTTAACTAAAAATGCTTATGAACTAAGGGGTAGTTTAGAGGAGTTTCGTGGTTTCAATCTGGGCTTTTATACTATTAATGATCGAGGAGAAGAAGTAATCAACAATTTGAATTTAATGTGTATCCCCACTACGGATTCAGGCAATCTTTTAGAAGGAGATTATTTGCGGGATTTCGCTTATGAAGAAGCTCGACCGATTATTGCTCATTTTTGCTTCAATGCTCTAACCAAAGAGTTACTAATGACTACCAATTACACTCGTGTAGTTTCTGTAGACTCAATTACAATGAGTAATCCTCACTTACGTATCAGAAGGATTCTTAACTATCAACGTCCTCCAGAAGGGCAACCCTTGGAAAATATTCTTTTAGTAGGGTTTGGAGTAGAACAAAAGAAATTGCCAGAAGATTGAGCATTACTAATCAGGAGAAATTTATTTGAGCTTAAATAAGGAGTAATTTCCTGATGTCTGAAATCCCTATTTTTACATTGGCGATTGGCAAAGCCACTGCCCTTCGGGCAATCGCCAATTATATTAGTACAAATGATCACGTTGAAAGGACTGGGTTATTCCCTTAGCCCTGGATTTAAAACAGCAACTTGGCTCTAGCTTATTGCGAGTTGTCGCCGATGCCTATTTTTGTAAAGTTCCTTTTCTTGCTCCCTTGGTAGCCCAAGGAATTCAGGTTATTACTCGCATGCGAAAAGATGGGGTAGCTTGGGATGAACGAATTGAAAATCCAGGGAAAAAGTCGGTCAAACTAGAAGGCAAGTGGAAACTTGCTCGTCTCCTTCAAGAGTTTACTCCTCAAAAACTCTCGGTCAAGATTTATGGCAAATCGGTTCAAGTTGAAGCCGTCGAACGATTCGTTTTTATTCGCGGATTTCAGCCCCAAGTCAAAGTCGTTGTCGCTAAAGGAAAAAAAGAACCGATTATTTTTCTCTCCACTGAGCTTACCTTGACTGCCGCTCAAATTATTGAAATCTACGCGGCTCGGTTCTCGATTGAATTAGCGATCAGAGACTTGAAACAGCATTTTGGTCTGGCTCACTATCAGTGCTATTTAGGAATCGCGATTGATCGCTTTGTCCATCTAGCTTGCGTCGCTTATTGTCTCTTTGGTTTATTCCAAAGACAACAACTCAAGTCCGACTGGATGCCCACAGTTTCTCCCCTTCATTCGGAGTTAAGTTTTTCTCGTCTCCGTCGAGGACTTCAACATTTTGCCATTAGTCGTGTGCTTGCTCCTAAGTCCGCTTCAGAAGGGGACTTACCGCTACAGTCTCCTGAGTTAGACCGAATTCTCCGTCTAGCCGCCTAACCCCAACAGTTTCAAGTTTTGATGACTCAGCTCAGAACCTCGATTTCTGGGTGAATTTCTGCGAAAGTATAGCTTCTAATTTAAAGGGTCTGATAATAGCTTGAATTCTTTTCAATTCTCAATCTCCTCTCCTGATAACAAGAGCTTACGATAATTGGAGACATGAGAAAGTTACAGAAATAACAAATTATAGTGTTTGAAGCTTATTTTTGGGATAGGTTGTGGTTCAAGTGACAGTAAAGATCGTGCGATTGAATAGGTCTTTATGATGTAAATTGGATTATTCTTTTGTTAGCAATTCTTCTACAGCTTGTTTAATAAACAATTCGTCTTCAGGATTTTGATAGGGATTTCCCGCTCGATGTCCCCAAATAGAAGGAATGGGTAAGTATTCCGCATTAGGTATTAAATCGGCTTCGGCTTGGCAATCTTCAGGAGTGAAGTATAAATCTGTTGTGCTGGACATAACTATAGTTTTAGCCTCAATTGACTTTAATGCTTGTTCATAATCTCCCTGATAAGTTGGATTATTACTGACATCACAATGCAACCATGTATCAATCATGGCTAATAAGTTATGCGGATCGCGTTTACGGTAATTAGCTTCCCACCCTCTTAATAGATAGTCATCTAAAGAATCATAACCAAGCTGATAATAAATTCCTTCTCGATAGTAGGCTTGGGATGCCGCCCAACTAGCATAGATACGGGCAAAAGTTTGAAAGCCACGATCTGGTATACTTTCAAATTTAGTGCCGTTCCAGTTAGGATCGGCAGTTAGGGCAGTGCGTAAACTCTGTAAAAATATCTTATTATGGTCAGTTGTTTTGGCAGTACCGCATAAAGCAGCTATACGTTCAACTCTATCTGGATATAATACACCCCAATGATAAGCTTGTTGTGCCCCCATCGACCAACCATAGACTAAAGCTAGTTTTTCTATGCCAAATACTTTTTGTAGTAATTGTTTTTGGGCGCGGACATTATCTAGATGAGTAAACCAAAATCTTTGTTCAGCTAAACCACAGTCTTGATTATTACTAGGTGAACTAGATAAACCATTACCAAACATATTGGGAATGATAATAAAATATTGACTTGGATCGAGAATGCTGTCAGGTTGAATCAACCAATCAATATCACTGTGTTGCGCTCCATAGGAAGTAGGATACAAAATAACGTTAGAGCGATCGCTATTTAACTCGCCATAGATTTTATAGACAATATTTGCTTCGGATAAAATTGCCCCACATTGCAAGGGAAAATTATTAATTATGTATTGATGGTTCATTGATGACTGGCAAATAGCTGCTTACTTCTACAGAAGATTTTTAAAGATGTTTCGATTAACATTTAGATAACTATTATCAACGACTGCTAAATGCTCTTTTAACTCTTGATGTGCTTGGAGTAGAGCATGAAAAGGAATCGAAGGATATAAATGATGTTCTGCGTGATATGGCATATTCCACATCATAAATTTGACGGGGAACCAAGTTAAAGTAGTGCGCGTATTAGTTAAAGGATTATTGTCGTTGCTGCATCCTGTATGTTCTGCCAGTAAGATGAATCGTAGAATTGGTTGTCCTACTGCGAGAGGTAATAACCAGAGAGTTATAAACCAGGGTTGTTGGAAACTTAAAGAAATTGCGATCGCAACTCCATAAACTGCCAATTGTAAGCGAGTTGATCTAATTACGCTGTCACGAGCATCTTTCTTAATATAAGGACAGTTTTGCAGTTTCCCCGTAGCAACACGATAATGAGTTTTAAATTTACCTAACCACCAGTTGTAGCTACTGATTTCAGCGAGATATTCTTGAAGATTTTTGGGCTTAGGATCTTCTAATTCAGGATCTTTTCCCTCGATCTGGGTATAGCGATGATGCCATTTATGATAGCGACGATAAAAGGTACTGTTATAACCAGATAATACTCCAGCCCACCAAGCGATAAAGTCGTTTAAGGCATTATTGGCAAAGGCGGTACGGTGACAACATTCGTGTAATGGTGCAAACATGGTAGCTAAACTAAAACCATAAATGATTAGAGCAGGTAGTTTAATTATCCAATTGGCTCCAGTTATCCAAAGATAACCACTAATTCCCATGATGCTAAGATGTCCTGATAACTGAATAAGCCCTTCTCTATTTGAACGAACGTTTAAATGTTGTAATTTTATGGTTGATAGAATATTTTGTGATTTACTAGGCTCAAATTCAGATTGGGTTGTAACACTGACCATGACTTGAATTGATTTTTATGATGGTTGAATTAAAGTGTTCAGTTAAGCTTGGTATAGATTCTTCAAATTTTACCTCTTCCCCTCTGAAAGATATGTTGTTATATCTACTGTTTCAGTCTGATTTTTAGGCGTTGTTCAAACGAGGGTTACTTGCTCCTACTTTACCCAAATGCCAACTTAGAGCGGTAGAGTAAATCCTCAAAACTTTTGATATGAGAGGGTTCTAAAATTTTTTGTTTTCCCCATTGAACTCCTCCTCACAGATATCAACAAACAAAATTAATGCATCTGAACGGTGGTGATAAAAAAGCCGCTGAGAAAACCAGATATAGTCGAGAAAGCGACGGTAGACCCCCCTAATTCATAAGCTTCAGGCATCATTGTACTGGCTAACATCGATAAGATTGCTCCACCAGCCATAGAATGAACTAAAACCAGCAAAAAACCAGAAACTTGATCTTGTAGTGAATAACCACCCAAGGCACAAACCCCGCTCAGCAAGACTACTCCACTCCACAAGCTTAAAATCTCCTTATTTTTAGTTCCAGTCTGTTTCATACCGGCTGCACTAGACAATGCTTCAGGAAAATTAGAAATGAAGACAGCTAACAAAAATGACCAACCGATGTAATTTTTGCCCACATTCATGCCAATCACAAGTGCTTCGGGAATATTATCAATTAAAGTCCCAATCAGAATTGCACTGGGAGCAGAACGCTTAACTAGCCCTGTGAGAGTTTCAGAATCTTGTTTGAGCATTAAATCTAACTGCATCGAATTCATTAGCTGCTGTTGCCATAGCGATAAATTCCGTTCTGATTCAACTTGGGATTCAGTAGATACTTGAAGTCGACGGGCTAATGTTCGACTAATTGCCCTAGCCAGATGAGGAGAATGGTTGAGTAACCATTCAAAACCTTCCTGATTAATTTGATATAAATCCATAGGCGAGATTGCCGTCACTGAAGCAGAACGGGGTTCTCCCGTTAATAGTGACATTTCACCAAAAGTCTCACCAGCTCTAAGAATAGTAACAACCCGTTCTCGTTTACGAACTTCTGCTTCTCCTTTAACGATTAGATAAAAGTAATCTCCTATTTCTCCCTCTTGGCAAATAATTTCCTGGGGTGCGATATGTACTGGCTTAAGTAAGGAAGCGAGAATTTTTTGCTCTGAATCAGGTAAATTTTGAATCACATCGATATGAGCAATACTTTGTAGCACGTCTGAACTTTGCTCTTGTATCTGCTCTAAAAGATATCGACGACTGGGAGCTGGTTGACGCAAAAATCCTCCATGGTGATCTACATAATTGGTTAATCCAATGAACAATAATCCTCCTAAGAAAAAACCGCTTAGTAAAGGAAAAAAACCACTTTCTTGATAAACTCTAGCAGTTATTTCAAAGGCAAGTACTGCCAGTAAAATACCACTGCCGAAAGCCATTATTGCCGCAGAAAAAGCTTTATTTGGTTGCCAAAAAACACCTACAGATGCCCCCAGAATCAAACTTGAAGCTCCTAATATACCTTGAAAAAATGCGGCGATTTCCATAAACAGCTAATAACTTTTGGATTAAATTTTGTCAAAATTCCCATAAGCTTAACTTAAGTAGGTACTTTTTAGCTCACAATTTTTAGTTGTAAAGCTATCTCAATTCAGATTTTGTTAACCATGTCAACATTGACCAACGGTCAGAGCGCAAAGGCGATTCGGTTTGCCCTTCGGGTTCAGCACTTCTTACGAAAGTTGCTCATGGGGGAAACCCCCGCCCTCGAAAGTTTGCTTATGCCGGGGAACCCGTCCACCGCAACTGTCTCGCAAGACCGCACTTTCGCGCTTTGCTCAAGCCTGGGAACCAGTCCAACGCAAGTGCCTCACCGCATGCGTCCGTCGTTGTACGGCGGAGTAATCTCTGACTGAACTAAATCACAACCTATGCTTATCAATGAAATAAAACAACCATATTTTGTTTTCCAAAAGCATAGTACTATAATCTTAATGTAGATAGATAAAAATCAATGCATATAAATTACAGAATAGTTAAATGTCTATGAATGAGATTCTTATTCAGAGTATCTGGTTAGTTCCCATATACGCTTTAGTTGGTGTTATATTATCGATTTCTTGGTCTCCAGGAATTATTCGTCAGACTGGACCAAGACCAGCTGGCTATATTAATATCCTTATGACTTTAATAGCATTGATTCATAGCCTGTTAGCACTTTCAGCAACATGGAAGCAACCTGCTCAGTACTTATCATTTCAATGGCTTCACGCTGCGAATTTAGATATTTCATTTGATATTGAAATATCTTCAATTAACCTTGGAGCTTTGGTTCTAATTGCCGTATTAAATCTACTGGCTCAGGTTTATGCCATAGGTTACATGGAAATGGACTGGGGTTGGGCACGTTTTTATTCTCTACTGGCTTTGTTTGAAGCGGGGATGTCTACCCTAGTTTTGTGTAATTCTCTTTTCTTTAGCTACGTGGTGTTAGAAATTCTAACCCTAGGAACCTATTTGTTAATTGGGTTATGGTTTAATCAATCCTTAGTAATCACAGGTGCCAGAGATGCTTTTTTGACCAAACGGGTAGGAGATTTATTTCTGCTAATGGGAGTAGTAGCTTTGTTACCTCTGGCAGGAACTTGGAATTATACAGAGTTAGGCGAGTGGGCTGCGACTGCCACGATTAATCCTAATGTCGCTACATTACTTTGCTTAGCTTTAATTGCCGGACCTTTGGGAAAATGTGCTCAGTTCCCCTTACACCTCTGGTTAGACGAGGCGATGGAAGGTCCTATGCCAGGTACAATCTTGCGTAATACAATAGTGGTATCAACTGGTGCTTGGGTATTGATTAAGTTACAGCCTGTATTGGCCTTATCACCTGTTGCGGCTAACTTTATGATTGCTATTGGTGCGTCAACTGCCATTGGTGCTAGTTTGATTGCGATCGCCCAGATTGATATTAAGCGTTCTCTTTCTTATTCTGTAAGTGCTTACATGGGCTTAGTGTTTATTGCGGTGGCAACACAGCAGGATATTACTGCTTTAAAACTGTTACTCACCTATGCGATCGCCATGTCATTATTAGTTATGAGTATCGGCGGTGTAGTTTTAAACACTATTACCCAAGATTTAACTCAATATGGAGGTTTATGGTCGCGTCGACCTATTTCTGGTATTTGTTATTTAGTTGGTGCAGCTTCTATGGTAGCTTTTCCTCCTTTGGGCTGTTTTTGGACGCTAGCTGAAATGGCAAATAACCTTCTGATGATTCGTCCTTGGCTAGTAGGGGTATTAGTTGTCGTCAATGCTTTAACTGCTTTTAGTTTGACTCGGGAATTTTGCTTAGTTTTTAGCGGTCAAGTCAAACAAATGACAGTGCGATCTGCTGAAAGCTTATGGAGTTTAGTCTTGCCGATGACTATTGGTATGGGATTAGCTTTGCACGTGCCCATTTTGCTACACCAATGGGGCTTACTGCCTGAGTGGAAAAATTTGGATTCAACCGTTGTTATTGCCTTAATTACTTCGACTTTTATTGGTGCAAGTTCCGCAGCTATTATTTATTTGAATAACAAAATTGCCAAACCAATTGTCTTAAAACCGAAAGCAATTCAAGATCTTTTTGCTTATGACCTTTATACGCCACAGATTTACCGTGTAACTATTATTTTTGCAGTTGGTTTTATTTCAAAAGTTGTCTATTGGTTTGACCGCTATCTAATTGATGGAGTAGTCAATTTGTTTGGTTTAGCGACTATCTTGGGTGGTGAAAGTTTGAAGTATAACGTATCGGGTCAAACTCAATTTTACGTGGTGTCAATTTTACTTGGAATGGCTTTGTTTATTGGCGTAATTTGTTTACCGTTGATTCCTCAACTTACTTTTTAGAATTGGACTTTGGAGCTTAAAAGTCCGATTTTTTGTAATCAATAATTAATAATTAATACAAAAAATGCTTAGTTTTTTACTTTGGTTTCCGGTAATCGGGGCTTGTATTATTGGTTTTTTACCAGATAAAGGTGTTCAATCATTGCGTTCGCGCAAACTGACAACTATCTTTGCTGTGGTAATTTTCGCTTGGACAATCTGGTTATTATCTCAGTTTGATATTAATAACGCAGGATGGCAATTCACTGAATACTATTCTTGGATTGAACCTCTGGGATTAAGCTATAGCTTAGCAGTTGATGGCTTATCTTTACCTCTTGTGATATTAAATGCTTTACTTACCATTATTGCTATATATAGTATTGGTGAAAGGGTCGAACGCCCTCGTCTCTACTACGCCCTCATTCTTTTAATTAATGCCGGAATAACAGGAGCCTTAGCTGCTCAAAATTTGTTATTGTTCGTAATTTTTTACGAACTGGAACTGATTCCCTTCTATTTAATGATTGCGATTTGGGGTGGAGAAAAAAGAGGGTATGCAGCAACTAAATTTTTGCTCTACACGGCCGTATCAGGATTGTTAGTTTTAGCGTCCTTTCTAGGTATTGGCTTTCTCAATGGTGCTACCAGCTTTGACTACAATTCCATCACGACCCAGGGATTATCCTTAACCACTCAACTTATTTTACTAACTGTATTACTGGTTGGCTTTGGCATTAAAATTCCCTTGGTACCTTTACATACTTGGTTACCTGATGCCTATACAGAAGCCTCCCCCGCGGTAACTATACTGTTGGGGGGAATTCTAGCTAAACTAGGAACTTATGGCTTAATTCGCTTTGGTTTACAGCTTTTCCCTGATACCTGGTCGATAGTAGCACCAGGACTAGCAATTATCGGTACAGTCAGCGTACTGTATGGAGCGTTAAGTGCGATCGCGCAAAAAGATATCAAGCGTATGGTAGCCTATAGTTCCATTGGTCACATGGGCTATATCTTAGTTGCTGTCGCTGCCGGTACCCAGTTAAGTATTTTGGGTGCGGTAGCCCAAATGATTGGTCATGGCTTAATTTTGGCTTTACTATTTCACTTAGTGGGAATTGTGGAACGCAAAGTGGGAACTCGCGATTTAGATGTTCTCAATGGATTAATGAATCCTGTGCGTGGTTTGCCCCTTACCAGTGGTCTCCTAATTATGGCAGGTATGGCCAGTGCTGGTATTCCCGGATTAGTTGGATTTGTGGCAGAATTTATCATTTTCCAGGGTAGTTTTGAAATTTTTCCTGTTCCAACCTTACTTTGTATCATTGCTTCTGGTTTGACCGCAGTTTACTTCGTAATCCTGCTTAATCGTACCTGTTTTGGTAAATTAGATAATAAGCTTTCATATTACCCTTCAGTGTTGCCTTCAGAAAGTATTCCTGCTTTTGTCTTAACTGGAATTATTTTGATACTTGGTATTCAACCCAATTGGCTACTACGCTGGAGTGAACCCACGACCAACTTATTAGCAGTAAATATTCATCAAACTGAACAAATAGCAGCGCTAAGTAATTCAGTAACCAGTAATCAGTAATCAGTAATCAAACATGGTACAAACCCCTATTCAACCTACAGCAAAACTTCCTCCTTCCACCCATCCTTTTGCTGAAGTAGTTCATCGGTTAGAGGCTGGTGGCTCAATGTTACCCGATACGCCAGAGAACTTAATGCAGATTATAGGTATTTACAAGGCTTATGCGATACCAATGGATTTCTACTGGCGTAATTTACTTTATATCGCAGAACGAGTATTTTTAAATCCCTTGCCTTTCTTTAAATATTTTCTGCCGCCAGAATACTTGGATTTGCCCAATCATTATGCGGGGGATGATGCCGATCTCAAAGTGTGGCGTGGAAATGCCAAGGCGCATCCAGAATTACTGGAATTTATCGAAAATGGTAAAACTCGCAAAATGCCCAAACTTCTCCATCACTTATGGCACGATCGCATTAATATGGAGTTTGCCGAATCTTGTATGCAGTCAATGTTCTGGCATGGTAGAGATATGGGCTTAGGCAAATTTGATGCTTACCTCGATTCTGAAGAGTATAAAGCTAATGCTGACAAGGCAATAAAAGCCTACTTCAAAACTAACCCTGTGATGTTGGGGCTATACAAACTCTTCCCCGATATGCTACTCGAACAGGTTAAACAGTTATCCTACTATGCCAATCTAGGTTTATTTTGGGAAGTAATGGCACCTGTGTTCTTGGAAATGTCCGATATCTATGATGAAGGTGGATTTAAAAGTGTACCTGATGCCATGGATTTCCTAGTTAATGGTATTTTTGCTGTGGCAGGTAGACCAATTTATCATCATGTTTATATTGGGGAAGAATGCTACGAAATTATTCCCAAATCCAAAGGTTTTACTTGGCTGTATGAGGCTGCTTTACCCTACGTCGAGGCAATTTTTTATCGTACTTCTCCTTTTCGGGGAACTAAATCTTATAATGCTCAAGCCAAACAAGTTCCTGATGAGCAGAAAGATTTTCACTACGGTATTTTATATGCTGATGTGTTTCCTGTGGGTACTGCGGGTATTCCCCCGACACTATTAATGGATGATATGTCTCATTTTCTTCCCCAATATCTTCAGGATTATTATCAACAATACTGTCGGGGTGAAGACGATATGTTAATTCAACTGGGAATTACTTTCCAACGCTCAATGTACAATGTTACTTCAGCAGTAATCCAGGCGTTACGCCAAGCTCTTTTGTATCCCTTAGATGACCAAAATCAGCAGCACCTATTGAAAAATCGTCAGTTTTTTGAAACTCAACTAGATCGTTTCATCCGTCCTGAAGCGCGTTTAAGAGATATTCAATCTCAATCATATCGCTAAATTAGCAACTATGATTTTTGATAATATCTGGCGATGGCGACAACTCAAATGATAATGAGCGATCGCCATCGATTTCATAGCCAATTTTTAGTAAAGATATGGGTAGTTCTAAAAAGATAAATCCTTCGTTGTCTAACAACTACGGTTTTTTTTGCTTACATTTATAATTTCAGAAAATATATAGACTGTTTAATATAATCTTTATTTTTAGCATTTTTGTATTCTGAATAACAATTTGAAACTCCTGGATATAAGGATAATCAGAAAAGTTGTCAACAAAAATACAATGCGAAGCTTTCAAGCATCATCTCAAAAATATGGAATCCTAGCAGCTATAACAGTTTTATTAGTCGGTTCAATTGCTCAGGTGTTTACGGAAGGCATCCGCATTTTACAGCAATCGACCTTTTGGTATGGTCTTTATGGCTGGCTGTCAGTAGCGATTTTTGTAGGTTATCTAGTCTATTTAGGTCTAAATTTTACTGGTCTATCTAAGCCTAGTCCAGTGAAAACTATTAATAAAGAGCCAACAGAGTATGTTTCGACAACAACAATAGAGGCTGGAAATCTTGCTCCTTGGCAGGTTGCGGAGCTACCAGCACCTCCAAAGTTTACTTGGCGTAACATTTTCAAGACAATTGGGCCTGGTGCAATTTTACTAGGCACATCCATTGGTAGTAGTGAATGGCTTTTAGGTCCTGCGGTTACAGCTCGTTATGGAGGCTTTCTTCTGTGGCTCGTTCCTGTGTCAATCGTACTACAAGCTATTATCAATACAGAATCAATACGTTATACCCTGTATACAGGGGAGCCTATTTACACAGGTTTTATGCGTACCGCTCCCGGGCATCAATTTTGGTCTTTTTTCTACATTACCCTCGCCTTTTTACAACTAAGTTGGCCTGGTTGGGTATCTGCCGCAGCTACAGCGCTTACCGCACTATATATTGGTGCCGTACCAGGACCTGAACACGCTTACTTAATAAAAATTTTTGGTCTACTTTGGTTTTTTTCGATCGCCTTAGTTATTATCTTTGGCGATAAAATTGAGCGGACTTTAGAAAAAATTCAGTGGTTTCTAATCATAGTAATTTTGTTATTTTTAGTCTTCCTTGTCTCGTTTTATACATCCGCGGAGACATACACTAAAGCAGCAACTGGACTGACAAATTTTGGAGTAATCACCTCTGGTTTGGACTGGTTGCTCATCTGTACTTTTGTGTCCGATGCCGGTGCTGGCGGCGTAATTAACGGTGTGATTACCAACTGGTATCGGGATAAAGGAATGGGAATGGGAAAAACCGTCGGTTACATCCCTGCACTCGTGGGTGGACGTAAATTATCTTTAATGAAGACCGGAAAAGTTTTTCTGCCGACAACTGAAAACCTACAACGTTGGCGGGATTGGTGGAAGTTTGTAGATATCGACCAATACTTTGTCTGGGCGATCGGTTGTTTTTTAGGGTTAATGTTACCTGCCCTCCTAACTTTGCAGTTTATTCCCTTTGGAACTGAATTTGTCAATCAGTTTGGCATCGCTGTATATCAAGCTCAATACATTGTTTTAGCAACGGGTAATCAATTTTTGTGGAGTACTACTTTACTGATTGGTTTTTGGATTTTATTTAGTACTCAAATTGGAGTTACTGATGCTTTTGTTCGGATGGTAACAGACATCATTTGGACAAGTAACGATAATGAAAATTGGCAAGAAGAAGACGTTCGCTTTATTTACTATGGTATTTTCTGTGTTTTCTCTTTGTCAGGGACTTTGATTCTATTCTTGGATGTTAAGCCTTTACTACTAATTCTCATTGGTGCAAGTATGGCGGGATTAAATATGACCATCGTTAGCATACACACTTTATTTGTTAATCGTAAATTTTTACCAATAGAATTGCGACCTCCACTATGGCGGGAAATAGTTGTTGCTTTGGGAGCAATTTTTTATGGATTTTTATTTATCAAAGCCGCACCAGAATTATTTGCTCAATTATTTTCTTTTGTTTAATTTACTTCGTAGAAACTGTGGTATAAGTTATGTTTTTATCAAATGACCAAATAATTAATTCTCGAAATAGAGAACAGGCTAACAATAATATAACTAAAGTCTGTTCTCACTGTGGTTTTGATGAGAATCCTTTTGATGCAGACAATTGTTTACAATGCGGTCGTACTCTAAGTTTTGATAACAATAAAAATAACAAACCTTTAGTAACTTGGTCGAATTTACCTTTGCTATTACTGATAATAGTCACTGGAGGATTGGGTCTTTTTTGGCGCAAAAATTCCGTCTCTCTGCAGCAATCAACTGAAGAGATGGTAAAGTCAACTGAAGCAACTGAAGGGGTTCAAGGAATCGAAGCTTATGAAAGTGGACTACAACTTAAGGAATCTTTTACGAAGGTAACTAATGTTCCTCAAGGAGTATTTTTCTATGGTGGCGCTATGGCATCAGCAGGAATTCGTTCTCAAAATACTATGGCGAAGATAGCCGAAGCACAGCCCCAATTTCAACTAACCTATGAAGATCCTCTCGTTGTTCCCCCGAATTCTGGTGTGGGAATTCAAATGGTAATCGATGGCACGATCAGTTTTGCGGAATCTTTTCGTCCTCTCAAACAAGCTGAATATGATTTAGCTAGTTCTCGAGGTTTTAAATTGAAGCAAGTTCCCGTAGCTACAACCGCGATCGCCTTTTATGTTAACCCCGATCTCAACATTCCAGGATTATCCCTGGGACAAGTTGAACAAATTTACAGCGGTCAAATAACTAATTGGAAACAGCTTGGTGGACCAGATTTACCCATTGTTCCCGTTAGTCAAGACCCTGATGCTCAAGCTACTACGAGTTTTCTGTTACAGGGGATGCCTGATTCGATGAAAAACTTTGGTGACAATGTCCAAGCTGTTAGAGATACTACGAGTGCTGTTCGTAAAGTAGCTCAAACTCCAGGGGCGATCGGTTATGGTGCTCAACCATTAGTTGTGAATCAAAGTACAATTCGTCCTATTGGTCTGGCTAGAAGAGGCTCACGCAATTATATCCAACCAGTAAACTCCTCTCAAGAAATAAATAAACAAGCAATTCTAGATGGTAGTTATCCTATCATTCGACGCATCTTTGTTATCTTACGAGAAGATGGAGAAATAGATGAATTAGCAGGCAGGGCTTATATTAATTTGCTCTTATCCAAAGAAGGTCAAACCTTAATCGATCAGGCAGGATATTTACCTATACGCTATCAAACTGAATAATCTGAAATTAACGCCATAAACTTAGAGCAACTTTTTTGCTAAAACAGTTTTAATTATATGAATAAAATAAATAGTTCAGTATTATTAATGCTGATTGCTTTTGCTGCCGGTTTTTTATCAGTTCTAATTTTTCATCAACCGATGCTGATGATCTTAAAGGCGATCGGTCTAGCTCCAGATAAATTAACTCCTTATGCTATGGGTTCGACTAGTCCTCTCGGTATACCTCGTGTATTTTCTTTGGCGTTTTGGGGCGGTATATGGGGCTTAGTTTTAGCACTATCCGTTGCCTGGATTAGAGATTTGGGATATTGGTTATCAGGATTAATTATCGGTTCATTAGGTCCTAGTTTAGTTAACTGGTTTGTTGTACTACCTCTTAAAGGTGAACCTATTGGAGGAGGCTGGACTCCTCCAGGGGTGGCAACAGCTTTAATTATTAATGGTGCTTGGGGATTGGGAACTGTTTTTTTATGTCGTCTCTTGGGTAGAAATTTACTGGGAAGTAGCCAAAAAAATTCAACTGCTAGAGCAAAACAAGAACGGAGTGAAGAGATTAATCGACATTGACAATCCAACGTCATTTATACGTTGGATTCTTTATTTTTTAAGATTGAAGGAGGAAGATTATCCCACATTTCATTTCGCGAGTTGCATTATACTTCTAATAAATTTCATTCAAATCCATTGCCAAGAGATGGTTTTGACGATCTAAGTCCCAATCATGTCATCGCGAGAAATCAAAAATATTTCAAGATGTGACAATCAAAATCTGACAAAATTAGCAATTTTTTCGATAATCTATCATACTTCATTAGTAACGTGCGAAATATAGGTTTGACTACACCCCATCGCTAAGTCTTACATCCTTGGGACTTTAGCGTGGGGCTTTCTCGCTCACGAAGTTAAACTTTGAACTTTTGAGCGCTGGTCTGAAGTTGATCGGTGATCTTCAACAGCTGTTTGGTCGAGTCAGAAACGGCGATCGCATCACTTGAAGTTTGGCTGGCGATTTGAGCTACTTCAGCAATAGTATTATTGATTTGCTGACTGGCTCGTGACTGCTGAACTGTTTCTTGGGCGATTTGCTTGAGCCGATCTCCCACTACCGTACTCGATGAGGCAATCTGATTTAACTTTTGACGGGTTTCATTGACCAACTTGGTCCCCGCTACCACTTGCTCTGTGCCCTGTTCCATCGCTGTCGATACTTCTTTGGTATCTAGCTGGATACTGGCTACTAGTTTTTCAATCTCTGTGGTCGCTTCGGCGGACTGTTTGGCTAAGGTTTGTACCTCCTCAGCTACGATGGCAAAGTTCTGTCCATCTTGACCGGCGCGATTGGCCTCCAAGGATGCATTTAACGCTAACAGATTAGTCCGGTCGGCAAAACTATTAATCAGGTTAACTACCTTAGAAATCTTCAGGGATGATTCTCCCAACCGTTTCACTTTTTTGGCGGTATCAGCTACGGTTTCTCGGATGGCAAAGATTCCTTCTACCGTCCGCTCCATGCCTAAATTGCCCACCGTTACTGTATTGGTTACTTCTTGGAACGATTTTTCCACTAACTCGGCATGGGCTGCCACATTTTGAATCGATTCGGTCATCGTCTTGATTTGTTTCAGTGCTGAGGCGATCGCTTCTGATTGTTCTGTCGCACTGGAAGATAGGGATTGGGCGATCTCCCCATTGTTCGACGTGGTGCTCGCTATTTGGGTCACCGATTGTTGCACCTGGGTCACTATTTGCCTTAGGTTTTCGACCGTTGCATTGTAGGAGTCAGCTATCGTGCCAATCTCTCCCTCTCTAATAGTCGCTCTGATGGTTAAATCTCCTTTGCTAATCGGGTCGACCTCCATCAATAACTCCATCGCCTGTTGTTGCAGTTGTTCCTTGAGGCTTTTTTGCTCCAGTAACAAGTCCGTTCTCTCTTTGGCTAACATCACTTGAGATGCTAGTTGGGCAAAAAAGTCAATCTCTCCCTGTCTCCAGGTTCGTGAACGGTCACATTGCTGGATCACCAAAAATCCTTGAAACTGTTGTCCCACAAATAGCGGTGCTGATAACTCTGATTTGACTTCAAATGCTTCGAGTTCTCTTAAATGAGGCAGCTTGAATTTGGCTTGGTAAATATTATTGACCACTCTTACCTGTTCGGAGTCATCCTCCATCAGATATTGATGCAGATAGTTGAGTTGGGCTACCTTGGTCTGTAATCTCGCCACCCGGTCTGATTTGACTGCTTCGGCGACAATCTCTCCTTGCTCATCCCGTTGATGACGATAGATGATCGCCCGGTCTACCTTGAGGATCGGGATGATTTCTTCGACTGCTAACTGAAACACCGCTCGTGAATCGACTGCTCCTGCTAGTTTCAGGGTCAAATCTTTCAGTAGTTGGGAGCGTCTGGCTGCTTTGTCCTTCTGTACAATCAGTGATTTGAGCTGTACTGCCATCTTATTGATGTTACTGCCCAGGGTCGCTAACTCATCAGAACCGGTCACTTCCAGCTGGGTATCCCAATCACCCCGTCCAATCTTCTTGACTGCTCCGGCTGCGGCCACAATCGGTAAGGTGGCTTGATGAGCCAACAGGGCTGCCAGACCCCCAATCAACAAGGCTGCCCCCGCCGTCCCCAGCAGTAAGGTTAAACGCAATTGATTCAGCGGCGCAAAGGCTTCATCTACTGGCGTGGATACCGCCAGCTGCCAACCTGAACCCATCACTCCCTCTATTTGCGGGATCGAGGCCACACTGACGATCGAATCGTCTCGGTCATTATTATCAAACATCACCCGGGTACCGATGATACTTGTTGCTTTGCCTCCATTGCTCAGTTTCTCTTGTACCTGCGCCATCAGCTCCGGTAGGTCTTTAAAATCCATCCCCGCATCTCGACCGAGT
>NZ_KB235919.1:37312-56474 GCF_000332195.1 Pleurocapsa sp. PCC 7319
AGTTTCTTACTATCTATCGACTTGGCAGCAACTTTTTTATTCATTTTTCTGTTGGACAATCAATGGTAAAGGGACTAACTAACTTGATGGCTGTTAAGTTCTTGGCTTTAAGCTACCTGTGACTGGGAGCTAATCACTTTGGCGTTGAATTTTCTCCCCTGGGCTACCATCGGCTGTTGACGGCGAGAAGAGTATCTGGGGCTGATTCCCGGCAAATCATCGGCGGCTGCTTGAGTTGTAATTAGGGCTCCTGCTGGTACGTAGCGGTCATCTGCTATATTCACTCCCATCACCAACGCTTTGGGCTCCACCACGCAATTACTTCCTACTGTCGCTCTAAAGATTAGTGATTGCATCCCCACATAGGTCTCTGCTCCGATACTTGCTGGTCCGCATATCTGACATTGATGGGCTAGAGTCACTCCTCTATCGATATACACTCCATAGTAATGTCCATTTACCTCTACTACCGGCTCCCCCATCAGTTCTTGATGATGTCCTGTGTCTACTCCCTGTACTATTACTCCATCTCTTATTTGCACCTCTTGACTCACCCATACTAGTCGCTCCCGTTCTCCTCTAATTGAGGCTCCTGGCGCTACCATTACTCTCTCTCCCAGATACACATTCCCGATCACTGCTGCTAGGCTATGTACCTCGGCGGTGCCTTCGACTTCTGGACTCAGCTCTGGACTTGGCTGATAATTGAGCACACTGGCTGTTTGACTTTGATGGTTTTGGTTATGATTAAAAGTTATTATCTTATTCATCGAACATTTCTTGGTTGATTGGCTGCTTTTTTCGGCTTATTTTCTTGGTTAAAAGTTATTCTGGTGAATAATACTGTTGTTTTAGGCTTTAGTTTAGAATTGTCGGTAACACTCTTTGGCACTACCTTTTTTACTTCTCGAGACTCCGACTTTTGTTCAGACTACTAATTAGTTTGGTTGACCAACTCCTGAGCCTCGAGCCTTTTTTACTCCTCCTCACCCTAACTGACCAAAGGTTACAAACTCGTGACTAAACTTTTCTCTTTCCATAAGCTACTTCTGGTAAGTAGCTCCACCTAAAAAAACGTAAAATAAAAACAGGAAAACCCAGGTTGATAATTGAGGCATGCCAGCAGCATTAAGAATAACTCTAACTACAGAAGAAAATAAAACATTACAAGAGCTAGAAGTGTCATCAAAAGTGCCTCGACGAACAAAGCAAAGAGCAACGGCACTTCGTCTAAATGCAGCAGGATGGAAAATAAAAGCGATTGCTTTGCAGTGCGCGGAGCGCAATCGCGAACTATTTAACATGGGCAGAATCGACGGTTAGACAAACGATTCATCGATGGAATCATCACGGTTTAGTAGGTTTATGGGAAGCGAAAGGGAGAGGAAAAAAGCCGATCTGGACAAAGGAAGATTGGAGGGCTGTGGAAAAATGGCTAAAAGAACCTCGTAGCATCAGCTCTCGACAACTAAGCCACAGATTAGCTAGAGAAAGACAAGTGTTTCTGGGAGCAGAACAAGTTCGTCGCATACTCAAAAAAAAAGTGGCGTTGGAAAAGATTAAGGAGAAAACCTCCAGCACCTAAAAATTCAGAGTTTAAAGCAGCTAAAAAGAGGGATTGGCAAACCCTAAAACTATGGGCAGAAGAAGATTTAATCACCTTACTCTATTTAGATGAGTCGGGATGTTGTCCAGAAAGTCCTCTCGGCTATGGTTACGGTCAAATTGGTCAGCAAAAATCTATTTCTCAAAGAACTAGAAAAGGAAGACGAGTCAATATCATGGGAGTCTGGGAAGAAGAACAAAGATTTGAGTATGCTTTGAAAGTCGGAACTTACAAGACAAAGAGTTATCTCCGTTTTATGGACTGGCAAGCTGAACGAGCCATGAAACGATTATACGAAACAGGAAAACCGACAGTAATCATTCATGATAATGCTTCAATCCATCGTGCAGAGTTAGTTAGACAACGTCATCAAATTTGGTCAAAACAAGGATTAAGCGTATTTTTTCTTCCTCCTTACTCTCCCGAAATGAACCGTATTGAAGAGCAATGGCTACATCTTAAACGCCAAGAATTAGGTGGTTATGTGTTTGAGGATGAATACGATTTGGCAAAAGCAATTATTGAGGGCATCGAAAATCGGGGTCAACAGGGAAATTATGCTGTTGAACGTTTGATGTTTAATTAAGTGGAGCTACTTATTTCTTCTGAAAAGCCGGTTATTTTTTGGCTTGTAAATCTAAGCATCTAAGCATCTCAAAGGCTTATTAGACTTTTGTTTCTATCACCTTTTGGTAATAGAATTGTGAATCGAGTAAAAACATCAACTTTAGTTTCTAATTTAATTTTCCCCTGGTTGCCTTCAGTAATTAAGTTATAGGTTATTGATAACCCTAACCCCATTCCTTGTTTGGGCGGTTTGGTTGTGAAAAAGGGATCAAAAACTTTATTGATAATCTCTTTGGGTATTCCTGGACCATTATCTTGAATAGATATAGTAATTGCTTTGAAAAGATTAACGGTTTTAATTGTTAGAGTCGGAGTAAAGTTGTGATTTCTTAATCTATACTTTTCTTGTAAAGCATAATAAGCATTATCAATAATATTAATTAAAGCTCTACTTATACTTTGAGGAATTATTTCGATTAAGTCTATGTCAGCGTCATACTCTTTTAAAAGAATAATATTAAAATTATTTTCTCGATTTTTTTTGCTATGGAAAACTAAGTTGATTGCTGAATCAATCAGATCGTGAATATTACTTAACTGATAATCAAAACTCTGTTGATTAGGATGAGGCAACATAGTTTGTAAGATGTCGTTGGCTCGTTGACTATATTTCTGAATTTCACTTAAGTTTTCTGCCAATGTATCTAAATATTGATATGTATCACTAGTAACTAATTGTGGAGAAATTGATGAGTCTTGATTTAGTTCATCTCGCAATTCTTCAGTCAAATCTAGTGATAGATCGGCAAAATTTACAATAAAATGTAAAGGATTTTTTAATTCATGGGAAACTCCAGCAACTAAAGTTCCTAGAGCTGCTAATTTATCTTGAAATATAATCTTTTCTTGAGCTGACTGTAATTCAGCCCGAGTTACTTCTAATTTACGACTATGTGCTTTGACTTCATTAGTTAACCTAGTATTGCATTCTTGTAGCTTGTTGACATAGATATGAATAAAAATACAAATCGCTGAAATAGAAGTTGACAATAAGGATGGAACCAGAGAAAGCCACCAACCAGATAGAAAAGCAACATAATTAATAGTAACTTGAATAACTATGGCGATCGCTATTCCTAAGCCAATAATTATCACTAGCTTAAGAAAATTTTTAGTTTGGCGATAGCTCCAAGCCCAAATAGCTACCACAGTACCCCAACCTAAAATCCATAAATACTCTTGAAAATCCGACCAACTCTTAATCAAAGGACGTTCATCAAGAACTGTACTAACAATTTGACTAGCTAAATTTGCCTGCAATTCAACACTATAAGTTTGAATAGGATGAGCAGATCCACTATGACCAAAAGTATAAAAATGATCTCGATTGCTAGTTGCCTGAGAACCAACTAATACAATGTGATCGTCTAGCAATTTTGGATCAAAGTGTCCTGCTAAAATGTCCGTATAATTAATGATGTTGAAAGAGTGAGCTGAACTCCGAAAGTCGATTAAAATTTGGTATCCTCTGTCATCGGCACGAATATAACCACCATCATTTTGATTAAAAGGAGAAAACACCACCTGGTCTAGTTGTAGCCAACCTTGATCTGGGGAAGCAGTAGGAAAAACTCCCTCTTGCTCTAAAAATTTTAAACTCACTGCCATTCCCAAACTAGGTAATAATCCTTGCTTTGGATCCACTTGAAATAAAAAAGCACGACGGATAACTCCATCTCGATCAATAATTAAATCACTGGCACTAACTTGCTCTAACTTTGTTAGTATTTGTGACTGATTTTGATTGGTCGAAAATAAAGCTGTAATTGCTTGTTGAATTTCGCCAAAAGTAAAGGTATTCGGAAATACTTTGACTAACTCTTTCTGGTTTTGTACAAGAGAAAAATTTCTATACAGAGATAATCCAATCACCCTCGGATGTTGCGCTTGAATTGTTTGGAGTAATTTCACCAAAGTGCGTTCACTTATTGGCCACTGTCCCAACTCTTGGATTTCGGGCTCTTGTATTCTAATAATTGTAGTCTTACGATTACCTACTTGCCGAGAATGAAGCTGTAACAATATATCTAAAGTATTCCATTCTAGAGATTGCAAATAACCACTTAGACGCAAAAAGAAAATTAACAGCGTAACACAGAATACTATTACGATTACTCTTTGCCAATCCCGAATTAGCCTTTTAAATCGATTCCACATCCTAAAATCACCATATTCTAAGATCTTATAACTAACTAGGAATAAAAAAATTGTCTTCTGTAATTAAAGCAGTAGTATTTGGAACCTGAAACATAATTTAATATGATACGAAAATGTCATCAACTAGGCATTTCAAAGTTTAAGAGGTAATTAGAGACATTTATCCTAGCCGATTTAAGGCGCTACTACCAAATTGTTTATTTAACATGAATAATTCATGTTATTTTAACTATAAAACAACTATAGATTTTACCAAACTAATGATTTATACTCTATCCAATACTCTATTGTTCGAATAATCAAAAATACATACATATCAACCAAATAAAAGATAGAGTAATTTATACAGTCATATCTTTTTAAAAGTTCAATAAAGGATAATAATTAGCATTTTGCAAATCATCTTATTCAGACAAATTTTAATGTAAAAATGCCAACTAATATTTTGGTTGTTGAAGATGAATTATCTTTCCAAAAGATAATTAAGCAATATTTTAAACGACAAATTAAATCAAAAAAATACCAGTTTGAGTTTGCTAATGATGGGAAGCAAGCTCTCGAAAAAATTGTAGAAGATGGTTTTATAGATTTATTAATTTTAGATATTAAAATGCCAAAAATTGATGGCATAAAGCTACTGACTTTACTAGAATACCTTGACTTTAAAATAGAGACAATTATTATTTCTGCCTATGGAGATATGGATACAATCAGAAAAACCATGAATTTGGGTGCCTCTGATTTTTTGACCAAACCATTTTCTATGGAAACTTTAGCTAAAGCAATTGAAGATAGAATTAAGAAAATAGGCGATAAAAATATTGGATATATAGAAAAAAGATACATCTATAAAATTCAGCCGACGGGCGAAGAAAAAGAATATGGTCCTTATCTATATTTTAGAAAACGAGATGAACAAAAAAAACTCAATGGTATTTATTTAGGAAAGGAAGAGCCTTGGCTACAAAAACTAATAAATATAGCTGAAAACCTTGATAATAAATAATATTGCAACTTTCCAGTTAAATTTATAATTAAGACTGAAAAAAAGACACAACAATGATAACGAACATCTCTATTATTGGCATTTTATTCTCGGCTCAAGATTGAGTTAATCTCAACAAAATTCGTTTGGCTTCCCCATATTAATAGTCAATACCACCAATAGTGACTAACCGCTATTTGAAAATATTTTCAGTTATAGAGAAAGTTATATTTGGTGTTTAGGCATCTCTAATTAAGCATCTAATCCCATAACTCTAAAGGTCAACAACAATCTACTTAAATTTCAGCTTCTAATAATTTATCTATTTGAGTCAATAGTGAATCTAATTTTTTTCGCTTTTTAGGATTTGTCAAAAACATTTTTCTCGATTTTTTTAATTGCCTATATGTACTATCTAAATGACCTAAAATTTTTTCTTGCTGAAATTTGGGTTGAATTTTATTTATTTGTTCACGAATTTTACTCAAAGACCATGAAGAGGCGATCGCCTCTTCAAGAAGCTGTTTTCTCAAGGCATCATCTTTAAGACGTGAGATAGTTTTGGCTTTTGTATATTCTATTTTTCCTTGTTGAAGAACTGACAAAACATCTTTTGGCAATTTCAGTAGTGGAAGCCGACTACTGACAAAAGAATCCCAACTCAATCTTCCTAAATCGTCAAAAATTTGAATAATTTTGGTAGCCAAATCTTTACCCAAAACGTTTTGGGTAACTTTTCCCTTAGATTCATTCTGCATCCGATACAGCAATAAAATCACCTGCTCCCTATCGAGATTAGTTGCCACAGATAACAACTGCAGGATACCTTCGGTTTCTTCCAAAGGGCTTAAATCAACTCGTTGTAGATTTTCAATCAAAGCAATCTGAATCGCTTCAATATCAGATAATTCTTTAATAACAACAGGAACTTCTGACAATCCTAATCCCTTAGCAGCTAGATATCTTCGTTCCCCGGCTACTATTTCATATCGTCCTAAATCAACAGGTCTAACCAACAAGGGTTCTAAAATACCATGTTGAGATATAGATGCTTCCAACTTCTGCTGCTTAACAGGATCAAAGTATTGACGAGGCTGAGAACTTGCCTTTTGAACCTTATCAAGTGGAACTAGCTCTGCTACCTTGGCTGATAAATTGTCAGTTGTCGCAGTACTTTCTAATAGAGCAGCAACTCCACGTAATTTACTAGTATAAGGCTGTTCTTTTTTTCTATGTCGAGTCATAATTGTTCCAATTTTTTTACAATTTTTTTCATTACATCAACTGCGGGATGTCTAGACTGATGAAGAGCAAGAGGAACTCGTTTTTCACTGGCATCAGGAAAAACAATGGAACGAGGAATTGGTTGATAAACAGTAGCCAAGGGCGAGAGTTGATCTTTAATTGCGTTGTAGGTTCTAGTTTCTTGAGCGGTACGACTATCAAACATAGTAGGAATGAAACCAGCGATCTCTAAGTTTCGGTTAGCTGCTTTACGCAATCTAGCAACAGTATTCAATAATAAATCTGTTCCTTGAAAAGATTTAAACTGAGTCTGAATTGGTACCAAAACGTGAGTAGCAGCTACCAAGCTCAAAACGGTAAGAATTCCTAACGACGGTGGACAATCAATCAAAATAAAATCATAATTATCAACAACAGAATTAAGAGCATTTTTTAATCGTACTTCACGCATTAGGCTAGATACTAGTTCTAATTCTGCTGCACTCAAATTAATATTAGCTGGAACTAAATCCAGACCATTGATTTGCTGAATAATTGGGAGCGGTTCTTCTCCTACTACTGACTCGTAAATAGTTTGCTCTAACTCTTCAGAATCGATTCCCATAAATGTTGTCAGTGAAGCTTGCGGGTCTATATCTATGAGTAAAACCCGATTTTTGTTTAGTACTAGATGATAGCCCAAATTCATTGTCAAAGTAGTTTTGCCTACTCCTCCAGATTGATTAAACAAGGCAATAATCTTAGTCATCTAGTTTTTAGGTTAATTCAGTAAGCTTATTGTTTATCGCTATTTTACAAGCCAGAATCCATTTTGACGATAAATGTTTAATTAAAATATCTGAATCTGAATTAAGTACTTGGCTTCTCCAGCATACAGTCAAGATGTTTCGTTATACTCAGTATGTTTTATTTAAGAGAATTAAAAGCTGAGAGTTTTGATTTCTACTTCCCTAGCCAGATGCGATTATAGGAAAAAGCTGCAAAATTACGGGCAGTAGTTAGATTTTTAATTTATGCAAATACGAATTAAGTCAATATTCAAACTTTTAAAAGAAGCTTTTAGTGAATGGCAGCAGGATCAAGTATCTTTATTAGCTGCTGCTTTGGCATACTATACGGTATTTTCGATTACACCTTTATTGGTAATTGCGATCGCGATTGCTGGTGCAGTTTTTGGACAAGATGCTGCTAGAGGTGAAATCGTTGAACAAATTAACAATCTAGTAGGAGAACAAGGAGCGCAAGCAATTGAAACAGCTTTAGCCAATGCTGATCAACCTCAACTTGGTAGCGTAGCTTCAATTATTAGTGTAGTAATTCTACTGATTGGTGCATCTGGAGTATTTGCTCAACTACAGCAAGCACTCAATACTGTATGGAATGTCAAAGCTAAACCAGATGGCGGAATTTGGGAATTTATTCGTAAACGATTGTTGTCTTTTGGAATGGTACTGGTGATCGGATTTTTGTTGCTAGTATCTTTAGTACTTAGTGCGATGTTATCTGGTATTAATAAGCTAGAAATTGGGTTACTTCCGGGTTTAACTCCTTTATGGCAACTGCTAAATTTTGGGATCTCGTTTGGTTTTATATCCCTGTTGTTCGCTCTAATTTATAAATATCTCCCCGATGTCGAAATTCGCTGGAAAGACGTTTTAATAGGAGCAATAATTACCGCTTTACTATTCACCTTTGGCAAATTTATCATCGGTTTATATTTAGGTAGGGGAAGTTTGGGTTCGGCTTATGGTGCTGCTGGTTCACTGATTATCTTTCTTGCCTGGGTATTTTATTCAGCTCAAATTCTACTCTTTGGTGCTGAATTTACCCAAGTATATGCCCGTAAATATGGCAGAAAAATCCGCCCAGACAATCATGCAGAATTGACTAATTCATTTTAATGAGTCATCAGTTTGATTTTCTCTGTTTCCCCTATTCATCAATAAATATATCTTAAGTAAGACACAAATAGGCCTAGCTTTCTCTCTTATTGCAGATGTGCGATTGCTAAACTAATTGTTTCAATAAAGGTGTAATTGTGCAGATTTTTTAAATTATATGTCTAAGTTAAATATCGGATTAACCGAAGAACAACGTCATGGTGTGATTGAGTTATTAAATAAAGATCTTGCCGACCTCTATTTACTCATCATCAAAACTAAAAAGTATCATTGGGATGTAGTAGGACCTCAATTTCGCACTCTACATACATTGTGGGAAGAGCATTATAACGCCTTAACTTTGAATATCGATGCTACAGCAGAAAGAGTTCGTGCATTAGGTGGTTATCCGTTGGGAACAGCAGCAGGATTCATTGAATACAGCTCAATTAAAGAACATCCTAACGATCTTCCTTCTGCTAATGAAATGGTTGATCGCTTGGTTCAAGATCACGAACAAGTCATTCGTAACCTTAGAGAAGATATAGACAAGTGTGGAGATGAGTATCACGATGAAGGAACTGCTGACTTCTTGACAGGATTGATGGAGCAGCATGAGGAAATGGCTTGGATGTTACGTTCCTTTATTGAAGGTGAAAATTTACAAGGTCAAGGTGGTCGCACAGGAACAGAAACCAAACCAGCAGTGAATGCCTAGTAATCTATCAAACTTTAATTGATAGGTTGAGGTGAATGAACTAGCAAAGTAAGCAGGGTAAGAGCTCAAGCGATAATTTACCCTTAACTAATTAATTGATAGAACAATAGCTAGAAGCTGTTTAGCTATGTTCTATACATGAAAAATACTTGAAAATTATTTGAATAATTTTATAACCGGAGGAATTCAATTAAATGGCTGAAGAATATAAAGCAGAACGTACAATCACCGCAGTGCTCAAAGAAGAAAAGCAAGTAGATAATGTTGTTCGTCGTCTAATTGATCGCGGTGTCCCACAAGAATATATTTCTGTAATGGGTCAAAACTTTCAATCTCAAACCCGTATCTCAGGTTTCATCTCTAAAAAGGATGTTGTCCTCGGAGGCTTACGTACTGGCGCAGTTTTTGGCTCTTTATTTGGTTCTCTTCTCAGCCTCTTTACTGGTGTAGGAGTACTATTTATTCCCTTTCTTGGTTCTGTGGTAGCAGGAGGTCCAATTACTTCTGTTTTATTGGGAGCAGCATCAGGAGCACTCGCAGGTAGTGCTGGTGCTGGATTAGCTTCGGCTTTAGCAACTCTAGGTATGCCAGAAGAAAAAGCAGCCATTTACGAAACTCGTGTCAAAGCAGGTGAATTCTTATTAATGGCAGAAGTACCCGCTAACAAATCTGGTGAATATCAACTGTTGATTGAAAGTGCAGGTGGCGAAGAAATTCATGTTAACGAATCTACTTTACCTCGTGCTTGTCCCGGTAAATGTAACGGAGTAGAAGATCTATCTCCAGAAATTCGTTCTCACCTTTCTGAACAAGCACAAAAAGATTTTATTCAAAGCTACAATACTGCTTTAGACGAAACCGATGATGAGACTAAAGCGGAACAGCAAGCCTGGGCAAATATCAAAGATAAATATGATGAAGATGAGAATGGTATTTGGTCAAAAGAAAAAGTAGAAGTCAAAAATTAAGTAATCGCAGGATTCTTATCCTATTAGGCGATCGCTTTAATAAAAAAAAAAATAAATGTTTTTAAGTCTTTACTATAGCTAACTGAAATAAGTTTGAATCGCTGAAGAATTAAAGCTAAATTGGGATAATAACCCTTAAACAATCGAAAATAAAACCTAAAAATGGCATATTCTTTAGATATGCGGCAACGTGCATTAGACCTGTTAGAAGAAGGCAAAAGCAAAACAGAAATATCAAGAATGCTTGGAGCTAGTAGAACAAGTATTCTTCGATGGGAAAAAAGAGCCTTAAGAGGAGAGCTTGCAGCTATTTACCCCAAAAAAAGAGGTGGGTTTAGAGTAGATGATGAAAAATTAAAAGCTTATGTCGCATTAAATCCCGATGCCTATCAAGCAGAAATAGCAGAAGCGATTAGAGCCAAAGAAAATACCGTATGTCGAGCACTTAAAAGATTGAAGATTAGTCGAAAAAAAAGACACCGCAGTACCGAGAACGGGACCAACAAAGGCGAAACGATTATTTAAAAGAGATAGAACAGTATCCCGAACAACAGAGAGTTTATCTAGATGAGAGTGGGCTATGTCATCGTTTGCAAAGAACTCATGGCTATGCTCTCAAGGGAGAAAAAGTACACGGTCTAACTGATGGCAAAAGACAGGGTAGAACCAATATCATTGGGGCTTGGTCAACAGATAATAAACTTTTTGCCACAAACACTTATGACCATACTGTCAACAAGAAGGTTTTTATGGATTGGATTAAATCTCACCTTCAGGGACATCTCACTCATGGGATGGTTGTTATCATGGATAATGCTCCTTGGCATCGGGGAAATGACATCAAAAATCTCATTGAAAGTACTGGTGCCCAACTGATAAATCTTCCCCCCTATTCTCCAGATCTAAACCCCATCGAACATGCATGGGCTAATCTCAAACATTATGTCAAATCCGCAAAAAAAGACTTTGAGCACTTCTCTGATAATTTGGCTGCACAGCTAAATAAAATGAATCATTCTAAAATCAGTTAGCTATAGAAAGGTAGCTATTGTCAGCCCTTAGATAGTAAAGACATTTTGTATGTTAAGAGCATTTGTTAAAACTTCCCAATTTCCATATCTTCAAGCTCAAAAATGCGTGGATATACGAGTTGATGTTTAGTAAAAGCGCGTTTTGCTCTCGAGGTAAGATCAGTTTTGTAAACAAATTCATCCCTTGCATCGAGAGGATAGCATTTGAGTTTAAAGACACTTCCCCAGGGTTTTTCTTCCATTACAACGATAATAGGTAACTTGAGAGCGGTATACTTACTAGTTTGTGCTACTCGATAGAGAATTTTTCTGACCAAATTAACATCTATTTCATGAGCAAAATAAAATTTAGTAACTACTTGTGCTTCTAACGCTCCAGCATTGGCATTTGATACTGCCTCTGTCCAGATTTTATTATGGGGGATAGTTATAGTATTGTCATCTGGAGTTTGGATTTTAACAGCTCGCAAACCATAACTAATTACTTCTCCATAGTGTTCGCCGATTTTGACGCGATCGCCTACTCCATAAGGAGATTCGAACAAACCCACTATTCCAGCAATAATTGAACTTGCATAATCTTTAAAAGCAAAACCTAAAGCTACCGCTACAGTACCCGTAACTGCCAAGATATTTTCTTTAGACAGATTGAGAAACAAGTTCATTAAAATTACGGTGCTAATGGTTAATACCACCATCCGCAAAAAAGGTAAAAACTGCTTAACTCTCAATCTCCATTCTTTGGCAATTCTTTCTGAGAGCCAAATAATTAGCTTATCTAGTGTTTTTAAGACTAAATATGCAGTAACTAGAATAAATATTCCCTGTGCAAGTTTACCTGTAGTAATTTTAGAAACAATTTCTTTAGTTTGTTCCGCAGTTTCTTCTGCTGCATCTCCCGCTGATTGTGCCAACCAGTAAAAACCTAAGGTGGTAAAGTAGTTCATTCCTAAATTTTCTATTCTCCATTGATAACAAAATTGTTATTGGCTAACTCTTGTTTTAATCTAGGATAGTAAATTGGATTAATTTTTAAGACTTGGCCTTGTTGTTCTACTACACCCTGACGACGTAAAACTTGTACTCTAGCTCGAACTTCTAACTCTTCATCTCCTAAAGTTTTAGCTAACTCAGATATAGTTAAATCACCTTGTAACAAGAGAGAATATAAAAGATATTGGTCTGCTGATTCTAAAGCTGGTAAATCTTGTAAAGAAGGAGTGTTGGCAACTATTTTTTTGGGGTGAGATTTAGTTTCGTCCTCCTCAACTTTTTCCTCTTCATCTATTTCTTCATACTTTACTGACTTTAGAAACCCCTGCACTGCTACTTTACTAACTCCTTCAGAAATATCTACTAAGAGATCAAAATAATTAGTTTTGTTATCTTTATTGTTATTTAAAAGTTTTTGATCTAAGCGCGGCTCATCAAAAATAATATCTAATTCATTAATAATTGGCTCAAGCCATTCTTGCAATTCTTCCGATTCTATTTTAGGTAATATCAGAACTTTTCCACAATATGCTTCGATATTATAAATCAAGTTTAAATATTCCCAACCCACCTGACCCATACCAATTATCCAAAAGCGATTTTCCGAACCTTTACATAACAATGATTGTAAATATTCAATACCTTCTAGACCCTCAAGAGAACGAAGGAAAAACCAGCTTAGATTAGGAATTACCACAACTTCTAACCCCTGCTTATCAAAGTTATTTTTTGGGCACTGTTGTTCAAGATAATACTCTAATTTAGATTTGATAGTTTCAATCTCAATTGGTCTAGCCGTTAAGGGCAACAGCCTCATCGGCACTTGCTTTTTCTCGATCCATTCTGCTAGCGTCTCAGATAAAATACGCGATATGGTAGCGACAGGATCGCTTAAGATTACTACTGAATTATTAGTATCGTTAGGATTTTTAAACCAGCAATCAAATGTTTCATCTAAAACAGATAAGATCGCTTCTTGATCCGCAGGATTATTAGGTAAGTTGTCAACAGCCTCAACTAGTCTATCTCGCATTTCAGCAGGTAATTCAACTAGCGATCGCTCTGGCTCTTGGGTTTCTTGAGAGTCTTTAGTGTACCAGGAGAATAAAAAATGACGGCTATTAATTAGCCAATTCCTTAATCGCTTTAACATTTTAGTTATGGTATTCCTAATTGTTACCATCACCATTATTATTCCTATTGCTGTCTCTTGTTAGTTGTCGTAGAGAACTAGCAATACTTTTAGATTTGGGGTTATTTCCTTTAACAGATGGCCATCCTTCTCTTTGACGAGCGCGATCGCCGTCTGTTTCTTCTGTTTGGTCGTGAAACAAAATTTGTTGGGTGGGAAATGGTAAATCGATACCTGCGGCTACAAGCCTATTATTAAATTGTGTTAATACTTTATCTTGAGCATCTAAAGCATCAGCTCGACGAGGAGGATCGATCCACCAGCGAGCACGAATGTTAATTGTACTCGCTGCCAAATCAACTACCAACGCTTCAGGAGGAGGATCTGATAGTGCTTCTGGATGATTATGAAGTACATCTAAGATAATCTGTTTTGCTTCTTCAATATCATCACCGTAACCAATTCCAATATCATACTCAAGACGACGTTTTTCAAAGGCAGTATTTACAGTTACTGAATTAGTAAATAACTCTGCATTGGGAATAACAATTCGACGACCATCGTAGGTTCTGATCGTAGTAGCTCGGGTTTGAATATTTTCTACTGTTCCCTCAAATTCTTTGAACACGATCTGGTCATCTATGACAAAGGGTTCGGTAATCAGAATTAAAATTCCCGCCAAAAAATTCTGTAAAATATCGCGGAAAGCAAAACCAACCGCAACCCCACTGACTCCTAACAACTGAACTAGATCACCTGGTTTAAAGGAAGGGATTACAATCGCTAAGGCGACAAATGCACCCACTAAAATAATAAGTCCTTGAGACAGCCTAGCAAGAACTAACCCTAGATTGCGAGACCTTTTACGTTTAGTCAAATTTTTAATTAATCTTCTGGAGAATTTGGCAACAAACCAGAAAATAATAAAAACAATAATTGCGATTAATATATTCGGCAATAGTGCAATCGTCCCTTTAAGCATTGACAACAGTTGCTGCCATGCTGTCTGCAAAGGAGTAAAAGAATCCATACAATTTAACTTCTAATTTTCATGCTTATTTCAAGCATCAGAATATATCAAAAGTCAGAATTAATTCATCTATCTATGGAGATGATATTTGTATTGCTATCATTTTTACCCTCTATCTTTGGTTATAGAATGAAAACAGTATGGATAATTAAATCTACAATTTTTTTCTTTTATTAAGTTTGTGATTCATAAATCCATACCAAGATAGACGAATATCCGTAATCTAATCTTAAAATAAAAGTATAGGGTACAAATATATAGTCTAAATTACATCGACTTAAAAACTAAGAGTTTTAAGAATTGCTTTTTTAAGCTTTAAATCCTCTCAAAATACCAATAACTCTCAAAATAAGAATTGAGCCGCAATTTTAAAGATCAAATAATTGCTTGATTCAGAATACAAAGTTGAAATAGTATTTCTTAAATTCTGATTAGAAGTAAATTCTTATTGAAAATATCACTATTAACAAGGTATATCAATTTTTTACTAAAACAAAATTTTTTGTAAATATAGGTGAAATACACACTATGAATGAATCGAAGAAAGAAAGAATAATTAGTAATCTAAAACAAGCTAAACAAACAGGACAACTAAAGTCAGAGAACATTAGAGATATTATTAGAACAGCGGTATCTGAAGCTGCATCTGAAGTTAAAGAAGGTAGAGCCGAAATCAGTAGTCTTGTTCAAGAAGCGATAACAGCAGTAGCAGAAGTTTTTCAAGATAAAAAAGGAGAAATCACTGAAGAGGTTACGGCTTCTATTGAAGGAGCAATTGAAGGTATAAGTAATGTTAGAAGAGAAACCATCTCTAGTACTCAATCAGAGATTCAAACCTTACAAGTAAAGGTAGAAACTGAAGAAGAACAGTTACAACAAGAAATAGACGGAGTATTAGAAGATTTACAAGCTACAAGTCAAGATAAACCAGCTCAGGTAAAAGAAGCAATTTCTTCTGCTATCGAAACCGTTGAAAATAGTGAAGAAATTGCTCTCTTGCAAAAGCGATATGCTCAGCTAAAAGCTCAGTTAGCTATTGTGCAGGCAAATTTAGCTGGTAGATATGGTGAAAGCTTTGACAATGTTAGTCAGTATCTTAATGAAGCTAAAACTTGGTACGAAAGAGCCAGAGAAAATCCTAAGGTTTTTACGGGCAAGATTGAAGAAAAACAACAAGAATTTGAGCAAAAATTAGGTGAAACAGGTACAGCGATCGCCAAAAAAGAAAGACAAGTAAAACAGCTTCTTAAAGAACTATGGAAATCAATCTCTGAAATGTTTCGTGACAAATAAAAGCTATTAGCTGTAAATTATTAAATTATTAAATAAAACCGCCTCCAAAAAAACTTTAGGGGGCTATTATTTTCTCTCTTCGGATGATACTTCTTCTGTCCTCGGCGCTTTAGTCTGGCTAAATTTAGTAAAACTAGTTTCCGAAGAAGTAATCGGGCTAGTTGTTGTTGTGGTAGTGAAGTAAATTTAAAATCTAAAAATAGTGCGTAAAGTGCCGACATAGATAGTTTCGTTGTCTGAATTACCATTGGGATTAAATAAAGCATAGCCTCCAGGTGTGAACTGAATAAAATCATTTAAACTATATTGAAATTCTACGTTTAGAAGATAAGGTTCATCTTCATCATTTTCTAAGGCATTACCATCCGAATCAATCAAACTGGGAGACTGTCCAAAACTCACAATAAAAGCTGAGCCTTCTTTTAAGAGATCACTATAAGTTGCGTAGGCATTCCAAGTCAGAATACTGGCATCAGCGTTATCATCAATTGTCGAAGCAGTAGTATAGCCAAAGTAACCGCCAATCGATAACCGTTCTAAAACCTGAAAACTACTGGCAAAACCATAATTATTAGAGGAGTTGGCACGATCTTCAAACGGATCGGTAGCAGCATCAGTGCCGACAAAGCCAGCTAGATCGTAGCCACTACCCGCCCCTTGATATGCTCTTAGGTATGCTAAAGCAAAATTTAAACGTTCTTCTAATAGGGATATATTTAAATTAGCTCCAGCGGCATAGTTACCGTTAAAAAGACCATTCCCTGGCTCAGGTTCGGCAGGATTAGTCGCCCAGTAGCCTACAGCTAAATTTACAGAATCAATAATATCTATATCTATACCCACCGCAGCACCCTCTCCATTAGCGTTATCGTAAATCAGGTTGTTATAAGCACTGTAGAGACTAAGAGCGTCATAAGCTACTCCCATGGTGGGGACGACATTAAAGAAATCATCCACTGCAACGCCATTAGCACCAACTAAAGCCGATATTTTATCAGTAATAGGAAAGATATAATGCAAGTCGTCGATTTCAACATTGTTATTATTGTCGCCCTCAAAGTTAAGGGCTAGGGCATTATTACCACCAGATGAAGCCGGACTGGTAACATTTCTCGCTTGTAAACGGACTCTTAAGCGGTCTTCTCCTGTAAAGCTACTATCAAAGTTAAGACGAATTCGACTACTAAAGGTAATTTCATCATCAATATCGCTACCATCTGGTTTCTCATCCCCAAATGTTCCCAGCACATAGTTAACTATCTCTCCATTTAGCTTGGTAGTAGTAGAAAAAGAACTATCTTCTAAAACAGTAGTCCGACCCTCAATCTCATCAACTCTCCCCCCAAGGCTAGCTAATTCTGTCTTAAACTTTTGATTTAATCGCTGTATAGTTGCCAGATCTTCCTCTGAAACAGACTCTGAGCTAGCAATTAAACGTTCCATCTGATTTAAACAACTATTTAAACCTGCTGCAAATTCGTAACGACTAAGGGGTTGGCTACCTTTATATGTCTGATTGGGAAACCCTGAAATACAGCCATAGCGATCAACTAAACTTCTGAGTGCTTCGTAAGCCCAGTCTGTCGGAGCTACATCTCTTAGCTGATTTACATTTGTTACTTGACCAAGATCATTTTGATAATTATGTGAAGGCGATGCGCTAGAGTTACTGCATTCCCATAAAATGACACCACAAGCTATTACACCCGTTGGGAGTAAGTTGATTAAAAGGTTAGACATGATCCTCTCACCTAAAATTATTGATTTTTATGAAATTGCTAAATAGATCAGCTTGCTACTTGTTCGGGAGTTGAAGCAATCTGGGCTGATGCTTGTTTATTGGCGCGGCGCACGGGATTGAGACGTTTTTCCAGCCAGCTAAAGACTCTAGAAGCAATAAAGGTTAAAAACAAATAGATCAACGCGACTGCTGCATAGATTTCAAATGCTCGATAGGTAGTTGCCACCATTAGCTGTCCCTGACGAAATAGTTCTTCAAAACCGATAATTGCCACCAAGCTAGTGTCTTTAATCATGGTTATAAACTCGTTACCTAAGGGTGGTAACATCCGCCGAAAAGCTTGGGGAAAAATAACATATCGCATAGTTTGCCTCCATCCCATTCCCATTGATTGAGAAGCTTCCCACTGTCCTATATCAATTGATTGAATCCCACCCCTAATAATTTCAGCTAAATAGGCGGCAGAATTGAGACTAAGAGCCGTAACCGCAGCAGCAAAGCGATTAAAATTAAAGTCTAAGCCTATTCCCTGTAGAAGAGAAGGAATACCAAAGTAAATCATAAAGATCTGCACCAACAAAGGTGTGCCGCGAAAGAAATCTACATAGATACGACTCAACCAACCCAAAGGCTTAAAGTCAGAGATTGAAGCTGTAGCCAATAGGGTTCCACCAATCGTGCCAAAAAAGACTGAAAATGCAGTTAGCAATATTGTTATCAACGCCCCATACAATAGAGCGGGTAACATTGATATCAGACTAAAGGTAGCAGCTTCTCCTTCTAAAGCTGGGGTAACTAAAGGTAACTTAGCCGGCTCTCCTGCAAACCATTTTTGATAAACCCCACGGTATTTGTCTGTCTTGAGTAGCTCGTCTAAAGCATTGTTGACTTTCTCTACATTAGGCGAGCCTTTTGGTAAAGCTATTCCATAATATTCTTCGGTTAACAGTTCACCTACTATCTCAATACTGTTAAGATTACCAATCTTGATTGCATAAAGGGTTACAGGGGAATCATTAACCACGGCATCTACCTTACCGTTGCTCAACTCTTGAAGGGCTAGAGCAGAATTATCAAAAGTAAAGAGTTCTACTCCTGGTATTTTGGCAGCCTCCTGTGCTCCAGTTGTGCCAATAGCCACCGCTACTTTCTTATTCTCTAGGTCGTCAAAACTTTTGATTTTTCCTTGATCCTCTTTTCTTACAGCGATCGCCAGACCAGACCGAAAATAAGGACGAGCAAAATCCACTGTCTGAGCACGTTCTGCAGTAATAGTCATACCACTAATGGCTGCATCAATAGTTTGAGACTGTAGAGCGGGAATTAAGCCATCAAAGGGCATACTTTGAAACTGAATTTCTAAACCTGCTTCTTCACCAATTGCCTTGAATAAATCGATATCAAATCCAGTAAATCCTTTGCCATCTGGTGCTTGCATTTCAAAGGGAGGAAAAGCTGGTTCTGTTCCTACTTTTAAAACTTCTTGAGCTTTTAAAGGAGAAATCAAATAATAGTTAATACTTATTATTAATAATGACCCGATTAAGCCTAATCCTAGTCTTTTTATCCAAAAACTTACGTTTTTTTTATTCATAACAATTTATAGAAAAATGTATCTCTATCTATCTAAAAAGATTAATTTACTAGATTTTATTCCTAGCAAATATACAAAATATTATTAATAATATTTTTTTTATATTTCTTAATGATGTAAGAATTCAGGTACTAAATTGAGGGATTAAAGAAGGGCGATCGA